>MGUQ01000052.1:37702-43209 GCA_001799975.1 Elusimicrobia bacterium RIFCSPLOWO2_01_FULL_54_10 | reverse complement strand
CTTCCTCCGAGCCGGTGTAAATCAGAGGCAAAGCGACATTTTCCAAAGCTGATGTGCGCGCGAGAAGATTGAACTGCTGAAAAATAAATCCGATGGTGCGGCACCTGAGGTGGGCCAATTCGTCTTCGCTCAAGTTCGCGATTTCCTGCCCTTCCAATTTGTACGATCCCGCTTCAGGAGCGTCCAGGAGCCCCAGAACATGCATGAGCGTGGACTTGCCCGAACCGGAAGGCCCCATGATGGCAATGAACTCTCCCGCATCAATAGAAAGCGTGACGCTGCGCAGGGCGGGCACCACCGTTTCCCCCAAGAGGTAGGTTTTTTTGAGGCCCTGAATGGCAATGAGGGGATCCGTCACCGTCTGCGCCCTCCTCCCATCGGCGATAACGGGCTCGAAGCCTGGCTTCCCCCGCCTTTGTCCCACTTCACATCCGCAACCAAAACCTTGTCTCCTTCGGCGAGGCCGTCCGTGATTTCAATCATTTTCCCATCGGTGATGCCGGTTTTTATCTGCCGCTTTTCTTTCTTTTTTGTCGAATTGCCGTTGGCAATGAACACAAACGATCCGCCCTCGCCCTGGCGAACAGCCGCCTGAGGAAGCACCAAAATGCCTTCCTTGCGGTTCACCAGAAATGAAACATTGGCGGTCATTCCGGAGCGCATGAACGGAGGAACTTCATCCGGAAGGACGTCCACTTCATAAATCGTGACATTGTTGACCGTCTTGGCTTCGTAGGCGATGGTGCGCACTTTCCCTGGGATTTTTTTGGACGAATATGCGTCCAGGGTGATTTCGGTGACTTGCCCAGCTTCCAGGCGGCCGATGTCGGTTTCGTCCACCTGAGCTTTGACAATCAAGCGGTCTGACATTACAAGAGGAATGTCGGAGAGCGCCACGGTCTGGCCCGGCTCCGCGTTGCGGGCGATGATGATGCCGTCCATGGGGGCCACCATGGGCGCGGGTTTGTAGATGAGTTCCCATTTTTTAAGCTCGGCCGCGCCTTGCGCCCGGGCCGCGTCCAGCAGGGCCGCCCGTTCGGATGATGACAGCCAGGCCAGCAATTGCCCGCGCTTCACCGCCTGGCCTTCCTGCACCAGCATGTCTTCCACCCGCCCGGCGATGGCGGGCTTCAATTCCAAGCGGTTCTGAGGCTGCACCACGCCCGTGGCCATCACGGAAATGGAAATTGCGCCTTTCTCCACAGCCACTGGTTTGAAACTTTCCTGCTTCGATTTGGCGGATTTTTGTTTCCAGGCGCAATAACCGCCCGCCAGCGCCAAAATTATTATCGTAACAATGATGATTTTTCTTTTCATGGAGTTTCGAGTCCTTTGCCCACAGCCCTGTCCCAGGCCGCTTCGGCCAGCACCGCTCCGCGGCGGGCTGTCAGAGAATCTTTTTCAGAGTTGATGAGGTCGTTTTCGATGAGATCCCAGTCCTGAAAGCTTACGAGACCGTTGGAATATTGCGCGCGGGCGATTTTGGCTCTTTCCTGTGAGGCCTTCAGAAATTCTTCCTGAACCTTCACAAGTTCAGCCGCGTTCACGAACCCGGCATGAAATTCTTCCAGATCCGCTTCCGTTTCCCGAAGAACTGAGTCGAAATCGTAAGAGGCCTGGCTCAGGTCCGCCCTGGCCTGGCGCACCCCCTGCAGATCGCTTGCGCCAGAGAAAAAATTGTAGGAAATCGAGCCGCCCGCGCTCCAGGAATCGCGGCTGGCGCTCCCGTCGCTCAAACTCCTTCGGCCGACGGCCGAAAGCGAGAGATCTGGAAAAAAATCTGAACGCGCGAACGCAACCTGCGAGCGGGCGCCTTCATATTGATATTGGGACACAAGCGCTGAAGGCGTCTGCCGCACGAGGCCGGCAATATCCGGCGTAATCGAACTGTAGATCACGGAAAAATCCCCTGCTGCGGACTCAATGCTATCGGATTTAACGCCCAGGGTGCGGGCCAGGCGGATTTTGGAGGTGCTCTGTTCCCGCCCGGCCCGGGCAAGTTCAAACGACGCGCGGCTCAACAAGGCCTCGGCTCTCAGAAGGGAGCCCAGGTTTTCCCTGCCGGCTTTATATCTAAGTTTGATCAGGTCGCGGTTGTCGCGGCGGCGGCCGTGGATTTTTTCGAGGAGAGACACGTTTTCCTGGGCGTAGAGAAGGTCCGCGAACGACGTCCTCAAATCACTCCGGGCCTGGGCTTCGGCCTGGCTTAAAAGCGCCTGCCGGGCGCGCCAGCGGGCTTCCGCGGAATCTGCAGCCGCCTTGGTTCCGAAGCCGGAAAAAAGGGATTGCTGTGCGCTCAAGCTCATAGAGCGGTCAGAGGCGGATGGAGCGCCGTCTCCGGCCGTGTCAAAATGGGTGACTCCGGCGGAGCCGGTGACTTGCGGAAAAAATCCGCTCAAACTGGCCAGATAAGCTGCCCGGGCGGATTTGACGAAAGATTGGGCTGAGAGGATTTCGGGGTTTTTATCGCGGGCAATTGAAACGGCTTTCTCCCAAGTGAGCGGCTCGGCTTGGGCAGGAAGGGCCGCGGCCAGAACGGCCGTAAAAACCAAAATGCCCCGAAGCATCATTTTTTCTCAGGGCCGGCCTTGTCTTCCCAGCGCTTCATGCGTTCTGCCACAATCTGCTCAAAGATAGGTTGCTGTTCCGCCGTGAGCACTTTGCGGATCTTATCGCGGGATTCCTCGCGGAGTTTTTTCATCTCCGGACGGATGTCTCCGCGCATGGCCTCAATTTTCTTGCGCTTGGATTCGATGATTTCTCCGATCTTCTTTTCCTGGTCCGCCGTAAGATTCAACCGGCCGCGAAGCTCGAGTAAAAATGGCTGTTTTTGAGGCGGCTGATGATGACAAGCCAGGGTCATGCACCGCGAAAAATAGAAATGAGTTCCAGCCCCAACGAGAGCACCCCCAAAGAGGATGCCTAGTATAAAGGAAGCTGCCTGGCGTTTTCGTTCACTCATCTGAAATTCCCTCCAATAATGCGTTCTCTCCTTCCAATACAACGCTTGCCAAATCAAAGGATGCGGCTGAACCCGACGAAAGTTCATTCTCATTCAGGGACGGTCCCAGAACAAGATAACCCGCAACAGCAGCGAAAGCCAAGCCTGTGGAAAAGATCTCCCAGCGCGGCACCCACCAGGCAATGGGCGCGTCAGTTTCGATTTTGGACATCACTTTGTCCGCGAATCCGCGCGGAACGGGATATGGGTATTTCATGGTGTTTTCACCTCGTTAGACGGTTGACTGCGGGCGGATGTTACAAGCCCCAGGCGCCTGGCTTCATTGAGAAGGGCTTTCCGGGCCCTGAAAAGACGCACTTTGACAGTGTCGAGTGAGATTTCCAGGGTTTCGGCGATTTCGTCACAGGAAAGCCCTTCAGCTTCTCTCAAAAGGAGGATGGCCCTGGCCTGCGGAGAAACCGCGTCCAGCAGGCGCCTCACCGTGTCCCTGTCTTCCAGCCCCCTGACAAAATCCTCCGCTTCCCTGAAATCCGCGGATTCGCCCTTATTTTCAACGATGGCGTCCAGGGAATCTTCCCGTTTTAACTTGATTTTGGAGGTCATGTCCAGGCAGTGGTTGGAAGCGATGCGGTAAAGCCAGGTGGAAAATTTGGATTTTTGTTCAAAACGGACCAAATTGTTATAGGCCTTCAAAAACGCTTCCTGCGCGGCGTCTTCCGCCTGGGAATCTCCCACGATGCCCGCGCAGAGACGGAGGATTTTGTCCTGATGGCGCAAGACAATGCCCCGGAAGGCCGAGACGTCGCCGTCCAGAACTTTTTCTATGTCCTGGATGTCGGGGTCAGGAGTCATTTCCTCATTTTTTCGGCTTCACGGATGGCCTGTTCCAAATCGTTGACCGTGCCTTCAATCTGCATTTCAAAGACGGTTTTGAGGACTTTGCCCATTTCGGGGCCGCTCGGCCAGCCCGCCTCCAGCAAATGGCGGCCCATCAGGATTGGCGCAGGGCCGCCGCTCTTGAGCTCCAAAATTTTCAGCTGTTCGCGCAGCCAATCCCCTGCAGGGAACCCCGGATCGAGCTTGAGGGTGCGGCCAAAATAGTCTGATTCCGCCACATAAAGAAGTTCGTCAAACGAAGCCGGAAAAAGCCGCACGGCCAGGCGTTTCACGGTGGCGGGTTTTATTTCATCACGGTGTTTATAGAGGTAAAGCGGGTTCAAATGCTCCAGCACGATGTTGCGCACCTTTTTTTCCGTGTCTTCGTTCACCCGTAAAGTGCGCAAAAATGATGCCGTGGGCCCGGTGCCCTTTTCCGAGTGGAACGGACTGCGGATCCTGCCGTCAGCATCCTTGTGCGTGGTGGCGGGCTTGCCGAAATCGTGGCAGAGCGCCCCTAGCAGTGTTGTCCAGGCGGCATCCTCATCCAGATTTTCCCGCCGCACAACGCCGGCGGCATAATCCGCCACCATGAGCGTATGAATCCACACATCGCCTTCAGGATGCCACTCCGGCTCCTGCGGGCAGTCTGCAAGGGCGTCCAGCTCGGGGTGGATCACTTTTGACACCCCAAGTGATTTGACCGCTTCAAGACCGATGGATGGTTTTTTGCTTTTGAGGAGGAGTTTTTTCCATTCGTCGCCGATGCGCTCCTGAGACAGCTCTTTCAGGGTCGGGGCTACGGATTGGCATAGGCGCACGGTTTCCGGATCAATGGCAAATTCAAATCGCGCGGCGAACTGGCAGACGCGGAGCACGCGCAGGGGATCTTCCCCAAACAGGACAGCGTCCGTCGCGCGGATGATCTTTTTTTTGATGTCCTGCAAGCCGCCGAAAGGGTCTTCAAGTTCGCCCGTGAGCGGGTCTTCAAGGATGGAATTGACCGTGATGTCCCGCCTTCGGGCAGCTTCCTTAACGGAAAGGTTGGGGTCGCCCTGGATTTCAAAGCCCTTGTGGCCGAATCCGGTCTTGGAATCTTTGCGCGGGATTGAAACGTCAAAATTGATGCCTTCCAGGCGGGGATGGATGAGCCGGTGGATGCAAAAGGACTTGCCCATCGTGTTCACATGCCCGAACCGCCGCAAGACGGGCTCGATTTTTTCCGCAGGAACGCCGTAAACTTCAATGTCAAAGTCTTTGGGGCTCTGGCCCATGATTTTGTCGCGCACGCAGCCGCCTACAAGATAAGCGCGGCCGCCCGCCGATTTAAACTCGCGGGCGATTTCCGCCGCTATTTTTTCTTCCGGAATATCAGCCATGGCACCCAGATCCAAAAAATTGTGCTCGCAGCATGCGCGGCGGGAAGCGTGCGCGCCAGCTCCCAAATTTGCAAGAACGGATCCGCGAAAAGATGAAGCCGGTCCTCCGGAGAGTCCGCTTTCAGGCGCACCATCACATGATTGGCGGCGTCTTTTTTAGTTTTCAAATGTTCCAGGAGCGCGGCTTCAAGCCCTTCGCGGCTCAGGGCTCTCCAACCAGGGATGCGCGCGACATTCCAGACATAAACCGCGTTTCCCCAGCCGTGATTGTCCGTGATGCCAGTCATCAC
>MGUQ01000052.1:29878-37679 GCA_001799975.1 Elusimicrobia bacterium RIFCSPLOWO2_01_FULL_54_10 | reverse complement strand
GCGCGGAATTGATGATTTCAAACCCGCGGATTCCCCATTTCACAAAATCCTCCCTTCTCTCCCAGTGATGCTTCCAGTATTCCGGCAGGGACGCAATCACATGGGCTCGCGAGCTTTTCACGACCGTCAGAAATTTTTGAATCCCTTCGACGGAACCGTCATAGGACGCGTTGGCAATGAGCCCGGCATTTCCCAGCACCGCCAGATGGCAGTTGTGCAGGCTCAATTCTTCCCCTCTCAAGGGAACGGCTCCGCTTTTGTACCGCGCAAAATGCGCCAGGGCCTCTTGAACGCCGTCCACCCTATTATGATCGGTGATGAACGCCGCGTGAAAACCGGCTTTTTTGTGCCACAGCAGGTTTTTTTCGGGCGTGAAAAACTTGTTGGCGTCCCAGGAATGTCGGGTGTGGCTGTGAGCGTCATAGATGAGGATGTCCGGGTCGTTGACCTCAAGCCGCGCCATGGGCCGGGGAGCCAGCACGATGGCCGCAAAAACCGCCGCATACGCAAGATTAAAACCCAAAAATTTAAACAGCTCCGCCATAAAACTTTTTTTTGCGCTGAACAATATCCAAAGAAGATTCGCTGCTGCCAGGAATGCGATGTGCTGGCGCAAGCTCAGGAAGGTGACGTGATCTGCCAGATGAAAAAAGGGAGCCAGCGGCAGATAGGATGACGGATAATCCAGGCGGACGCCGTCCACAAACCCTCCGGAAACAAGATCGCGCACGGCTTCCGGCCAGCGGAAAACATACCCGGCGACGATAACTGCGCTCAAAATCCATCTAATCATAGGCACATTCTATTAAAATGAGCGCGCCCTATGCTAAAATGATTTTTGTGATTGAGTCTTTTCTGAAGAAATTGTATCCCTTCCTTCTTTGCGTCTGGTTTGCCGTCTTTGCCGTTCTTCTCATCCGCTGCGCCTTGACCGCTTCCGCTCTCTCAAAATTGCACGAAAGCATCAATGAAACCGGCCGGCGCATGGGCTCCACCTCCCAAGCGCTTGATCAGTCTTACAAAGCCATAGGGGCCGGCCAGGTCATGCAAGAATCTCTTCTTAAAATCATCAACCTTGTGCCGGAAGAACGGGGATTTTTGCGCACCCAGAAGGTGGTTTCCGATGAAGTGACCGCCCTGAGGCGCAAGGTGAGCCGGTGGATCGGCAAAGCCAAGGTTCACATCGTGGTGGACACCAAAGCGAACAAACTTTATTTAAAGAAGGGCCTTGAACTCCTGATGGATGCGGACTGTTCTGTGGGACGCGGCGGAATTTTGAATGACAAGGCCACCGGACGCCGGTGGGAATTCGCCACGCCTCTGGGAGAATTCCGCATTCAAAACAAGATTGAAAACCCCATCTGGATCAAGCCTGACTGGGCGTTTGCAGAAAACGGCGAACCCATTCCTCCGCCCAATGATCCTGCGCGGCGGGCCGAAGGCGAGCTGGGCGCGTTTGTCTTAAGTCTGGGAGACGGATATCTCATTCATGGAACCAAAAACGAGAGGACCCTCGGGTCCGCCGTGTCCCACGGCTGCGTGCGCCTGGCCGCCGAAAACCTGGATTTGCTTTATCAGACCGCGCCCATCGGCACAAGGGTTTACATCTACTGATGAAAACCGCGCATCCCGCCCTTCTGCTGGCCGCCGGCGCCCTCCTCATCTTCTCCGCCTGGAGCGTGGAGAGCTACCTGTCCGCCAATGCCGCCGCGCTGAACCGCGACCTGGGAGCGTTAAACACCCAGCTGGAAATGATGGAAAGCGCTCTTTCCGAAATGAATTCACTCAAAGACATGAAAGACAGGGAAATGAATTTTCTGACTTCCGGCCTGAGCTCCATGGCCGCCGCAAAAAAAACCCTCTATGAATCGGGGCTCGCGCTCCAGGCGGAAAAACGGCTCCTGGAAAAACAGCTTGAAATCATGACCTCGTCCCTCCGCATAGACTTGTACTATCAAAAAGTCTCGCTCATGCGCGAAGACAACTCCCAGAAAGATTTGAACATTGCGTTCACATCCACCCAGGCCGTCACGGAGCAGCAGATGAAATCCAAATACCTGCGCGTCACTTCCAAAGAACGCTTTGCTCATCCGGAAAGAGGCAAAGCCGAAGAAAAGGACGGCGTCCTCACCTGGATTCCCCCTCAGGTGGGCGAATCCGCCCGCAGCAACGCTCTGGGGGAATTCGTGATGTTCACCAACTCCAACATCATCATCCACGGGCCGTTTAAAAAGCCCGCTGAGCATGAGGCCTATCCCCACACCTGCTTGGGGCTCTCCCAGAAGGACGCGGCGCATGCCTACCGCAAAAGTTTCATCGGCAACAGAGTATATTTCGTCAATCCAACCCAGCCGTAAGGAGGACTTATGCCGGATCGCATCGTCATCACCGCAGCAACAGGAAACATTGGAAGCAAGCTTGCCGAAATTCTCCTGTCCAAAGGCAAGCGAATCAAGGTCATAGGACGGGACGACAAAAAGCTGGAAGCGTTCAAGATGAAAGGCGCGGATGTTTATGAAGGCAACGCCGAAAAAGCCTCAGATATGAAGCGGGCGTTCATGGGCGGATCAGCACTGTTTGCCCTCATTCCCCCCAACTATGCCGCAACCGATCCCCGGGCCTACCAAAACAAGGTGGGCCAGGCCTATGCGGACGCCATTGCGGAAGCGGGAATCAAGGAAGTGGTGAATCTTTCCAGCGTGGGCGCGCATCTAAGTGAAGGTAACGGCCTTATCGCCGGCCTGTATGACCAGGAACAGAGGCTGAACTCCATGAGGGGCGTGTCCGTGGTTCATTTGAGGCCCGGATATTTCATGGAAAACCTGTTCTGGAACATGGATTCGATCCGGAAGAGCGGCATAGCCGGCAGTCCGCTCAAGGGCGATGTTGCCCTTCCGATGATCGCCACGCGCGACATCGCGTCCATTGCGGCGGTGCAGTTCCTGGTGGGCGTGGAGGGCAAATCGGTTCAGGAGCTGATGGGCCAGCGGGACTTGACCCTGAACGAGGCCACGGCCGCCATCGGCAAGGCTATTGGGAAGCCGGACCTGAAATATGTCCAGTTTCCTTATGCAGACGCGGAAAAATCCATGGTCGGCATGGGGATGTCCCTGGAAAGCGCACAGCTGACGAATGAAATGAACAAGGGCTTCAATGAGGGCATCATTAAACCCTCAACGGGCCGCAAGCCGGAAAACACGACTATGACTTCGATTGAGGAATTTGCGCAGCACTTTGCAGAAATATATAAGAAAGGGGGGTGATGACGATTATGGGACCTAAAGGCGGCTGCGGTTGCTGAATAATTTTTCAGCGGCCATCCTGGGCCTCGTGGAAGGAATGACGGAGTTCATCCCAGTCTCCTCCACGGGGCACTTGATTGTTGCGGGCCATTTTTTGGGAGTGGAAGGCGCCCAGGCCCAGACCTTCGAAATCTTCATTCAAAGCGGCGCCATTCTGGCCGTTGTTTTCTTGTACTGGAAAAAATTCTTGAATCCCACCCTCCTCAAGCTTCTCTTTTGGACTTCCCTTCCCGCTTTCATCATCGGTTATCTCACTCACTCCTTTATTAAAGCCCATCTTTTCAACCCCGCCACCGTGGCTCTGGGCCTGTTTGCGGGCGGCGCAGTCATGATCGGCATTGAGACGATTTTGCCCGCTCCCAAAAAGGAGGGGCTGGAATCGTTAAACTTAAGAGATGCTCTCTGGATTGGATTTTTTCAATGTTTGGCGCTTTGGCCCGGAGTTTCCAGGAGCGCAGCCACAATCATCGGCGCCATGGCGCTCGGTTGCTCCAGAAAGACCGCCGCCGAATATTCTTTCCTTGCGGCCGTGCCCGTGATTTTTGCCGCCACCGCGCTGGAGCTGTGGAAAAGCCGGGAGATTGTGAGCGCGGCGGATGCGCCTCTCTTTGGAATTGGGTTTGTTGTCTCATTCATATCCGCCCTGATTGCCGTGAAATGGCTTGTGCGCTATCTCTCCAATCATCCCCTTTCCGCCTTCGGCTGGTATCGCGTGATGGCCGCTCCCGCCATCTTCATTTTATCGAGATAAATCATGCTTGAAATAAATCATTAATTTGATACTATACTTCGTATGAGAAAATATTTACTCGCAGGAGTCGTTTCCGCGGCATTTTTGGCTTCGGCCACGGTGTCGCACGCAATCGGAGTGGAAGCAGGGTTGGGCGGTAGCCAGGTTTATCCCACAGGAAATCTGGGCTACAAAGGCACTTCCCTCGACGTGAAAAGCGACCTGAACTTGGGCCGCGCCAACACCGTGATTGGCCGTGTAAGGCTGGAGGTGCCTCTCATCATCCCTAATATTTACATCATGGCGCGCCCCATGAGATTTGAGGGAACCCAGGTGCGCACTCAATCCTTCACCTATTCCGACAAAACTTACAGCGCTTCGCTTCCTTATACCACCAAACTCAAGCTGGACCATTATGATTTAACTCTTTTCTATGGAATCCCCGTATTAAAAACAGCAACCGCCGGCATCCTTAACATCGACCTTGGATTGAACGTCCGTTACCTCGACTTCAAAGGTGAAATTATTCAGCCTGGCACGGGACAATCAGAATCCAAATCGCAAGCCATTCCCATTCCCATGGTTTTTGCCGCTGTTCAAGTTGCCCCCATCTCGTTAATTGCAGTTGAGGGTGAACTCAAAGCCGTCGGCTACGGCAACAACCGCTATGTGGACGCCATTGCAAGAGTGAAGGTCAAACCCCTTCCCTTCCTTTTTATCGGAGGCGGATACGGCTTTGAAAACATCAAGATTGACCAAAACGATATTAAAGCTGACTTAAAACTCGGCGGGCCCATAGTGGAGTTGGGCGTGCAGTTTTGATGAGCCTCCTCGGGGTTGAATCTCCGCCAACCTCGCAAGTCCGTAATCTCATTGTTGATCTTTGCAGGCAATTTTATGCCAAGGGCTGGGCCAGCGGCACGGGCGGAGGCATCAGCATCCGCCATGAGGACCGCATTTTCATGGCGCCTTCAGGAGTTCAGAAGGAACGCATCCGGCCGGAGGATATTTTTGTGCTGGACTTAAACGGGGAAGTGGTGGAGCGGGCGCTCAATCCCGGCCTCAAGGTTTCTGATTGCAAGCCCCTTTTCATGCACGCATTTAATTTGAGGGGCGCGGGCGCCGTGCTCCACAGCCATTCCATGAACGCCATGCTGGCCAGCTGGCTTTTCGGCACGCATTTCAGGATTTCAAACCATGAAATGCAGAAAGGCATTGCCGGAACCGGGGCCTTCGACACGCTGGAAGTGCCCATCATCCCCAACACGCCGCATGAACACCAGCTTTCAGACTCCATTGAGCAAGCCCTCAACGACAATCCCAAGACCCAGGCCGTGCTCGTGCGCGGTCATGGCGCCTACATCTGGGGCAAAGACTGGGCGCAGGCCAAAACCCAGGCCGAATGCTATGATTATCTTTTTGAAGCCGCGGTCCGCGAACGACAGCTTGGATTAGACCCCCTAAAACTCAAAGGAGGACAATAATGAGAGCCACCTGGATGTTTTCAAAGCTGGAGCTTACCGCTCAGGAACTCAAGGACGAAGGGATCATGTATCAGAAATTCCCCGCCAACAACTACCAGCCAGGCCTGGACATCATCAAGTCCTACTGGGGCTATCAATACCAGGACGTCATCGAGCTTTTGCCTGAAACGCCCAACCTTCAGGCCATTTGCGACAAGTTCGACAAGGAACACCTGCACACTGACGACGAAGTCCGCTTCGTCATCTTCGGCGAAGGGGTTTTCGACATCCGTTCCGGCAAAGACTTGTGGATGCACATCAAAGTGGAAGCGGGTGATTTCATCCGGATCCCCGCGAACCGCTACCACCTCTTTTACCTGACGGAAACCAAACACATCCGGTGCGTGCGGCTTTTCAAGGATAACCCCAGCTGGGTGCCCCGTTACCGGGAACTGGCCGCCATTTATTCCTGATATTGGGCAATCTTAAAGTTACCGCTCCGATTTCAGCGGAATTCGCTGAAATCCTCACCCCCGAAGCTCTCCGTTTCTTTGAAACCATAGAATCAAAATTTTCGGCCCGGCGCCTGGAACTTCTCCAGGCCCGCGACGCACGGCTGGCGCGCATCGACGCGGGCGAAATGCCGGATTTCCTGCCCCAAACCAAATCCGTCAGGGATGGAACCTGGAAAGCGGCCTCCATCCCCAAGGATTTGCTGGACCGCCGCGTGGAAATCACCGGCCCTTCGGCCGACGTTAAAATGGTCATCAACGCCTTTAACTCCGGCGCCAGCGTCTACATGACGGATTTTGAGGATTCCCAGACTCCCACCTGGCAAAATACGATTCAGGGCCAAATAAATTTGAAGGCCGCGGTGCGCGGTACCATCCAATTCAAAAGCCCCGAAGGAAAATCCTACGCGCTCAATGCCAAAACCGCCGTGCTCATGACGCGCCCGCGCGGCTGGCACCTGCCGGAAAAGCATGTGCTTTTAAACGGCCGGCCTGTTTCCGGATCATTATTCGATTTTTCCCTCTTTTTCTTCCACAACGCCAAAGCTCTGCTGGACAAGGGGTCGGGGCCTTACTTTTATCTTCCCAAAATGGAAAGCCACCTGGAAGCACGCCTGTGGAACGATGTGTTTTGCGCCGCTCAGGATGAACTGGGCATCAACCGCGGCAGCATCCGCGCGACGGTGCTGATTGAAACCATTCTGGCCGCTTTTGAGATGGACGAAATCATTTATGAGCTCAAAGACCATTCCGCGGGCTTGAACTGCGGCCGCTGGGACTACATTTTCAGCTTCATCAAGAAATTCGGAAAAAATTCCAAACTCATTCTTCCGGACCGCGCGCTCGTGACCATGGACAAGGCGTTTTTAAAATCCTATGTGGAGCTGCTCATCCAGACCTGCCACAAGCGGGGCGTGCACGCCATGGGCGGCATGGCGGCTCAAATCCCCATCAAGAGCGACGCCGCCGCCAACGATGAAGCGATGAGTAAGGTGAAGGCCGACAAGGAACGCGAGGTGAAGGCGGGCCACGACGGCACTTGGGTGGCGCATCCCGGGCTGGTGGGGCTGGCCAAGGACATTTTTGACGCTCAAATGAAAACTCCTCATCAAATCCATGTTTTGAGGGAAGATGTTAAAGTTTCTTCAAAAGACATGCTGGCCGTGCACTCGGGAGACATCACGGAAGGGGGCTTGAGGAAGAACATCTCCGTGGGTGTCCAATACCTGGAAAACTGGCTTCGAGGCATCGGCTGCGTGCCTCTCTACAATTTGATGGAAGACGCCGCCACGGCGGAGATTTCCCGCTCCCAGGTGTGGCAGTGGCTCAGGCACGGCGTGACGCTTAAAGAAGGCGCCAAAGTGACGGAAGAGCTTGTGAGAAAGATCACCTCCGAGGAACTGGTCCGCATTAACGGGGCCAAAAAAGACCTGGCCGGAAAGATTTTCCTGGATATGATGACCGCAAAAGATTTCAGGCCGTTCCTCACCATCGCGGCCTACGACAACATCGACTAAGGAGCCTGCCCATGATGATGACTCCCATCCAAATTGAAAATGATTGGAAGGACAATCCCCGCTGGAAAGGGATTGTGAGGAATTATACGGCCCAGGATGTCGCCCGCCTGAGAGGGTCCGTGGAGATCCACTGCACGCTCGCCAAAGTAGGTTCTGAAAAACTCTGGAAACTCCTCCATACAGAAGCGTATGTGCCCGCGCTCGGCGCCATGACGGGCCTGCAGGCCGTGGAAATGGTGCAGGCAGGCTTGAAAGCCATCTATGTGTCCGGCTGGCA
>MGUQ01000052.1:27914-29849 GCA_001799975.1 Elusimicrobia bacterium RIFCSPLOWO2_01_FULL_54_10 | reverse complement strand
TGAAGAGGATCAATAACGCTTTTTTAAGGGCCGACCAGATCCAACACATGAGCGGCAAGAACTCGATCGACTGGCTCGCCCCCATCGTGGCGGACGCGGAAGCCGGCTTCGGCGGCAACCTGAATGTGTTCGAGCTCATGAAAGCCATGATCGAAGCGGGCGCAGCCGGCGTGCATTTTGAAGACCAGCTGGCTTCGGTAAAAAAATGCGGCCACATGGGCGGCAAAGTGCTTGTGCCCACCGCCGAATTCATTCATAAACTTCTGGCGGCCCGTCTTGCCGCCGACATCGCCGGAATCCCTGCCATCATCGTGGCCCGCACGGACGCTTTCAGCGCCAACCTCATCACTTCCGACATTGACGCCGCAGACCGGCCGTTTCTGGGCAAGGACAGGACCCCGGAAGGGTTTTTCCCCCTGCAAGGCGGCATTGACGCAGCCATCGCGCGCGGCCTGGCCTTCGCGCCCTACGCGGACATGCTCTGGTTTGAAACTTCATCGCCGGACTTGGCCGACGCCAAAAAATTCCACGAGGCGGTGGATGCCAAGTTCCCGGGCAAGCTCCTGGCCTACAATTGTTCCCCCTCATTCAACTGGAAGAAAAAACTGGACGAATCCACGATCGCCAAATTCCAAAAGGAATTGGGCTCCATGGGATATAAATACCAGTTCGTCACCCTGGCCGGATTCCATGCCTTGAACCACTCCATGTTCGCTCTCGCCAAAGAATATTCCAAAACGGGCATGACGGCCTATTCCGCCCTGCAGGAAAAGGAATTCGCGTCCAAAGCGGACGGCTACACGGCCACGGAGCACCAGGCGTTCGTGGGCACCGGCTATTTTGACGAAGTGGCCCAGGTGATTTCCGCCGGAAAAAGCTCCACGCAGGCGCTCAAAGGATCCACTGAAGAAGAACAATTTAAGGGGTAGCCAAAAAACGGTTCTTATGTTATATTCTGCGCAGGTCTAATTTAGGAGGCAACACATGGCTGACGGCGATTTCGAAAAAACAGTGAAATTGACTCCGGGCGGCGCGCCGCAAGGCCAACCAGACATGGACAAGACGGTGAAGCTGAACGCCCCGGCGGCGCCAGCGCCAGTCAAGCTCACTCCCGCCCAGAGCGCCCCCGGACATGACATTGCCGCCATTGCAGCGCTTCTCCCCCCTGAAGCTCCCGCCAAGAAGGGCGGTGCGCTCAAACTGATTTTGGGATTGGTCATTGTGCTGGCGCTGGTTGGCGGAGCATGGTATGCGGCCCCTGCCTTGGTCTTAAAGCAATCCGCCAAAACAGCCGAGGCCGGAGACCACGCCAAAGCCGCAAAAATGCTCAAATTTGTCGTCATGGTCCGCCCCTTGAAGCAGGAAAACTATCTGGCGGAATATGGCAAGGAACTGCGCCATTCATCTGACCTGGCCGGCTCCAAAGCGGCCCTTGAAGCGGCCCTCAAGATTGATCCGAACCATGCAATGGCCGTGCGGGAAATGGGCCTCACCGCCCACGCCCAGGGCAACGGCGCAGCTGCCTTTGATTTCCTGAACCGCGCCTACAAAGCCAATCCTGGCGACCGCGAAGTGCTGATTTTGGCCGCCCAGTCCGCGTTTGACGCCAAAAACTTCAAAGACGCCCTTCCGCTCTATCAGGATTTGGTGAAAAGCGGCGGCACCGCGCAGGAGTATTTTAATCTGGGCCTGATGCTCAAGAACGCCGGGAAGAACGACGAAGCTGTTGCGGCCTATCAAAATTCCCTGAACAAGGGCGGGTCTTCGATCGGCGCACACAAAATGCTGGCCAAAATTTCCATGGAAAAGGGAGATTACGAGAAGGCGATGATGCATTGTGAGGCCGAGATGCCCAACGCCCCGAACGACATGGAACTGTCCTCCATGCTGGCGGAAAGCGCTTTAAAAGGCGCAGATCATTCGTTCAATAAAAGG
>MGUQ01000052.1:24946-27894 GCA_001799975.1 Elusimicrobia bacterium RIFCSPLOWO2_01_FULL_54_10 | reverse complement strand
CAGACCAACGAATCTGACGACATCCATTATGAAGCGGCGCGGGCCTATGCAAAAATGAAGAAAACAAAAGATGTCCTGAACCATCTCAAGCAGGCCTTCGCTCTGAACGGCGCGCTCAAAAAAGCTGCCCGCGGGGACAGGGATTTCACTGCGCTCCGCAAAAATCCTCAATTTCAGAAACTAGTCAGATAAAAGCGGGGGTTTAAATCCGCCGTATTTCCCTTTCTGCGTCTCTTTTTTTGATATCCTCACGCTGGTCTTGCGCCTTCTTGCCTTTTCCCATCCCCACAGCCACCTTGGCCCTTCCGTTCTTGAAATAAAGCTCTAGAGGAAATAGCGCCAGCCCCTTGGCCTGCGCCTGGGCTGATATCTTGTTAATCTGCTCACGGTGCATGAGCAGCTTGCGCGTACGCGTGGGCTCATATTCAACATTGTGGGAAATGTGTTTGTAAGGCGGGATGTGGACATTCATGAGAAACGCTTCCCCCCGGTCGATGCGCACCACGCCCTCTTCCAGGCTCACTTTGCCGTCACGGAGGGATTTCACCTCGAACCCTTTAAGCACAATCCCCGCCTCAAAGGCCTCCAGCACGGTAAAGCGCATGTGCGCTTTCCTGTTTTTAGAGATGGATTGGATGCTGGGTTCTAAGGCTCTCCCAACCATTCCTGAAAAGTGCGGACATGAAGGGCGTCCAACCCCTGCTTTTTCCGCTTCTTGTTGCGGTCCTTCATACCCTGGGTATAGTTGTTGTAAATCTCGACATCCATATAGGGTGATTGGGTGCTGATTCTTTTAATGGGCTTCTGGCCTTCATTCTTCATTTTTTACCGCCCGTTTCCTGCTGATTTCCACTATTTCGACGTCAAACTGGAGCGTTTTCCCGGCCAGAGGATGGTTTAAATCCAGGATGAAATTGTCCTTGTCTTCGCCGATGATGACGGCGTTCACCTGCCGCCCGCCGAATTGCCCCGAGACCGTGCTCCCGATCTTCAATTTCGATCTGCCCTTGACGGACTTTTTGGGAACGTTTTGAAACATGTCCGGGTTGACCGGCCCGTATCCGTCGCCTGGCGCCACGATGATGCGTTTTTCATCTCCGACCTTCAAATTCCTTATCTCCTGTTCCAGGCCCGGAATGATCTGACCGGTGCCCTGAACATAACTCATCGGTTTTTTCCCTTTGGAGGAGTCCCGGATTTTTCCATCAACCGTAAGCACATAGTGTATCGTCACGGTGGATCCATCTGAAATTTCGGCTGACGCCTGGGCCCGGGCCGCCCCGCTGACAAGAATAAATGCAGAAGATAAAAATACCGCCTGCCGCAACATCAACAACATCTGCTTTTTCCTCATCATCGGTTCTTTAAACTATACAATATTGACGGTAAAACAATACACAACGCGTACACAATATATTTACTTTTTCGCACTGGCCGAAGCGGATTATCGATAATAAAATGTAACCATGGTGCAAAACGGCGCAAACGACGTTGTGGTGGTCACGGGAAGCAGCGGATTGATTGGAACGGCGGTGATTGGACGCTTGGCGGAGCGCTTCCGGATAGTGGCCTTAGACCGCGAAGGGCCCCCGCACCCTCCCCCGACGGCGGAAAGCATTGCCACGGACATGACATCCGGCGAAAGTTTGAAACGCGCCCTCGAACGCCTGCGGCATGGCTATGGAAACCGCATTGCTTCTGTCATCCACCTGGCCGCCTATTATGACTTTTCCGGAAAACCCAGCCCGCTTTACGATGAAGTGACGGTGCGCGGCACGGAACGGCTTTTAAAAGGTCTTGAGGACTTTGAGGTCGGGCAATTCATTTTTTCCAGCACCATGCTGGTCCACAAGCCCTGCCTGCCCGGCGAACGGATTGACGAAACCTGGCCGGTCATGCCGAAATGGGATTATCCCGCATCCAAAGCCAAGACAGAAGATCTGATCATCGCAAGGCACAGCAAGACCCCCGCGGTGCTTCTGCGCATTGCAGGAATATATGACGACGAGTGCCATTCCATACCCATCGCCAACCAAATCCGGCGGATTTATGAACGCGAGCTGACCAGCCTTGTTTACCCGGGCGATACATCCACCGGACAATCTTTTTTGCACTTGGATGACCTTGTGGATGCCTGTCTGTCGCTTGTGAAGCGGCGCGGCAAGCTGCCCCATGATCTGGCGCTGCTTCTTGGAGAACCGGAGACGCTGAGTTACAGGCAAATGCAAAAAGTGCTGGGCCGGCAGATTCATGGCGTGGATTGGAAAACATTTGAAATTCCAAAAGTTCTGGCCAAAATCGGCGCATGGATTCAGGACAACATGCCCTTTGCCCCGGACCCTTTCATTAAACCCTGGATGATTGATCTGGCCAGCGACCACTACGCTGTAGACATCCGCTTGGCCCGCTCAATTTTAAATTGGGAGCCGCAGCATTCTCTCTTGGACACCCTTCCTAAGATGGTGGCAGAACTAAAGAAAAATCCTGCGGAATGGTATCAGAAAAACAAGCTGAAGCCCCCATCCCGCCTGAAAAGTGAACCCGTTGGAGATGTCAGAACTCCCGCCCGGGTGGGCTGAAAACCCTTCCAGCTGGGAGCACCGCTGGCCCCTGGTTGCCTGGACCATGGCCGGCTTCTTTATAGCCGGCTACCTTGCCCTTTACCAATGGAAGATCATCCCGCAGGTATGGGAACCGTTTTTTATCGATGGAAGCGTGAAAATCCTGAATTCCCCCATCTCGCATATTCTGCCCATTCCGGACGCGGCTCTGGGGGCTCTAGGATATTTGTTTGACGCCGTCACGGGCGTGATTGGCGGCCGCAACCGCTGGCGCACCCTGCCCTGGATGGTGATGCTTTTCGGCATCGCGGTGGGCCCGCTGGGACTGGTGAGCGTTTTGCTTGTGATTCTCCAGCCGGTGATGTTCAATGCCTGGTGCACGCTTTG
>MGUQ01000052.1:22802-24891 GCA_001799975.1 Elusimicrobia bacterium RIFCSPLOWO2_01_FULL_54_10 | reverse complement strand
ATATCGCCCAGCCTGGACGAAGTCCTGGCCTGCGCGCAATATTTGAAGCGCGAAAAAAAGCGCGGACGGCCGTTTTGGAGGGCCCTTGCCGGCTCAAATTCTTAGCGTCTGCGTGGGTGTTTGGATGATGGCGGCGCCTGCTGTTTTGGGATATGCCGGCGCGGCCAGGATGAATGACCATATCATTGGCCCCCTGGTCATTGCTTTTGGAACAATGGCCGCGTGGGAGTTCATGCGCCAGGTGCGCTGGGTGAACTTTGCCTTGGGTCTATGGCTTCTTTTGTCTGCCTGGGTCTTGCGGGAAGGACACCCCGCCCAATGGAACGGGGCGGCTTGCGGGGCTGTTCTCTTATTATTGGCGCTGCAAAAGGGGATTTACCGTCCGGAACGGTTTAGCGGCGGCTGGGCATCGCTTAGATAAAAACTACACAAAAATATTACACCGCCACCATGGCACAGGCAAGCCAAATGAAATTACAATGCACACATGCTGATTTCAACCCGCGCCTTTCGAAGCCCTTCTCTTTTCTCCCTCGCAGGATTCTTGATTTTTTCCTCTCTCAGCGCGTTCACTTTCTCTGAATCACACCCTATCCAAAAGAGCGGGCAATTCCTGGATCTCCTTTCACCCTCAAGTTCCTTCGCCAATTTCCGCTCCACCCCGTTTGGCAGGCCTGCAAAAGGGACAGCCACCTCCCGTTACGGGTTCCGCCTCCCTCCTTGCCCAGAAGGCACCTGCTTTCACAACGGATTGGACATATCCAATTCCCCCGGAACCCCGATTACCGCCACGGCTGACGGCCGGGTGCGGTTTGCGGGCCCAAAAGGAAGCTATGGTGAATTTGTCATGATGGACCACGGCAACGGCTATGTCACCTGCTTCGCCCACAACGCCAAGCTCCTCGTGCAGGAGGGTGAAATCGTCAAGCGCGGACAGGTGATTGCTCTCATGGGGTCCACGGGCAGAAGCACGGGAACGCACCTCCACTATGAAGTTTGGCACTGTGGGCGGCCGGTTGACCCAGAAAAATTGATGGGCGAAAAATTTGAACCGCGGTTGGCCAATGCTCATGGCCAGAAAAGCCTAAAGTTTTATGAAATACAACCATCCTTCCTATAACACCCCCTCTTCACTGTCAAAAAAAGAACGCAAAATCTTTACGCGTTGACCATAGACTTCAGCGGTCGCGCACAATATACTCACATTATGAATGAATCTGACGTATCAGACGATCTTTTGATTTCGGCGGCAAAGGCAGGTGAAACTTCCGCTTTTGGGCAGCTTATGGAAAAATACCGCCCTGCGCTTCACGCCATGATTTTGCGGCATTTGAGGCATCGCGAAGAAACGGAAGACGTGCTTCAACAGGTTTTCCTGCAGGCATACCAGCATTTGGATGGTTTCCGTGCCGAGGCCAAATTTTATACCTGGATTTACGCCATCGCCTTGAATCATGTAAGGAACCACGTGCGCCAGAGAAAATCGTGGCGGATCGTTTCCATGGACGAAATGAATGCCCGCGACCAGGACATGAAGCACCAATGGCCCGATCACCGGCCCACCCCTGAAGAAACCGTTTACCATAGAATGGAAATCCAGGCCGTTCAAAAAGCCCTGGAGAGCCTGAAAGATGAGTCCAGGGCCATATTCATCATGCACTACTTTCAATATGTGCCTCTGGACGAAGTGGCCGCCCGTCTGCAAAAACCGCTCGGGACGGTCAAAGTTTACCTGCACCGCGCCAGGAAGGCCGTGCGCGAGTGCCTGGAAAATCAAGCGGAAGTTGTAACCTGAAGGATAGTCTCCGTGTCTAATAACTCACCACTAAAAAAACAGTTTATGAACGAATCAATGACCCCTGCCATTTATCTGGAAGACCGGCGGCAATCGTCGCTGATATCAACCCAGCTCTACAGCGTGCTGGTACGCAATCTGAAAGATCACGGCATGGCGCTGTTGGACAAAAAGGGCAAAATCGTTATTTGGAACCCGGGCGCTGAACACCTGACGGGCTACAGCGCTTCCGAAAGCGTGGGAGAAAGATTGCCGCAGATTTTTTTTGAGCCGGGAGAAAGCCTGGATCACGCC
>MGUQ01000052.1:16061-22793 GCA_001799975.1 Elusimicrobia bacterium RIFCSPLOWO2_01_FULL_54_10 | reverse complement strand
GGCCACGACACAAGGGTCGTTTTTTACGCAGAAATGGGTGAGCCGCAAAGACGGCAGGCCTTTTTGGGCCGAAACCATGATCAGCGCCATCACAGACGCCAAAGAGCGGGCGATGGGGTTTTCTGTGATGATCCGCGACTTCACCGAGCGTAAAAAATCAGACGAAAAGCTTCAAATGTCTTTGCGGGACAAAGAGACGATGCTCAAGGAAATCCACCACCGCGTAAAGAACAACCTGCAGGTCATCTCCAGCCTGCTCCGTCTGCAATCCGAAAATGCCCAGGATCCCAAAACGCTCGCGCTTTTTAAGGACAGCCAGGAACGGGTGCACGCCATGGCCATGGTGCATGAATATCTTTACCAATCGCCGGATTTGGCGCACATCAATTTTCCCAGATATGTCGAAAACCTGGTGCGCAACCTATGCCGCAGCTACGGCCCCCCTCTGGCTGAAGATCATATCCAGATCCAGGTGGACCCTGTGCTTTTGAGCCTGGACGTGGCAGTGCCCTGCGGCCTCCTTTTAACGGAATTGGTTTCCAACGCCCTCAAGTATGCTTATCCCGACAGGAGCCAAGGCCCCATTTCGGTGTGCTTCCGGGAACTGCACGACCACACCTATGTGTTAACTGTGTCTGATCAAGGCGTGGGACTGCCGCCTGATCTGGATTGGAGAAATACCACATCCCTGGGACTGCGGCTGGTGCGCATATTAACCGATCAGATTCACGGACACATATGGCTCGAGCAGGACAACGGAACTCAGTTTGTTGTGACCATTCGAGACCCAAAAAATGGAAAGAGGCTACATGGCTAAAGAACGGATTCTAATCGTCGAAGACGAGCAAATTGTCGCGGAAGACTTGAAAAGAATCGTGGAAAAGCTCGGTTACATCGTGGTGGGCAAAGCCGCCAATGGCAAGGAGGCCCTTGCGCTGGCCGAGCAGATGCATCCCCAAATGGTGCTCATGGACATCCGCCTGGAAGGTCCCATGGACGGCATTGAAACGGCAGAACACATTTACACCCATTTCGACATCCCTGTCAGTTACCTCACCGCCTATGCCGACCGAACCACCCTGGAGCGCGCCAAAGCCACCATGCCTTTCGGCTATATCTTAAAACCCTTTGATGAACGCCACTTGGAAACGACTATAGAACTGGCACTGTTCCGGCATAAGATGGAGAAGGTGTTTAAACAGCTGGATCATTGGCAGGCCTCCGCGCTCCAAAACCTGAGCGAGGCTGTCGTGGTCCTGGACGGCCGGGAGCAGGTGGCGTTCATGAACCGTGCCGCGGAAACACTGCTGGACCGCACGCTGGACTCAGAGTTTGGAAAGCCATTTGACCAGGTGTTGCAGTTTGCCAAGAACGATTCTTCCCTCGTCTTCATCCAGCGGAACGGGCAGGAAATCATGCTCCGCTGTTCCCGTTCTCCTATGAAGGACGCCGACGGCAAAGCTATCGGCTCAGTCCTGGCTCTAAAAGAAGTTCTGCCTGCACCCTCTAAAATCACTCGCGCAATCTGACTCCGCAAGAACCTCAAAGGTTACACATAGGTAATTTGGCGGAAATGTAACCGCATCTCCTAATGAGTGTCTAAATAAGCAGGGAAGAAAAATTTAAACAAGGAGACTTGCCATGCGTCAAAAAAAGAGCAGAAAACAAAACCAAACCTGGAACAAAAATCCCCGCAAACACACCGATCTCGACAAAAGAATGAACCGGCGCGAAAACACCGGTGAAGACACTATGCCTGAAGATCCCGGGATTTCCATCCGGAGCGTGTTCAACCCGTATTGGTCCTGGAAATTTGCACATTGATCTCAGATGCTTTCCTCCAACCGTCGCAAAGGGTATCAGCGCAGGGAAGTCGAACGGCGCCTTGCGTTCGTTTTTCCGTTCGATACCCTGAACCTTAGAAATCCTGAGCAAAAGCGCAACGGCGACCGGCGGGTGGTTGACCGCAGGAAGGCCAGATGGTAATTGTCAATTTATTATGAACGCACGTCAAAATAATGTCGCATAAATTTTACCCGGATTCCATGTGCGGATGAGGAAAACTTACATATCATGAGACTATGAAGGTCTCAGATCTTGTTTGATGCGTTACTTTAGTGCGGGACTTATCGCTTTTGCCGCCGCGATTTGCGCGACGGTGGCTCAAGCCCAGGTTGACCCCAAGCCGAGAAGCTTGCTGCATTTCGGCTATAACCAGCCCTTACAAGGGAAAAGTTCCCTGGCCGGCTACGCCTTCTATTATCTCAATAAACCCAAAATATTCAGAAATGCGAATTTGAGGTTCGCTTTGGCCCCCGTCTATATCGATTCCGAATTGGGGTTTAAAGGCGCCTTGGGAGAAAATGTGGATTTGGGGTTGAGCGCGGCCGGCGGCGGCTTTGCGGACAGCCACACCGAAATCCGCAAAGGCGCCCCGATTGATGAGGAGTCTTTCATTGGGCATGGGGGCGAGCTGGGCCTGAACCTCTATGCCTTGCTGAACCCGGAGAAAAAAATACCCCTGCACCTGGTTGTGAAAGGAAGCTTTCATGGCACGTCATACCGCAGAGACTCTTCCTCCCCCGAATCTTTCGCAATGCCCAAAGACCATACCAAAGGCATCGTTCGCACCGGCTTGCGGCTTGCGGGACGCGAGCCTCAGCTTTTTCCGCGCCTGGGCATGGAAATTTCTGCCTGGTATCAGGGAGAGTTCCGGCTTGCCGACGGGACTTACGGATTTGCCGGCGACAGGCGGCTCAATAAAAACGTTCACCAATTCTGGAGCTGGTCGTCGCTGGACTATACTTTCCCCAAATACAACCACAACCTCAATTTGACAATGGCGTTGGGAACCGGCCTGTACCAGGACCGGTTGAACGTCCACAGGCTGGGCGGGCGCCTGCCGTTCATCGCAGAATTTCCCTTAGACCTCCCGGGCTATTTTTTTCAGGAAATCAGCGCGAAGGATTTTGCTTTGTTCGGCTCAAAATACCTGATGCCGTTGGGAAAAACCAGCAAGTGGGGGCTCAGTTTTTTTGGAAACCACGCCCAGGTTAACTACTTGGACGGTCTGGAACAGCCGGACAGAGGACACACCGGAGTGGGAACCGGCATTTCATATGTTTCCACCAACAATAAGTGGAAAATCCACATGGACTATCTGTATGGTTTGCATGCCATGCGCGCGGACAAGCGTGGAGCCCACGCAATTGGATTGCTTGTCCAATACGACATTGCCGCCAGCCAGCGGGGCATTGAAAAAGTTTATGAGCCTGAAATGAGCCCGAAAAAATCCAAAGGATTTGACCGGACTTTCCGGCGCTGGGTTCCCAGATGAAAATGGTGAAGGCATTGATCATTGTCATTCTGGCGCTTGCCGGACTGCGCCTGGTTCTGCCCTTGGCCGTCAAAAGCTATATCAATGCCTCCTTGAGCAAACTCCCGGATTATGAGGGAAGCATCCAGGAAGTGGACCTGGCCGTACTGAGAGGAGGGATGGCGCTCAAAGATGTCAGAATCTATAAAAGACCCCAAACGGAGGATGCCCCGTTTTTTTCTGCAAAACGGCTGGATATCTCTTGGAAGTGGGTACAGCTGTTTAACAAGTCATTTGTCGGGAAAATCGAGCTCAACCAGCCCGAAATCCATGTGTACGCGCATGCGGACGGAACGAAAGAAAAGCTCAGCAAGGAAGATCTAAAGGAAAAGGCCAAAGAACAAAGCCGAATCATTAAAGCGCTCCGTCCCTTCAAAATTGAGGAAGTCAAAATCACGGATGGAAAGGTCCATTATACGAACGTTCACAAACAGCCATCCATTGAACTCCACGTTTCCAGCATCCAGGCCAATATTTTGAACCTCACCAACAACTCAAGCCTCGGGGAAAACGGCACCGCTTCCGTTGAAATCACCGGCGTTCCCATGGAAAACGGCAAATTGGTGTTTAAACTGATGCTGGACCAGTTTGCGGATTCCCCCAAATTTAAAATGGAAAACGAATTGAGCGTCGCGCTGGTGCAACTCAATGATGTGATGCGAGCTTATGGCGGCGTGGACGTGGCAGGCGGCATGTTCAACATGGCCATGGAGTTCGCAGCCGATGAGGGAAAGTTCAAGGGCTACGTCAAGCCCACTTTTGACCATGTGGATGTGATGAGTTGGGACAAAGACAAGAAAGATCCAATAAAGCTGATCAAAAAGGCCGCCCTTGGATCGGCAAAGGAACTGCTTAAAAACCAGGCGAAAGACCGTTTAGGAACAAAAATCCCTCTTTCCGGAACATTCGATGACACAAAAATCGGAGCCTGGGAAGCCGCGCTCAGCCTGCTAAAAAATGGCTACGTTCGCGCTTTGTTTCCGGGCGTGGAAGGATCCATAAAACTAAAAGATGTCAAAGAGGTGAGTAGGGGGGGTTAAATTTTTGGGGACGGAGAGATTTGAACTCTCATGCCCGTGAGGGCACTAGCTCCTGAAGCTAGCGTGTCTGCCATTCCACCACGTCCCCGGCGGAACTATTTTTGTTTGGGGGTTGTTATTTTACCAAGAATGTCGGTTTTTAGATAGTCGTAGTTGTAGGGTTTCAAGAGGCAGTCAAAGGCGCCTTCGCGGAAGGCCCGCACCACGTTTTCGGCGTCTTTAAAGCCGGTCACCATGATGACAGGCGTGACTTTGTCGCGGGACTTGATCTGTTTCAATACGTCCAGCCCGTTGGCGTCGGGAAGAAGGATGTCCAGAAAAACCACATCGGGCTTTTTGGAGGCGAGCTCTTTCAAGCCATCTCCGGCCGTATAGGCCTGAAGCACGGTGTGGCCGCTCTGCTCGATGAAGGTTTTGAGCAGTTCGGAAGCGTCAATGTCGTCGTCGATAATGAGTATGTTCATGCGTTAACCTCTGGGGTGGGCCCCCTGATAGATTTTCTTCAAGCCCTCTATGGATGTGTGCGTGTAGATCTGGGTGCTGGCCAGGCTGCGGTGGCCCAGCATTTCCTGCACGGAGCGCAGGTCGCAGCCGCGGTTTAAGAGGTGAGTGGCAAAGGAGTGCCTGAATCCGTGCGGGGTCAGACCCCTGCCGGGGAGCGCCCCGCGCACCCTGCCCTGCAGTATTTTTGCGGCTCCCCTGACGGTCAGACGCGTTCCGCGGAGGTTGATGAAAAGCGCCCGCTCGCCACCCGCGCGTCCGAAATGCTTTGCCCTCTCGTCCAGATAGATTTCAAGCGCGCGCACGGCGGAACTTCCGAGAGGGGCCATGCGCTCCCGCCCGCCTTTGCCCAAAATGCGCAGAACCCCGTTCCATAGGTCCGCGTCCGTCAGATTCAGGTTGAGGGCTTCGTGAATGCGCAAACCCGAAGAATAAAGCATCTCAAAGAGGGCGCGGTCCCGCAGGGTTTTGAGTGTTTTGGAATCGTCGAGAGAGCCGAGAAACTTGCCCATGTCGCCTTCGCTTAAAAACCGGGGCAGGCGCTTTTCCGCCTTGGGCATCTTGAGATAAGTGAACGGATTGGTTTCGATCAAATCTTCCATCACCAGATACTTGAAAAAAGAGCGGAGCGCGGCAAGCTTGCGTTTGACCGTGGAAGTCTTGAGCTTTTTTTCAGACAGGGAGGCCCAAAACTCCCGCACCAAAAGGCGCGTTTTTCGGAAATTGGCGAAGTCGACGGATGCCGGATTTTTACCGGAAAACCGAGCGAACTCCTTTAAATCATTGGAATAGGCCCGCAGGGTATGGGACGACACGCCCCGTTCAGCCTTCATGTAGAGCAAAAACTTTTTAACCAGGATATCCGGCGATTGCAAGAGGGTCGTCATGCGGCCTTCGCCTTCATCTCAGCGTCGGGTTTCTGGATGTTGCGGCATTTGGGGAACCCGGAGCAGGCCAAGAACGGCCCGCGCTTGCCCACGCGCAGGAGCATGGCACTGCCGCATTTGTGGCATTTCTTGTCCGTCATCACGGGATCGGGGCGGATGACCTTGTTGCCTTCGCGGTCCAGGCCGATGATGTTTTTGCAGTTGGGATAGGCCGTGCAAGCCAGGAATTTGCCGCGGCGGCCCATCTTGACCGCCATGGGGCTTCCGCATTTGTGGCATTTCTCGTCGGAAACCTGGGGCATGATCTTCTTGCCGTCGGCGTCCAGGGACACCTTGAAATTGCAGCGCGGAAAATTTTCGCAGCAGAGGTATCTGCCGAACCTGCTTTCGCGGATCAGCATGCGGCCCTTGTCCAGCTGGCAGATTTCGCCCGAATCCTTGGGTTTGAAATCCACCTTCTCCATCTGGGCTTCGGCTTTTTTCAAATCTTTCACAAAGGGATGGTAGAATCCTTCCACCACCTCGTGCCAGCTCAGGTCTCCCAGGGCCACTTCGTCCAGCATCTGCTCCATGCGGGCCGTAAACCCCGTGTCCACAATGCCCGGGAAATGGCGGGTAAGCTTCTCGTTAACTACGGTGCCCAGCTCCGTGGGGCAGAAGCGTTTTTCCTGAACGCGCACATAGCCCCGGTTTAAAATGTTGTCCACAATGGGCGCGTAGGTGGAAGGCCGGCCGATGCCGTTTTGCTCCAGCACCTTGATGAGCGAAGCTTCGTTGTAGCGGGGAGGAGGCTCCGTGAAATGCTGTTCCGGAGAAATTTTGATGAACTTTAAATTCTCCCCCGCTGTCAGGGGCGGAATTTTCATGTTTTCTTTGTCGTCGGAATCTTCCTCCACCTCATAGACGGCCAGGAACCCGGGATTTTTCA
>MGUQ01000052.1:7818-16050 GCA_001799975.1 Elusimicrobia bacterium RIFCSPLOWO2_01_FULL_54_10 | reverse complement strand
CCCGCAGCGCGCCCAGATGCTTGGCGGACTTGGCTTCCACTTCCACGCTCACCGTGTCAAAAACCGCTTCGGCCATCTGGCTGGCAACAAAGCGTTTCCAGATAAGGTCGTAAAGGCGGTATTGCTCAGGAGAAAGGCTTGCCTTGATGCTTTGCGGCGTGAGGTCCACGGATGTGGGGCGGATGGCTTCGTGGGCTTCCTGGGCGCCTTTCGATTTTGTTTTGTACATCCTGGGCTTGGGCGGGAGAGAATCCTTGCCGTAGTGCTTTTCAATGTAAGCCAGAGCCTCTTTTTGCGCCACGGAGGCAATATTGAGCGAATCCGTCCTCATGTAGGTGATGAGGCCTGCGGCGTGGCCGTCAATTTCGACGCCTTCATAAAGCGACTGGGCCACGATCATGGTTTTTTTGGCGGAAAAGCCGAGCTTGTGCGAAGAATCCTGCGCCAGAGTGGAGGTCATGAACGGCGGCGCGGGCTGGCGCCGCTTTTCTTTGGGCGTGACGAGGCGGACCTTGTATTTTGAAACTTCCAGCTCCGAGGAAATAGATTTGGCGGTTTTTTCATCCTTAACGTCCAGTTTGTCCAGCTTCTTGCCGTCCCACTCAATGACATGAGCCTGAAAAACAGGATGCTTCCCCGTTTCCTTTTCCAGATCCGCCGTGAGCGACCAGTATTCCTGCCTCACAAACTTGGCGATATCGGCTTCGCGCTCGCAAATGAGCTTGACCGCCACCGACTGCACGCGGCCGGCGGAAAGGCCTTTTTTGATTTTGTCCCAGAGGAGGGGAGAGAGGCGGTAGCCCACAATCCGGTCCAGAGCGCGGCGGGCTATCTGGGCGTCCACGAGCGCGCGGTCGATTTTGCGCGGGCTCTTGATGGCCTCCAGAATGGCGTCTTTGGTGATTTCATGGAAAGTGATGCGCCTGATTTTTTCCGGGGGCGCTTTCAGAAGCTCGGCCAAGTGCCAGGCGATGGATTCCCCCTCGCGGTCATAGTCCGTGGCCAGAAATATTTTAGAGGAGTTGTCGGCGAATTTCTTGAGCTCGGGGAGGATTTTTTTTCCGCGGGGGAGGAGGTTGTACGAAGGCTCGAAATGGTTTTTGATGTCCAGGCCAAAATCCTTGCGGGGCAGATCCCGCAGGTGGCCGTACGAACTTTTCACCACATACCCGCTGCCCAAAAATTTGGAAAGGGATTTTTCCTTGGTGGGAGACTCCACAATGACAAGCGCCGGCCCCGTTCCTCCGCTTTTGGGAGCGGGAGTTTTGGGCTGCGCTTTGGCCTTCACCGGCGCTTTTTTCTTTTTATCGCGATCTGACATATCTTTTCCCAGGAAGCGTGAGTATGGCTCCTTTCAACTCCAAGCTTAACAGAGTATTGGCCGCCCTGCCAGCCCCCTCGGCAGATTTGTTCAGGAGTTGGTCTATGGACACGGGCTCGAGGGAAATCAGATTTAACAAATCTTGTTCCTCTCCTGTCAAGGCGGGCAGGAGCAGTTCATCCTGCGTTTTGCGAGATGCGGCCGGGATGAGGCCGCGCAAAACCTTAATTTCTTCCAAAATGTCTTCCACGCGGCGCACAAGCTTGGCCCCCTGACTGATTAACTTGTGAGGGCCTTCGCTTAAAGGCGAGCTGATGGGCCCCGGCACCGCGAAAACTTCTTTGCCCTGCTCCGCGGCCAGGCGGGCCGTGATGAGGGCTCCGGAGCGTTCTGCGGCCTCCACCACCACCGTGCCCAACGAAAGCCCCGCGATGATGCGGTTTCTGGCCGGAAAATTGCCGGGCCAGCCGGGAGTCCCCGGGTCATATTCCGTCACGAGGGCGCCCTGCCGGCAAATGTCTTCTGCCAGCGATTTGTTATCGGATGGAAAAATTTCGTCCGGGCCCGTGCCCATGACGGCAATAGTCTTGCCCCCGGCCTGCAGAGAAGCCTTGTGCGCAGCGGTGTCAATGCCGCGGGCCAGCCCGCTCACGGTGGCCACTCCGGCTTCCGCCAGAGCGCGCGCGAGAGCGCCCGCTGCATCCTCGCCGTACGCGGAAGCCCTGCGGCTCCCCACAATGGCCACGGAGGGTTCTGTCAAAACTGAGAGCTGGCCCATCACATATATTTTTTCAGGCGGGTTATGGATCCCGGAAAGAAGCGGCGGATAGCGGGGATCGCCGAAAGGAATGACCCTGGCTTCCATCAAAGAAGGTCCTCGGAAAGTTGGGGAGATTTCAATACCTGAAACGCGCGTTCGCGACGCTGAGGCGCCGCGGGGCTTTTGCGCGCCTGACTCCGGCCTTCGAGAAGGCTTTTGAGCGTTTCCGGGTCCTGGCGCAGCTGGGAGGGGGTCCAGCCCGTGGTAATGATGAGGGTGAGCGCGTCCAGGCCTAACGCTTTTGCCAGGCGATTGAGCAGCTTTTCATCCGATGGAGGCGGAAGCTTGCCGCGCAGAACCTTGGACATGAAGGAGGGGTCCGTGCCGGCTTTGCGGCAAAGCTCTCTTAAGGATAGGGAAGACCGGTTCAGGCCGCCCTGTATAAAATCAGAGAAGGTAACGGGCGGTTTTATCAATATCGGCTGAGCTCCCATTTGCGCATGGCGGTTCTCCCATAAGAAGTGTGGGTGTAGGAATCTTTAAGGACGATGTATTGTTCCATGGCTTTGCGGCGGTCTCCAAGCTCTTCATAGCTCATGGCCAGGTGAAAACGGGCCTTGGGAATGAATGACTTGTTGGGATATTTTTGAATCACCCATTCGAAATAGCGGCTGGCATTTCCGGCGCTCTGGGCCGTGTGGCAAGCTTCCCCTATGAAGAAAATCAATCTGGGAGTCATTTTCGGATGTTCATGCTGCTCGATAAACGCGTCCATTTTCCCTGATGAAGCCCAGTCCTCAACCCAAATCATGAGCGCAACGACTGCCACAACAAAAATCATGAACCGCTTTATCATCGTTCAAATTTTATCCAGTTTCCCGGTTCCATGTCACCCTGCACGCTGACCACCCGGCCATCTGCCTGCCGTATTCCCTTAAGACGGATTATTTCAATGATGCCAAGCTCTTCAACCCGTGCACCCTCATCATCCGCTTCGCTGCCGGAGTTTGCCAGATCCATATTGATCTTGAAGACGGCAAGCCGCATGCCCGGAGACACCCTGAACCCCTTCTGAATGACCAAAGTGACCTTGTCCCCAGGTTCAAGCATGCCTTTGGACATCCTTGCGCTCAAAATTTTTCCGATAGCGGACGGGGGCGCGGATTTCGCGTAAAGATTGCATCCTCCGGAAACCGCAACCATCAGAGCCGCCGCCAAAACGAATCGCGCGTGTTTCATCGTAAACCTCCGGTTTGAATCAGTGAAAAATCCGCCATCTGGCGGAAGCGGGACTCCAGGATAAAAAGGAGCGAGAGCCGGTTGCGGCACACCTTTTCGTCCGGGACCATCACCATGACTTTTTCAAAAAAAAGATCCAAATCCGCCCGCACGCGCACCCAGTCCTGCAGGGCCGCGCGGTACTGCCTCTGTTCCAGCATCGGCTGGGTTTTGCGGATCAGGTCATCCACCGCGACATGCAGACTTTTTTCCGCAGGGTCCGTGAGCAGGGAGGCGTCAAACTGTTCCCGCGTGACCTCCAACCCCTTTTGCCGCGCTTGGCGGAGAATGTTGCCCGCCCGTTTGTAGGCCCCGGCCACCGCCTCAAAATCGGGGTGCTTGCGCACCGAGTGGAGAGCATCGATCTTGGCCCGCAGGGATTGCAGCCGCAAGTCCAGGAGGTCCGGATCGTTGGCGTTGCGGGTGATCGAATAAATCTCATCCAATTCGTATCCTGATTCCTGCATGATGAGCTGGAATCTGTCGGTGAGGAACGAGCAAACGGCTTTCGTCATGTCCTCCGGGGCATGATGATTTGAAATGGCGCCCAACGCTTGCCTGACGACAGACGCCAAAGGCACATCCCAATGGGATTCCAGAAGAATTCTCAGGATGCCGCCGGATTGCCGCCGCAGCCCGTAAGGGTCGGCGTTGCCGCTTGGCAGGTTGCCGATCCAAAAACTTCCGCAAAGGCCGTCGATCTTCTCGCTCAACGCGGCGATTTTGGACTCTGCTTTGCCGGGGAGAGGGCTTTGGCTGTTTAACGGATAGTAGTGTTCCCGTATGGCTTCTGCCACCCGGGGACTTTCTCCGAAGCGGCCGGCATAGATGCCCCCCATGATTCCCTGCAGTTCGGGATATTCATAAATAACCCGGGTGACCAAATCAAATTTGGACAGACAAATGGCCCGTTTCACGACTTCGGGATCAATCAGGTTATCGTTAAATGTTTTTAACAGCTCCAGGGCAATCCGCTCACAGCGGGCCAGCTTGTCGCCGATGTTCCCGAGTTTTTCATGAACGATGATTTTCGAAGCTTTGCTTACAAAATAATCCAGGTTTCTTTTCATATCCTCATCGAAGAAAAACTTGGCGTCATGGAGGCGGGCCAGAAGGACCTTTTCATAACCGCCGCGCACGGTTTCCTGGTGCTCGGAAATGCCGTTGCGGATGCCCACAAAATGGGGCAGGAGCCGGCCGGATTCGTCCTCGATGGAAAAAAACTTCTGGTGCTTTTTCATGCAGGTGATCAAAACTTCTGACGGCAAATCCAAAAATTCCCTGCTGAAGCCGCCCAAAATGCCCACCGGGTGTTCGGAAAGCCAGGCCACTTCTTCCAGAAGGTCCGCGTCTTCCCGCAAGGCCCCCTTGACCTTTTTGGCCAGGGCCTGGGCAGAGGAACGGATGAGCTCTTTCCTGGCGGCAGGGTCTGTCAAAATGCAATTATTTTTGAGTGTGCCCGCATAAGATTGAGCGGAAGAAATGGAAATCATTTTGGAAGACAAATGGGCCAGAGGAAAAGTTTTATTGGCGGCCCGCACCCCCGCAACAACCACGCGGAGCGGTTTGCTCCCCAGCAAAGCCACAAGGTTGCGGATAGGACGGGCAAATCGGAACTGGCCGGGCTCCCAGACCATTTTTTTGGGGAAAGGGATGGCCGCAGGAAGATCAGTAAAAAGCTCTGCGAGGATTTTTTCGGCCTTTTCCCCCTCGCGCTTTTTGACGGCGCAGATGACGGGCCCTTTGGGCGATTCGCGCGTTTCCAGCTTTTCCAGCGGAACGCCCTGCGAACGGGCAAATCCCTGCGCCGCGGGCGTCCAGTTGCCCTCGTTGTCTTTGGCCGCGGACATTTTTGGGCCGAGAACTTCGGAAACGGCCGCCTCGGACTTGGCCGCCACGCCCCAGATGAGAAGCGCGAGCCTGCGGGGCGTGCCGAGCGCCTGGACGGACTTAAAAGGCAGGTGGGATTGAGCCAGGCGCTCTTCCGCGCGGGTTTTCATGAAATCCAGCGCGGGCGGCAGATAAGACGAAGGGATTTCCTCCGTCCCGATTTCAAAAAGCGCGTCCTGGGTTTTATCCATTCTGGCTTTCCAGATACTGCCCGGCCACAGCGCCCGCCAGGGCCCGCACCCGCCCCACCGTGCGGGTTCGCTCGTCCACGGAAAGCACGCCGCGGGCGTCCAGAAGGTTGAAAGCGTGCGACGCGCGCATGACGCAGTCATAAGCCGGCAAAACGCAGTTGGCCGCAAGCAGGCGGCTGCATTCCTTCTCTTCATCGGCAAAGCGCTGTTTCAGGAGCACTTCGTCCGTGAGCTCAAAATGATATTTGGAAAACTGCTTTTCCAGCTCTTTGTGGATGCTCCCATAAGTGTGGGTATCGTCCCATTTGATTTCAAAGACATTCGACTTTTTTTGGGAGAACATGGTCAAGCGCTCCAAGCCGTAAGTGATTTCCACCGAAATGGGGTTGAGCGGGATGCCGCCCACCTGCTGAAAATAAGTGAATTGTGTGATCTCCATGCCGTCCAGCCACACTTCCCAGCCCAGCCCCCAGGCGCCCAGAGTGGGGGATTCCCAGTCGTCTTCCACAAAGCGGATGTCATGCTGGCTGATTTTGATGCCGATGGCTTCCAGGGATTTCAAATAGAGTTTTTGGATGTTGGCCGGGCTGGGCTTCATGAGCACCTGATATTGATAATAATGCCCGAGGCGGTTGGGGTTTTCGCCGTAGCGGCCGTCGGTGGGCCTGCGGCAGGGCTCCACATAGCACGCGGCCCAGGGGGATCCGCCCAGAGCCATGAGAAACGTGGCCGGATTGAAAGTTCCGGCGCCTTTTTCCAGGTCATAGGGCTGCCACAGGAGGCATCCTTCCCGCGTCCAGAACTTTTCCAGAGCCATGATGATGTCCTGAAAATTCATCCCCCACCAACCATTGCAAGTGAATTAGTAATTCTCTTCTTTATTTCAGAATAACCCTTCTTAAACTGTTTAAGTTTTTTCTCTCGTTCCCTAGCATCCTTATCAGACAAAAATCCTTCAAAATAGATTAAATGAAACGGCATATGCCGTTTCGTCCAGTAACTTTGACCTGTATTATGTTCGTTAACTCTTCTTTCAAGATTGTTGGTCATCCCAATATAGTGCACATCAGATTTTAAACTTTTCAATATGTACACAAAATGCATTGAGGGTTGGTGGGGGATCAAGCGGCGGCCACCTTGCGCATGAACATTTCGCTCTTTAAAGGCATGGGCAGGAAAAGGGCCAGATAGGACTGGGTGATGTGGCTCAAAGTTTCCGCTTCATCGCTGGAAAAAACCGCTTCTTCCGCGGGCCAGGAGCCCAAACGCAGCAGCAAATTGCGGTCAGACGCCGGCATGGCCTTCCACACGGGGTGGTGCCGGAGGCCATAGCCCAGGATTTTCAAGAGAATGAGCGTGGAGCGCAGGCGCACCAGCAGGGGAAATTCTGTTTCCTCCAGCGACTGCAGGGTGCCGGCCAGGAGGTCATATTCCGCTTCGTTGGGATAAAATGTTTTTGTGAGCGTGTCCAGAGTTTCGCAGAAGACTTGCGCTTGCACCATGCGGTCCAGGGTGGAACGCAGGCGGGGCCTCACGGCGAGGGGTTCGCCCCCAATCAGCTTGCCCGGATCGTTCACACCCGCGCGCACGGTGCCGTGCAGATAAATTTGAAGACGGGATTCGGCGAAGGGCTGGGCCAGAGACCGCAGTTTGGAGGCCATTTTTTTGACGCCGGCCACATTAGCCTTGAACTTGCCCAGCTCGCGGGAATAGACCGTGAGTTTCTGGGCAAAATCCCCCGCGTCTGCCGCTCTCAAAATGATGGCCTGAACCGATTGAATCACAGCTAATTAGAATAAATCATCGACGCTGGATTGTCAAATCACACGAGTGAAACGAACTACCTGCTTTAGTTCGTTTCACCTATGATCAGGAGGAGCCAAACGGGGGGCTGAGCGTTTGAAAATGCTTTTTTGGGCGGCGAACATTTTTTCGCGGTTTTTAGGGCCGTGATCGTCATATCCAGCCAAGTGGAGCATTCCGTGAAGGCAATAGAGAGCCAGCTCCTGGAGGGCGGAATATCCCCCCTTGCGGGCCTCCCGCGCGGCCGTGTCCAGAGACACATAAATGTCTCCGAACGGATCTGCCTCGCCGCCCAGTCCCTTCAAGCTATAGGGAAACGCAATCACATCGGTGGCAAAGTCGTGGTTCAGAAATTTCTTGTTGATTTGGCGGATGCGGCGGTCGGTGACAAACAGGATGGAAAGCTCCCCGTTGCCGCGGAGCGCGGGCACCAGGCGGCAGGCCTTTTTGCAGAACTGTTCGAGGGATTGTTTTTGAGAGCGGTTTTTGAGGCCCTCAAATCTTAAAATCACTCCGCTTTTTCAAACGCGTCGTAAGCTTTGAGGATTTCCTTGACCAAAGCGTGGCGCACCACGTCTTCCCCGGAAAACTCGATGACCTGGATTTGGGTGACGTCTTTCAAAATTTTGAGCGCCTCGACAAAACCCGAGCGTTTTTTGAATTCCAGGTCGATCTGGGTGATATCGCCCGTGATCACCAGCTTGGAGCGGTTGCCCATGCGCGTGAGAAACATCTTCATCTGCTCCGGCGTGGTGTTTTGCGCTTCGTCCAAAATAACGAAGGCGTTTTCCAGGGTGCGCCCGCGCATGTACGCCAGCGGAACGATTTCAATGGTTTCATCATCGCGATAGATGCGGAAGCGCTCAATCCCGAGGAGGGTGTGGAAGGCGTCATAAAGAGGGCGCAGATAAGGATTGATCTTTTCATAGAGGTCTCCGGGCAGAAACCCGAGCTTTTCCCCCGCTTCAACCACCGGCCGCGTCAGCACG
>MGUQ01000052.1:0-7810 GCA_001799975.1 Elusimicrobia bacterium RIFCSPLOWO2_01_FULL_54_10 | reverse complement strand
GGCCAAAAAGGTCTTGCCCGTGCCGGCAGGCCCCACGGCCATCACCAGGTCGCCCTTGCTGATGGCGTCCACATATTTTTTCTGCGTGGGCGATTGCGCACGCACAGGCTTGCCCGTGGCGGTCTTAAAAATTGTGTCGGTATCGTCCACGATGCGCACCCCCTGGGAAATTTTTCCCGCTCCGCCCTCCCGCCGCTCTTCGGTGATGCGGTCGTGCAAATCTTCAAGGAAAGCCATGGCCTGGTCCACCTTTTTTGAGGCTCCGCGCACGGCCAGGGTGGAGGAGCGGGCAAAGACCTGCACGCCGAAGCGCCGCTCAAGTTCTTTTAAATTGGAATCGTGCTCTCCGCACAGAAGCAGGGTTTCTTCCGTGTCCCCCAGGGTCAGCCGTTTTGTGACCACGCGTTATTGGACGGCGGGCTGAAGGGGCGGAACGACTATTTTCTGCTTGGGGAAAATGACGTTGGGATTTAAAATGGAATTGCGGTTTGCGATGTAAATTTGTTTCCACTGCCAGGGATCCTTGTAATGCTTTTTGGCCAGGTTCCAGAGGCAGTCTTTCGTCTCCTGCCAGATCCACACCACATGGAGAACGCCGCCCTCGGGAATTTGCACGGGAGCTTCTTTCACAGCGGCCTGGGGTGGGCGGGTTTCCTGAAAGGTTTCTTCAACAGCCGGAGCGGACTCAGACGATGGGGGCTGGGGCTCAAAGGCGCTGCTTTCGCCGCTTTCCGGCTTTGCAGAAGGCTCGATGATATCTTGTTGCGGTTCGGCCGGCTCTTCCAGCGGCGCTTGTTCATCATACGCGTCATCATACTCGGATTGCTGGGGTTTTTTTCCTTTGGAGAAAGAGGGGTCAGGGCTCAGTAATGAGAGGGCGAGGAGCGCGGCGAAGACTGCGAAAGTCAGCCTCATTCGATATCTTTATATAGTTTTTTCAGAATGATGTCAAATCTTATTGCGATTGAGAAACGACCCGGGCCTCGGCCACACGGCCTTCAATGGGGTTAAAAAGAGGCAGGGCCTGATCCAGCATCCGGTTTATGGCGTAGATTGAAAAGCGGCTGAGTGCGCCATGCCCCATGAAAGAATCACTCGACAATCCCGCGGCCAAGGAATCGGGAAGCATGAGCAGATAAGAGGAATATCCATTATAACGAGTCATAGCGGCGTTCAATGAATCCAAATCAAGGCCCGAGCCGGCTTTGAAATATTTTTCGGCTTCAAAATATTCGATATGGGTGCCTTCGGCGACGTTTTTGAGCTTATTCACATGCATCTTCTCAAAATCCTGCCGGCTCTCCCCCCGCCGAAGCATAATCCCCACAAAGCGCCAGCCATCAATGCCCTCCACGCGCATGTTGAGGGCTTTGTCTTGGAGGTTGCGGAGGATAAAATCAGCGGGAGCGTTGAGCGACGCATTGCGGTTGTGAGCCAGGAGCATCTCAAGTGCGGATAAGCCAAAACCGATAACGATCATGCTTAGAAGAGCCGGAATCATTAAAGCCGGCGCCACCGCAATGATCGCAGCGGCTGGGACAACCCAGGCAGGCGAGCGGGCGACAAACGGCAGAACTTTCCGGATTTTAGTCCCATGTTCGGCAAGGCCAAGCTCGTGGAGCTCTTCGACTCCGACGTCATTGCCCATAATCTCGTGAAGGGCCGACAGATAGTGCGCTTCCGGCGAGCGTGACAAAAATTCATCTTCGTTCCGGGCCAGGCGCTTAAGGACCACGGACAGGCGGCCCTGACCGCCCGAGGTGGCCAGATCGTTCGCCAGCTCGAACCATTGCCGCGCTTCCGGGTACCGCCGGGGGTCTTGATCCAATTTATGCGCCAACGCGTCCCAGTATTCCTGCGTCGTCGCTCCAAGACGTTCCAGCCATTTGTATATCCGCGGACTGCGGGTCTCCCGCACTTCTTCGCGGATGCCGGGCACGGGTCTGGCATATAAGACATTGAATTTATTATGGGCAGCCTGTATCTCGGGCAGCATCTCTGCCGGGATGCCTTCAAGACTGGAGGGCGTGAATTGCACGACACTTTTGATATAGTTGCGGGCCTCATCAGCGCCTGTTAAATTCCCAGAAAATGCCATCCCCACCGCCACAACCCCAAAGATCGCCGACAGCCAGGCGAAAAAGTCGGCGCCGGGAAGGGCGAAGGTGGGCAGGCCTTGCGTCATCACATGAAGGCCCACGGCGGTGAGGGCAATGAGGGCGGGAGAGCGCAGGATGGAGGCGGCGCGGGACCGGTTGTCCGGATGATTGCGGACCTTTTCATCGAGATGGCCTTTGGACGCCTCGAGCTCCTTGAAGATGCTTTCGGCGCTCGTAAAATCCTCGCAGGCAATACGTAAAGCCTCTTCCCAGGCAATGACCAGCTCCTCGGCTTCCCTCAAGAGAGCTTGTGAACGGACACGCTCCTCATTAAAAGCCCTTTCAGCGGCTTTGTTCCTGCCATCGATCGAGTTTTTGTAATCGATAAGCCAATAGATCTCTATGAGAACCCTGTCTAGGGAGCCCTGCAAGGCCTTTGCGAACTTGGACTTGGCTCCTCCGCCCATCAGCTGATGGAGTAGCCGGTCCCTGTCGCGGCGGAGGACGGAAAGACGCAATTCGATACCTTTCAATGCTCTCTGCCACTGGGCCAAAATGACGGCCGCCTCCGATTCGAGTCGCTCTAGCGCGACATCTTTGGCCTTCAGGTATTGGATGGCAGACTTTACTCCGGCTTCTTTTTCGGAGATCTGGATTTTGGCAATATAGAGCGTTTCCTTGGCACGAAGTAACTGTTCATGAAGGATGTTGCCTTGTTTCTGCAGGGCCGCCATGGAAACGACAGGAGCTTGAGGCGCCAGAACCCGCACTTGGATGCCCAAGAAGCGGCCGAAGACGCGGTTCATGGACTCGCTCGTGCGCACGCGGGAGAGGATAAGGGCCAGCGAGAGGTTCCGCAGGCGTCTTAAGCCCTGATCGAACTGAGTGGCCTGCTTCTCATCGCCGGCCAGAGCCATCCCCACCGCCGCCACGCCAATGAGCGCCGCCAGCCATGCGAAGAAGTCAGCGCCAGGTAAAGAAAAAGTGAACATGCCTGTCAAATAGGGCCAAGCCGACGGCGAAAGGAGAACAGACGCAATCCCGATAGCCAAGACGCTGTTGGCGCGAAAGAAGGGGTAAACTGCGCGTTCATCCGAATAATCGTAGATGATCGTGTAATCTGAATCCGGTCGGATCGTATGCGGCATGATATGTCCCAGATCTGCCTTTCCGAGACGGACATGCAGATCATAGATGGGATCGAAATGCCGCTCTTCATCTCCGACAAGATAGGTCTGTTTGAAGTGAAACAATGGCAGGCCTATTTCCAAATCAAATTTTCTCCTTTCATCCAACGAAGAGCCCGAAGTGATGCCACGTTCACTCAGGAACTGGTCCCATCGGTATAGATACGCCTCATATCTCTCGATCTGGCTCTGCCACCTGAGTTTTTCTTTCCCCTCCGTCTTCTCGAATTGGGTCTTGGCTTCTGCCAGCTTCTGCTCGACCCGACCGTAGATGGTGGGGCTCAAAGTATAAAAATACCGGATTTGGGGGAAATTACTGCTCGCCATGTGTTTGGTCATCCAGATCAGTCGGTTGGCTATCCGCTCGAACGACCGTCCGGGAGTTGCGGTGATGCTGAAGAAGAGGCGCGTATCGGATGACGAAGCTGGCTTGCGGCGAGGATGAGTGATCTGCCGCCAATCATACTTGCCGATTTCCTGCGGATTCCCCCCGGTTTGAATCAAGCGGCTTAAAAGGACTGCGCTTACGGCGCCATTGAGCTTGGCGGTCATGACTCCCATCATTTCCTTATTAGCTAAATTCCTGAATTGATTATAATCGTATAACTTGACCATGCCCTCGTTGCCTTGAAATTTCCAGGCTCGCTTGTATGCATCGAGAGTTTCATCCAAATCGATATGGAATGGCAAACTGTTTTGGTAAAGGATATCGGACTCGCCGACCATCTCATGAATATTAAGATGAGCGTCTTTGGGAGGCCTAATCATGTAATAGAGATTGACGATGGAATGGAAGGCGGCGGGGATGACATAGACGAAAAGGGAAGGAGCGCCCAGAGAATAAAGCGATGTTGCGATGAGCGTGCCGAGGCTCGCAATGGAAGCCGGCGGGCCGCGTTGGCTTTGCGGATGGAGCATGATAAACAAGATGCTTAAGATGGTGCGCGCAGTGATAAAGCCTGAAATGGCCAGAAACGGATCCATCCCGACGAACCTAAACAGAGCGCCATACGCCGCAGGAACGAAATCTATCCAGAACCCTTCACTCAGGAATGGCGCGATGCCAATGCGGTAAACAGGACGGGCGGCCCGGCCCAGCCATTTGGACTGGGGCGAGCGCATGAACTGGGCTTCCAGCTCGGGGATGATCCCGCCGCCGGCTTCTCTGGGATCAATGGAGGCTGAGGGGCCGGAATCACCGGGAGTCGCGGCTTCGGGGACAGGAATTCGCAACGCATCCGGCGAACCGCTTCCAAAAGCGGCCTTCATCTGCTCAACAAGAGAATTATTGGGACTATTCGAAGGAATGACTTGCAAAAGATCCGTATAGCTGTACATGACCAGATCGAGCGGGACATGAAAGGTCCACAAGAGCTTGAGTTCCTCATAGAGTGCGCCACTTAAATGACCCTCGATAATAAATCCGACGTCCACATCGCTGTCAGGAGATGAATCTCCCATGGCGCGAGACCCAAAAAGATAGGCTTCAACAATTTTTATGTCCCTGCCTAGCAAAGCCTGATGGGTTTGTTTGACAAATTCCTGAAGATGACTCCACAATACGGCATCCACGAAAATATTTCTGGTTCCATCGATCAGGATGGGTAGCCCTAAAGGAAGATGTCCGTTATCGGGCACGGTAATTCTAACGGTATTGGGCGCGCCGCTTCCCAGGCCTGTCTTTAATTGAGCCAGGAGCTCCGCTTTGGTCTGCTTAGGATGCAGCTGCTGGATATCCGTGTAACTGTAGACGATGGCATTGAGATGGGCTGAATGAGTCCACATCTCATGGAGGGTTTGTTTGACTTTTGTAGTCCAGTTCCCCCTGATAATGAGACCCAGGTTAACCTGGTCATGCGGAGTTTGCCCGGCACCATCATTCTTGAGCAGGAACGCGTCACTGATGGACACATTTTGCTCTTGCAAATTATGGGCGGCATCAGCGACAAAAGAAACGACTTCCTTCAATAATTTCGGCTCTATGATAGCTGCGGGCAGCGCGGCGGCGGAATGGGATTTGTCTGCTTCATATTTTTTCAGGGCATCCCCGGCGGCAAGCCGGACAGGTAGCGATTCTTTCCATTTGTCCGCAAGTTGACCCACATAATCTCTTTGGATTTGGATTTGAGATTCGGTCAACTCCCCAAACGTGCTTGGATATGCAGTAAAAACAGCGGCCCATCGGTCGATCATGTTCGCCGCGGGATATGTGAAATTTTTGGCCTTCGATCGCACATGGAACTCTTTCTTGGCGGCCTCCCAGATTGAATCCTCATCCTTGGGAGGCGAAGACTGCATGGCCAGGATGATGTCGATATCCGGAACATTGGTGGCGAATCCCGCCAGCAAAAGGTCCTCCCACGATGCGCGCATCATCCAGGACAGGAAGGGCATAACCTCGTTCATGGCCTCCGGCATGGGGGTGTCCGCCTTATTTTTTGTGGGCAGGAACCGCGCATCGCTTAACATGCTCAGGCCCAAGCGCTGGGCGCCCAAAACTTCTACCCGAATGTCCTCAAGGTATTCTGAGATATTCGAATCGAAATGACGGGCTTTATCAAGCTGCCCTCGCCCATCTAGAACATTATTTATCCGGCTGATCGCGCCTTGCGTTGCGCCAACTTTGCCTCGACGAATATTGACAATGGTGCTCGCAGGGAGCCCTGCTTCAATCGCAATCTCCATGTCGATCTTCGATTTGCCCTCAGGGTTAATCTCGTTCAGTCTTTTCTTGAGGCTTTTAACCACGCTGGAGGTTTTGGTCAAGCCACCCGCCACAAGCACCCCGAATTCCCCAAAGCCCGGAGAATGGAAGCCGCTGTAGGCCCACCAAGCGCCGGTGATGGCGAGAGCTGCCGCAACCTGATGCGAGCGGATCCAGGCAAGGCCCGTGAACAAAAATTCAGATGTGACTTGGGCGATGACTCGCGCGCGATTCGAAACAAAGATTTTGGCCTTCACGACCAGACTTGGCGGGGCAGTGACGAGAGATTGAATCGAGCCATCTTCGGCCATAGAGACAAGGTTCTCAACAGACCCTGATGGCCCTTGAAGAATGAGGCGGAAAGCGTCTTTGACCTGCTCCACGGTCAATTTGAATTGGGCACCGAGCGGATATGACAGGATTTGGAAAGTCGCCTGTGCGGCGACAGGGTCGAAACATGCGACAAGGCTGGCGGCCAAGAGACGCACGCGGTTTGAAAACGGGTTTTGAGACACAAAAAGCTTTTCCCCGTCAAACAATTTTTCCAACGGGGTTTTTTCCTGGGAGAAAACTGAAAGATATTCGGTGCCCGTTTGATTTTCAAGTTTCGTAATTTTTGGCGCGAGCGTGATGACCGCGGCTTTGCCCTTGGCCAGATTTTTTTCGATTCCTTCCGTGTGATAACCTCCGCTCACCAGCACCGCCACGCGCGCGTTCTTGGCCCTCATGGCGACCATCAAATTGTCAGAGAGCGCCTTGTCTCTCAGCTCGGCATGGCGAAAGAAGGCTCCAAATGATTCCGGCACTTTTCCCTCTGCCTCATACTCTTTCCATTCCTCCGGCGTGAGCGCAAAATCAAGCAGTTTGCCTTCCAGGTGAAGTTTGCGAGATTGAACCACCAGGTCTTTCTCCGGGTCATTTTTAGCCAGAGCAGAATAACCATATTCTTCCATCTTGCGCAGGTCGGCAAGAAATTGAGCAGTGTCAATCTGATCTGAGGCCAAAACATAACGGACGTACGCCGCCATGGCGGGATAATTTTTGAGCGAAACATTGTTTTGTTCACAGAGCGTTTTTACATATACATAAAAATCCGTGTGACGCATTTTTCCAAGCCGATAAGCCAGGCTGGTGTTCATGAGATGTTCCGTTTGGGATTTAGAAAGTTCTTTGATAAGCGCCTGTATCACCCGTGCTCGCTCCGCCTCAACTTGAGCGAAATCCAGAGATTGCTCAATTGAAAGCGCAGAAAGAAATGTCTTAACAGAAGCCGGGGCGGGATTGCCTGCAACGAGCATATTCACATACTCTCCAAGGGCGAGCGTTCCTTTGCGGTAGCCGGCCACTTTGGAGTCAAAATTCAGGAGGTCTTTGTTGAATATTTTGGTTTTATTTTGCCCCAGTTCCGCCTCACGCACTGCAAGCTGCTTTTTGAGCCCTACAACCTGGGGCGCAGAGTCCTTATAGGCCTGCACATGGGTGTGATAAAGGTTGTTGTCGTCTACACCCACAAGCGGCGACGCTTTCTTGCTTACGAACGCGGCATGAATGGGCCCAGTGATTTTATTTTCGCGAAGGAGATGGTCCGCCACTTTGCGCACCGCGGCCTTATCCGGAAATGCGCGGAAGCGGGAAATATCGATGTCCCCAAAAGCTCCTTCCAAGGCCACCAAGTCCGTTTGGCCCCGGTCCATCAATTCCCCCACCGCGGCGCTTATGTTTTTTTGCGCCTCAGCGTTCCTGTGAACGTCTTGAATGTGGAGAACCAAGCCATCGGCTGGCTTCCAGCCCCGAGGAAAAGCCGCGGCTTTAAAGTTGAC
>MGUQ01000051.1:16985-17226 GCA_001799975.1 Elusimicrobia bacterium RIFCSPLOWO2_01_FULL_54_10 | reverse complement strand
CCTTGAAGCGTCATGGAAAATCCCATTCCCCGGCCATTGTCCGCGGCCTTATCCGCAGGAAAGCGGCCTATTACAGGAAAACGATAGGCAAAGAAGCAAGGATTTTCCCGGGAGTGGTGGCTTTTGTGAAGCGGCAGGCAAAGTTGAGGACACTGGCGGTGGTTTCAGGCGCTCTGCGCCGTGAAATTGAATGGATTTTAGCCCGGGCAGGAATCCTGCGGAGGATTTCGGCGGTCATAAG
>MGUQ01000051.1:12683-16978 GCA_001799975.1 Elusimicrobia bacterium RIFCSPLOWO2_01_FULL_54_10 | reverse complement strand
GACGTGAAGGAAGGCAAACCCGATCCCGAATGTTACCGCAAGGGCCTGGCGGCTTTGAACCGCCTGCCGCGCTTCCGCAGCAATCCCTTAAAAGCGCGGGAATGCCTGGCTGTGGAAGACTCCATCCACGGCGTGCAGGCAGCCAAAAAAGCGGGCATGCTTTGCGCCGCCGTCACCAATTCTTATTCTCGAAACACACTGCGGCGCGCGGACCTCGTGGTCACTCGTCTGGACCGTCTTCTGCCGCGGCTTCCGCAGCTTCCGGCCCAGCCAGCGCGTCGGTAGATTTTTCCACCCCCGGGCTCATGCGCGACAGAATGCTGGCGCGCCTCCGAACCATAAAGGGGGTCTCTCTTAAAGGGCTCCACTTTCTGGGGCTGGGAAGGACTGACGCCAACGCCGCGGATTCTTCGGCCGACAAGTCCTCGCTGCTCTTGCCGTAATAGTGCTGTGCAGCGGCCTCCGCTCCATAAATCCCGATGCCCCATTCCGCTGAATTCAGGTAAAGCTCCAGAATTCTCTTTTTGGACAGGGCCATTTCCATCCAGAAAGTGATGATGGCCTCTTTGAGTTTTCTTAAAATCCGTTTGGAAGGTGACAGGTAGAGGGTGCGCGCCAACTGCTGGGTCAGGGTGCTTCCGCCATAGACATAGCGCTTCTTCTTCCAGTTCAGGCGCAGGGCAATTTTGATCTGGTCAAAATCAAAACCGCGGTGCACATAAAATGTGTCGTCTTCGGCCGCCAACACCGCTCCAACCAAATAAGGAGAGATGGAGTCCAAGTCCTTCCAGGTCTTGATTTGCTCGAGCTTCTTGCCCTTTTTGGCCGCTTGTCGAACCCGCAAATCCATGAAAGCAGTCCGTTCGGGATTCGAATGCCTCAATGCCGGGACCCACGGCAGCCAAAGAAGATACACCAACGCGGCCAAGCCTGCCGCGGCAAGAGGATAGAGTATTTTTTTTGATTTAAATCGCATTTTTGCCTGATTCGCATTTACTATAGCAAAATTGTAAAATTGGAAAATGTTCAAAGATCGCAATCTTGACGCCGTTTGGGAAAAGGTGCAGGGAAATGTCCGTATTTCCCCCGCCGAAGCCCTCGCCCTTTATGAATCACCGGACCTGCTAGGGCTGGGCAAAATCGCCAATTCTATAAAGGAAAAGCGCACGGGCAATTCTGTCACTTTCGTGGTGAACCGTCAGATCAATCCCACCAACCTTTGTGTGCTTTCTTGCAAGTTTTGCGACTTCGCTTCCAAAAAAGGCCGGCCCAATGCCTATGCCATGAGCATGGAGGAAATTTTGTCCAAGTGCTCGCCGGACCTGCGCGAAGTCCACATTGTGGGCGGACTGCACCATGAATGGAATTTTGAGCATTACCTGAGCATTGTGCGCGAAATCCATGAGCGCTTCCCCCAAATCCAGATCAAGGCCTATACGGCCGTGGAGATTGATTTTTTCGCCAAGATCGAGAAATGCTCCGTGCGTGAAATCCTTACGCGGCTCAAAGATGCGGGCCTGGTGTGCCTGCCGGGCGGAGGCGCTGAGGTTTTTTCCGAGCGCGTGCGCAAGGCCTTGTTTCCCTTTAAGATCGGGGCGCCGCGCTGGCTCGAAATCCACCGCACGGCGCACGAGCTCGGGATCCGCTCAAATTCTACGCTCCTTTACGGCCACATGGAGACCCGGGCTGAGCGCGTGGAGCACATGAACAAGCTTCGCGCACTGCAGGATGAAACGGGCGGGTTTCTCTCTTTCATTCCTCTGGCGTACCAGACCGGAAAAACCAACATCATCACGCGGCCCGCTTCCGCCGTGGAAGATTTGAAGACCATGGCGGTTTCCCGCATCTTCCTGGACAATTTCGAGCACATCAAGTCCTATTGGGTGACTCTGGGCGAGGAAACCGCCTCGCTCGCGCTCTCTTTTGGCGCCGACGACCTGGACGGCACCATCGGGGAAGAGCGCATCATGCACGCGGCGGAAGCAGCTTCTCCCCTGGGCATGGCCCGGGAGAAGCTGGAGCGGCTCATCCTCTCCGCGGGCCGCGTCCCGGTGGAGCGGGATGCCCTTTATAATAGTGCGTCGCTCCAACTGGCATGAACAAACTCGTCCTCGCAGAAATTCCCTATCTCAACTGCGCACCCTTCTACTGGAACAAGGATATCTCCGTTCCCGGTTACGATATCGAATGGAAGTGGGCGCATCCCCGCGAACTGGGCGAGCTGGCCCTGCGCGGGCTCATCGACGCGGGGCCCGTGTCCCTGCTCAACATCCCCCGGCTGGACAGCCAGTTCGAACTTCTCCCTTTTGGCATTGCCGCCAAAGACGAAGCCCGCAGCGTGGTGCTTTTCTCCAAAAGGCCTCTGCAAGAACTGCACGAGGAGCGCATCGGGCTCACGCCGCAATCGGCCACGTCCACACAGCTGCTCCGCGCCATTTTGACGGAAGTTTACAGGATTTCTCCAATTTTTGAGACGGATTTTTCTGAAAAGGATGCCGCGCGGCTTTTGATCGGCAACCAGGCGCTCTTCGCCCTGTTGGACCCCGTTACGCTCAAGGAATATCCTTTTCGCCTGGACATGGGGCGTTCCTGGAAGGAATGGAAAGGAAGCTCTTTTGTTTTTGCGAGGTGGATGATGCGGCGCGACTTGCCCGGCCAGGTGAAAGAGAATTTGGAAAGGTGGGTTTCAAAAAACCTCGAACTTTTCGATCAAACTCCTCAGCAAGCCATTGCCGCGTTTCAAAAGTCTGCGGGCTGGAAAATGGAGGGGGCGGAGGATTATCTGGACTGCTTCAACTACCGTCCGGCGGAATCAGACTTTCAGAACAGCTTAGCGATACGTACGGACAAATTCGGCAATGCCCCTGGCGATGCCGTCGGCGGCGCGGCACTGGAAAGCGCGGTCGATTAACAGTTCTTCTTCGTCCGGCCTGATCAAATAACCCGTTTCAACCAAAATGGCAGGAAACCGCGGACTGCGGCACACGGCAAGATTCCCGTAAGACAATCCGTCATCTTCCATTCCCGTCTGTTTGGGGAAAGCGCCGTGAACGGCCCTGGCCAGGGAGAGGCTCATCGGGTGAAAATAGAAAACGCTGTATCCCTTGCGCGCAAGAGGGTCTGAGCCGTCCGGCACCGCATTGGCGTGCACCGAAACAAGCAAATCCGCTCCCGCTTTTGCGGACCGGCGCACGCGTTCAGGGAGCGAAACAGCTTCCCCCTTTTCCCGAGTCATGAAAACTTGGGCTCCCATGCCTTCCAGCTTGGTTTTCAAGCACTCTGAAACCTGAAAATTGACATCCCCCTCGGTGAAACCCTGCGGACTGACGGCGCCGTCGCCCGCCTGCGGGGAATGGCCCGCGTCCACCGCCATAACGGTTCCAGCGAGAGGCTTGCCGAACTTACCTGTTCCCGGAACAAAAAATATTTCGCAAGCGAGCCGTCCGCCTTCATATCTCAGCTCATAGGCCCAAATCTTTTTTTTAACCCGGCAGAGAACTTCCGCGATGTCGCCGGCCGGCTGGGACCAGCGGATTTCATCCCCAAAGCTCTCTTTCCCGGAAGTGTCCAGTCGGACGCGGTCCACATTGGCCACCGTAGAATAGAGGCGGATTTTTAGCGACATCAAGTCAGTACTGGGCTCCGCGCGAAATGGAATGCGGTCGCTCAAATCCAAATACATCACAAAGCTCCGGTCCCTGTTTTGGCTCCGGATGTTCCCCAAAATCGCCGCGGGCAGGGGCGCGCTGTCAGGCAAAACTTTAAAATGCCGTTCGTCCCCCCAGAAGATTTCCGATTCTGAAAGCTTCAGGCGGATTTCACCGTTCTGGGACCCCTGGGAACGCATTCGGACGCCTTCGGGCAGAAAAAGGTCATAGGCCATCGTGTCGCTGCCTACGGACGGACCGGTCTTCAAAATGGCCTCCGCGGTGCTCACTTCCACGGTGACCGTGCGGGCTGAGGTCAGCAATTTGGGGTCCGGCAGAGGTGCAGGCACCGATGTGGAAATTTCAGAAACAAAAATGTTCCGCACGGTTTCAGTGGAAAAACCGTCCGAGTCCATGCGGGCTACAATGGCAAAGCTTCCTGTGGAAAAAGGAATGACGGCTGCAAAAGAGCCTGTGCGATAGACCGCCACCGTGGAGCCGTTGATGCTCACGGTGGCCGTGGATGGCTGGACATGTCCCAGAACAAAAGATTTTTTAAGGTGCCCCATGCGTGCGCCTTCGCGCGGGTAGGACAGGCGGATGCCGGGGTCCTGCGCGAACAAAAGACCGGGAAGGAAAAGGAGAGCG
>MGUQ01000051.1:11852-12651 GCA_001799975.1 Elusimicrobia bacterium RIFCSPLOWO2_01_FULL_54_10 | reverse complement strand
ACCTGCAGCACAACTGGCGCTGAAATCTCCACTTCCCGGTCTTTTGTGACGGCGGTGCCGTCCAGGCGCACGCCGCCGCCCTCAATCAGCCGCTTCGATTCCTTTTTGGAAGGGGACAAGCCCGCTTCATGCAGGAGCGCGGAGATATAAATCTTGTTTTGCGACGCGGTGTGCTCTTCGATGGTTTCAGGCATGCTGCCTTTGGCAAAAACATTATCGAAGCCTTCCCGAGCTTTGGCGGCCGCGTCGACTCCATGATACTGGGCAGTGAGCAGAGCGGCCAGACGCATTTTGGCCTCTTTGGGATGAAGCGCTTTGGCTGCCTTCACATCTTCGGAGGTGAGCAGCTCATAATATTGCCACATGAGATCGTCCGGCACGGACATGAGCTTGCCGAACATCTCCGACGGAGAATCGTTCAGGGCTACATGGTTGCCGTAGGATTTCGACATCTTGCGCGTGCCGTCCAGCCCCACCAGAAGCGGGAGCGTCATCACCACCTGGGCGCTTTGCCCGAAATCCCTCTGCAGTTCACGGACCACAAGGAGATTGAACTTCTGGTCAGTGCCGCCGATTTCCACGTCCGCCTTGACCGCCACGGAATCGTAGCCCTGCAGAAGCGGGTAAAAAGATTCCGTGAGCGCGATGGGTTTTTCATCCTTCAAGCGTTTGGCAAAATCATCGCGCTCCAAAATGCGCTGCATGGTATAACGAAATCCTAGTTCCAGAATCCCTGTCACACCCAGCGGTTCAATCCATTCGCTGTTGTAGCGCACTTCGGTTTTGGATTTGTCCAAGA
>MGUQ01000051.1:3612-11795 GCA_001799975.1 Elusimicrobia bacterium RIFCSPLOWO2_01_FULL_54_10 | reverse complement strand
TCCGATGCGGGCCGTCATATCCCCGATGATGAAAACCACCTGGTGGCCCGAGTCCTGAAAGCGCTTGAGCTGGTTCAAAACCACCGTGTGACCCAGATGCAGGTCTGGCGCTGTGGGATCCACTCCAAGTTTTACACGGAGAGGTTTGCCTTGGACAAGTTTTTCGGAGAGTTCTTTGGCCGATATGATCTCGGCCGCGGCGCGGGTGAGCGCTTCAGGCAGGGCAGACATCTTCAATCACACCGCCGCCGAGCACCTGGTCACCGTCATAAAATACTGCGGACTGTCCAATGGAGACGGCCGATTGCGGGACATCAAACCGGATTTGAGCGTCATCAGATCCTGAAGAAATAATCTCGGATTCAACGCCAGGGTGGCGGTAACGGATTTTGACGTTGGCCCGCATCGTATCCGGAGCCATACCCGAGCACCATTTCACGGATTTGACCCGGCAGGACGAAAACAAGTTCTCATCAGCGCTTCCCACCACAAGGGTATTGGACTCCAATTCTTTTTTTATCACGAATGCCCGGCTGCCGGTAGAGATGCCTAAACCCCCTCTCTGTCCGATGGTGTAAAACGGAAGGCCTTCATGCTCGCCGATGATCGTGCCTTCAGAGTTCTTGATCAAGCCCTTCACCGCCGTGCCCTCGGGCATCCGCTCCTTGATGAACTCGCGGTAGTTGCGGCCTTCCAGAAAGCAGACGTCCTGGCTGTCCGCCTTGCAGGCATTGGGCAAGCCCGCGTCAGAGGCTGCTGCGCGCACCTGGTCCTTGACCATGTCCCCAAGCGGAAACATCAAGCGCGGAATTTCCCGGCGTCCCAGCATATGCAGAAAATAAGATTGGTCTTTTGCGGCATCTTTGGCTTTGTAAAGCCTTCCGCCTTCAATTTTGGCGTAATGCCCCGTGGCCAGATATTCCGCGTTCATGGCGGTGGCGTAATTGAGCAGGGTATCGAACTTGACGAAAGCGTTGCAGCGCACGCAGGGGTTGGGCGTGCGGCCCACGGCATATTCATTCACAAAATTGTCCACCACATATTCCTTGAATCTCTCCTCCATGTTCATGGTGTAGTGCGGAATGCCAAGCTTGCGGCAGACTTCCTTGGCGTCCGCAATGTCTTTGGGAGAACAGCAGCTGCCGAATTTCTCGCCGTCGTTCCAGGAGGAAGGCGCCCAGAGGCGGAGCGTGATGCCGACAACTTCAAATCCCTGGGCGCAAAGAAGCGCCGCGGCGGCGGATGAATCCACCCCGCCCGACATGGCCACCACAACCCTTTTTTTGGCGCTCATGAAATCATTGTACTCCGGATTGAGCCCTGCTTTTCAACCCGCCTTTTGTATATTTTGAGCCGGCGTTCCACAAGAGCCATTCTTTCACGCCCACGTCTTCGCTCGCCTGGATCTGGGCGCGCACTTCCTCCGGGCCGTATTTCACGCCCGCATAATCAAAATCCTGCAAGTAGGGCCGGATCTTGGTGAAATTTTCCCCCAGTTTCCTCTTGGCGTCCGACATGGTGCGGTACACCACCTTGTAGGGTTCGCGGTTGGGATTGGGAATGCCGTATTCCCCCATGGCATAGTGCGAGGGATAGACCATGGGTGAAACATAGTCCACCCACTGCGTCATCCTCAGAAAACTCTGGCCGATGCCCATGTCGTGGTCCACTGAGGGGATCAGGCCGAAAATGTCGATGGAGAGGTTGGCTCCCATGGGCTTGAAGCGTTTGTTGGCCGCCTCCAGGAATGCCTCCAGATTGGTCGCTGCTGAGCTGGAATTGTGGTTCGCGTAGGAATAGCGGCAGAGGCGGGTATTCCCATCTGACGGATAGCGAATGTAATCAAACTGGATTTCCTGGAATCCCAGCTCCAGGCAGCGCTTGCTGATGGAGAAAGTGTATTCCCAAACTTCCTTGTTGTAGGGGTCCAGCCAGGATTTTTCGGCGTTATCCCTCCAAATAGTCCCGTCCGGATTTTTGACGGCCCAAGCCGGATGGGCTTCTGAAACAATTTTGTCTTTAAAAACGACAATGCGGGCGATGGAATAAACCCCCCGCCGCCGGAGCTCCGTGAGAAATTCAGGAAGGTCCGGAATGGCTTCGTGATAAGCCTTGAACTGTTTGGCCTGGGCCACGCCCGGCACCGCCACCACGCCGTCCACTTCTTTGATCCCGATGACAAGAGTATTGATTTCGGTTTCGTCCAGAAGGCCCCAGATGTGCTTCTTGCGAAACACGGGAGATCCGGCCGCCCAGGCAGTCACATGCACCCCGCGCACGTGGGCAGGTTTGGATATTGCAATTTTGTCGAAAAATTCCGTGTCGTCCTGCTGTTCCGTAGACAGCACATGGAGCGCGCGCACCCCCACAAACAGTCCGGCCAAAAAAAGCACAAGGACAATTTTAAAAACGAGGGGCTTGCCTTTAAGAAACATGCGGAGTTCTTCCATTATTCGCCGAGAGAGCGCAGGATTTTGCCCACTTGCTCCATCTCGGCGCCGTAAACGGCCCAATCGCCGGCCCGCATGGCCTTTTGCGCGCGGTCAAAATGGTCCTGAGCCTGGCGTGCGTTGCGCCGGAAGCCCGCGCCCGCATCGCTGGCTGGGGGAGAATCGCTTCTTTCGCGCCGTTCCATGCGCCCGCCGAAAATTCGCGCAAGACATAGTTCCAGATTTTCTTCCATGGCAATGGAATTACCGTAGGCCACAATCACGCGCTTGAGCTCCGGCAGTCCTCCGCCCGAGGCTTCCAGATAAAGCGGCTGCACATACAGCAAGGACTGGTCCACGGGAATGACCAGCAGGCTTCCCCTCAAAACGCGGCTCCCGCCCTGGTCCCAGAGGGTAATTTGCTTGGAAATTTCCGCGTCCTGGTCCATGCGCGATTCAATCTGCTGGGGCCCGTACACCAGTTTCTGCTTGGGAAAATTGTAGACCAGGAGCTTGCCGTAGTTGGGCGCGTCACAGCGGGCCGCCATCCAGGCGATCATGTTTTCTTTTTTGGACGGGGTGAAGGGCACCATGAGGATAAACTCTTCCTTGCCGCCCAAGCCGGCCAGTTTCATGACGGTGTAATAGGGCTCCATGGCCTGGCTGGTGCCGCCCGCGGTGCGCTGCGGGATTTTCCAAAGGTCTTCCTTGTTGTAGAAAACTTGCGGGTCTGTCACGTGATAGGTGGCGTACACCCGGGCCTGAATGTTCATCAAAGTCTGCGGATAGCGAATGTGTGCGCGCACATCCTCGGGCATGGCGGAAATCGGTTCAAAGACCCCCGGGAAAATCCGGGCATAGGTCTGAATTAACGGGTCATCGGCATCAGAAATGTAGAGCCGCACGGTGCCGTCATAAGCGTCCACCACGGCCTTCACAGAGTTGCGCACATAGTTCATGTCCCCGAACTTTTCCGAATAGGGATAATGGTCCGTGGATGTGTAGCCGTCGATAAGCCAGACAATCCTTCCTTCGTTTGTAACTACCGCGTAGGGATCAAACTCAAAGCGCACAAACGGAGCGGCCTTCGAAGCCCGCTCGCGCACCTGGCGGTAATATAGAAAACGGCTTTCGGGCTCAATGTCTCCGGAAAAAAGGATTTTAAGCTCTCCGAAACGCAAGGCAAAAAGCAGCCGCCGCAAAAGGCCTTTGGCGGGGACGCCGCCCAGCCCTTGATAGGTGGTGTACACATTCTCGTCGCCGGAGGGATAATCAAATTCCTTGGATCCGGTTTTGACGATGGCATAGTTGGCGCGGGATTCGCCGTAATAAATTTCAGGGCGCGCAATGGCAATGCCCGTCTCCGACTTGGGCGGGATGTCCTTGATGAAAAATTCCGGGAGGCCTTCCGGGGAAATCCGGTTGACCGGGCCCATCACAATGCCGTAGCCGTGGGTATAGGTCAAATGCTCGTTGATCCAAATCCTTGAAGGCAAACTTTCCGGCACCAGCTCGCGCACGGAAAGCATCACCTGCCGCAATTCGCCGTTGATGAAATAGCGGTCATTGTCGGCGTCAAGAAAGTCATAATAGGTGCGGATTTCCTGAAGTTGGCCGTAGGAGGTCAGAAGCGGGCGGTGCTCCCAAAGCCGGATGTTTTTGACGGTCAGGTCGTTGGCTTTGAGCCGCTCCGAAGTGAGATTTTCCTGGGGATCAAATTCTTTTTCCTCGATATTTGAGAGGCCGTACGCCTCGCGCGTGGCCTTGATGGCCTGCTCGATGTAAGGAGACTCCATGGCAATTTCATTGGGAGCCACTTTAAATTTTTGGACGGTCTCGGAATAAGTGCGGGCCAGAAGCGGGCCCAAAAACGTGAGAAGCACCGCCCCGGCGATGAGTTTTAAATCCATGCGATACGCCGAAGCCCACAAAAGAAGCGCGGAGATAAGCGCCACAACGCGCAGAATTTTCAAGCCCGGGAGATAGGCGTTTAAGTCCGCAAACCCGGCGCCGGGGGCCAGGGTGCGCTGCGCCAGAAGGAGGTCATAGGACTTGATTTGATAATGGAAAGCCATGAGAAGGCAGAAAAACCCGCCCAGCACCGCCCAGTGGATTTTGGCGCCGTCGGCGGTCTTGATCCCCCTCGGCGTCACAAAGATCCTGGCGTTCACCGCATAGATCACCACGGTGAGCGACAGGGACAAGATCACGACGATCAGGAAAAATTGTAAAAGAAATTTATAGAACGGCAGGGAGAAAACATAAAAGCTGATGTCGCGGCCAAAGACGGGGTCCAGCACGCCGAAAGAAACCGCGTTCTGGAATTTCAGGAACATTTCCCAGCGCCCTGCGGCCCAGTTGGCGGCCACGAGAGACACCATGAATGCAAAAACCCAGAACAGGGTCCGCAAAAACGGCTTGAGTCCAGAAATTTGCGGCAGAGGCAGGGGCGAGATGACGCTTTCCGGCTCGATCACCACAAACGGCCTCTTGCAGACATTGAGCGCGATGCGCCAATTAAGGATGAGGGCGCCGCCCATGATAAGCGCGGCCGCGCCCCAGAGCAGGCCCTGCGTCATCAAGGTGCGCGTGAATACTTCGGTGAAACCCACTTCCTGATACCAAAGGTAGTCCGTGAGCAGGCGCACGCCTTGGCCGCCGAAAGAAACGGCCGCAAAGATGGCCGCATACAGGATGATGTTCCATTTTTTGAGCCGGTTCATGTTTTCTCTCCGGGCTCTCCCGCGAGTTTGGATCTTCCAAAAATCAGGGAGGCCGCGATGGAAACTCCCAGGATCCCCACCACCACGCAGAGGGAAAAGAGCGTGGGAATCTTATAATACTCCATGATCAACATCTTAACGCCCACATACATCAGCACGATGGATATGCCGTATTTCAAATAGACAAAAAGCGGGATGATGCTGTTGAGGAGAAAATACAGGGCGCGCAGGCCCAGGATGGCGAAAACATTGGATGTGTAAACGATGAAGGTGTCCCTGGTGATGGCAAAAATGGCCGGGATGGAATCCACGGCAAAGATCAAGTCGGAGCTCTCCACCACCAGGAGGGCGATGAACAACGGCGTGGCCGCCCAGCGGCCGTGTTCATGGACGAAGAAATGGTCGTCGACATGCTTGCCGGTGGAGACGGGCATCAGCTTCCTGAAGAGTTTGATCACGGGGTTCTTTTCCGGCTCGAGCTTCTTTTCGCCGTCCGTGAGCATGCGGATGGCGGTGATGATGATGACCACTCCGAATACATAGAAGATCCAGTGGAACCTGTTGAGCAGAGCGGAGCCGCCGAAGATCAGGAGGAAGCGCATCACGAGGGCCCCCAAGATGCCCCAGTGCAGGATGCGGGGCTGGAATTTGTCCGGCACATTGAAATATTTGAAGATGAGGACGAACACGAAAAGGTTGTCCACCGACAGGGATTTTTCGATGACATAGCCCGTGAAGAACTCCACTGCCTTCTGCTGGCCCATCCAGAAATAGATGGCGACATTGAATAACAGCGAAAGGACGATCCAGAATATGGACCAGCCGAGGGCCTCCTTCACGGAAACGGCGTGGGCCTTGCGGTGCACGACTTTCAGGTCCAGCACCAGCATGGTGATGATGACGATGTTGAAAACGATCCAAAACTCGACGGTGATTAGATTCATGATAACCCCTTTGGATGTTTGACGAACCGCTCGGCGGGGGTTATTTTCGTCTCGCGGCCGGCCTGCTTGTCCGCCCAGAGAGGCGAGAGGGAACGCAGGCGCGCGACAACGTCAGGGATGATTTTGAGCGCGCGGTCCACATCATTTCCCGTGCTGAGCCGCCCCAAAGAAAACCGCACGGCGCCTTGCGCCACATTGGGCGGCACTCCGATGGCGCGAAGCACATGGGAGGCCTTGGTGGTGCCCGATGCACAGGCCGAGCCTGTGGAGACGGCCAAGCCCTCCACATCCAGCAGCACCACGCAGCCTTCGCCTTCCACATACTCAAAACTGAAATTGGTGGTGTTGGGGATGCGTTTCGTTGGATGCCCGTTTAAATGAACATGGGGAATGGACTCGATGATTCCCTTTTCCAGCCGGTCACGGAGCGCGGCCACAGACTTGGCGTCTTGCGCCATTTCAACTGAAGCCATTTCGCTGGCCACGCCCAAACCCACGATGCCAGGGACGTTTTCCGTGCCTGCCCGGCGGTTTTTTTCGTGGTGCCCATGGAACAGGGGGTGCAGTCGCGTGCCTTTGCGGATATAAAGCGCTCCCACGCCCTTGGGGCCGTAAAATTTGTGCGCGGAAAGGGAAAGCATGTCCACGTGCAAGTCATCCACTTTGGTGGGAATTTTTCCAACGGTCTGCACCGCATCCGTATGAAAGGGGACTTCGCGCTCGCGGGCGATCTTGCCGATTTCCGCGATGGGCTCAAGCGTCCCGATTTCGTTGTTGGCGTGCATGATGCTGATCAAAATGGTTTCTGGGCGGATGGCCTTCCTGACATCGTCCGGATTGACCAGGCCGCCGCCGTCCACGGGCAGAAAGGTCACATCAAATCCGTTCTGATTGAGATATTCACAGCAGAACAGCACCGTGTCATGCTCAATGGCGCTCGTGATGATGTGACGGCCTTTCTTGCGCTCCTGAGCGGAAAAGGCGACGCCTTTAATGGCCGTAGTGTCGGATTCTGAGCCGCAGGACGTAAAAACAATTTCGTCTGTGGATGCGCCCAAGAGCTTGGCTACCTTGAGCCGGGCGTCTTCCACGGCCGTGCGCGTGTCCTGGCCGAAAGAATGCACGCTGGAAGGATTGCCATAGAGCCCTGATGCGGAGTCCAAATACGGCATCATGGCTTCCATCGCTTCCGGCCGCAGGGGCGAGGTGGAATTATAATCAAAATAGATTCTTTTCTTCATAATTTGTAGTGGTCTTGCAATTTTCCAACGATCTCGCTCATAGAGACTTTGTCCTGGGATTGCTTCTCCAAATTTTTAAGCATGACAAAATTGTCTTTGATCTCGTTCTCTCCCATGATGATGCAAAATTCCATTTGCAGGCGGTCCGCGAGCCGCATTTGGGATTTGATGCTTTGATCCGGCTGGCCGGTTTCGCACCGGATTCCCGTCTCGCGCAGCTGCCAGAGAAGTTTCTGGGATGGCTCAAAAGCGGAATCGCCCAGAGGAAGCATGAAAACGCCCCGCCTCACCGCCGGCAACGCTCCTTGAGCTTCAAGCTCATTTAAAACCCGTTCGACTCCAAGCGCAAAGCCCACAGCCGGAGTAGGAGCCCCGCCTAGCAGTTCCACCAGCCCGTCATACCGCCCCCCGGCGGCCAGGGCGTCTTGGGAGCCGCTCTTGCCTGAAGGATAAATTTCAAAAACTGTGCGCGTGTAATAATCCAGTCCTCGAACCAACCGCGGCTGTTCCGTGTGCGGAATGACGTACATTTTCAAAAGACTCTTCACCTCGGCATAATGGGCCTTGCAAGCGGCGCAGAGGGAATCCACGGTCCTGGGAGCGTCAGAAAGTTTTTCGGCGTCTTCTTTGCAGTCCAAAACTCTCAACGGGTTTTTAGTCATTCTGGATTTGCAATGTTCGCACAGGCCGGATTTCCCTTTGAGATAAGTTTTGAGCTTCTCCAGATATTGAGGACGGCATTCCGAGCAGCCGATGCTGTTTAAGAAAACGTGCGCCTGTTTTACTCCGGCACCGCGAATGACAGCCATGGCCACGCCGATGGTTTCCGCGTCCGCCGCGGGTTTT
>MGUQ01000051.1:226-3600 GCA_001799975.1 Elusimicrobia bacterium RIFCSPLOWO2_01_FULL_54_10 | reverse complement strand
CGATGTAGTAAAATTTTGAGACGGGAAACTCATGGCCCAAATTGTTTTCGATGTAAGCCCGGACCGCTCCCGCCGTGCCCTCCGGCCTCAGGCAAAGCTGGCGGTCGCCCCGGTCTTTCAAGGTGAACATTTCCTTTTCCACGATGTCCGTGGCGGCTCCGATGGCGCGCTCAAAAAGCGAAACCGGCTCAAGCACCGGGGTGCGGATTTCGTTAAAGTTAAAACTGTCGAAAAATCTCCTGGCCACGGCTTCCAGCCGGGCGTAGCCCTCCGCTCTTGAGGGTAGAACATCGTTCATCCCTCGGGCGGCCTGCAGGGGCTCCTGGGTTTTAGGTTCCTGGTTCATTGATATATGCAGTTTTTGAGCTTCTCGCGGTTCAAAATAATGATTTTGCCCGACGGCTTTTCAAAGGCAATGGAGTTCGCGGTCCTAAACTTGGTCAGAACGCGCGTCACCATTTCCCGCGCGGTGCCGATCAGGTCCGCCAGCTCCTGCTGGGTGATGCCGGCATCAATCAGGGAGCCTTTGGAGGCCGGCTTGCCGTATTTGGCTTCCAGATCCAGCAGGGTGACGGCGGTGCGGCCCACCACATTCTGAAACGAAAGCATTTCAATTTCCTTGTCCGCACGCCGCAAGCGGTCGCAGACTGTACGGAGCACCGTCATCGCGAGCGCGGCATCGTCGCGCAGAAACTTGTGGAAATCTTTGCGCTCAAGCACGAGCAGCTCCGAATCCAGAAGCGCCCGCGCGCTGGCCGAGCGGATGGGCTGGCCCAGGAGCGCCATTTCGCCGAAAAAGTCCCCCGGGTCCAGAAGCGCAAAGGTTTTGGTGCGGGAGCCCGCAGACGCATAAATTTTGACCCGTCCGCTCACCAGCACATACAGGCATTCGCCGGACGACGCCTCTGAAAAAATGCCCTCCCCGCGCCGGAAAATGTGGAACTTGGCGAAAGAGGATATTTTTTTCAGAAGGCTTCCGGATAGGCCCTGAAAAAGGGAAACCCGGCTCAAAAGAGCGTTTTTATCGGTTTTCACAGGATTGGGATTGAAATTATATCAAAAAACAGGTAGTTTATGCCAGCATGATCACACCACCCGCTTTGCGCGACTTGCGCGCATTTCAACTGAAAATTCACTCTGTGAATAAGCGGGTGGTGTGATGAGCTCCAATCCCCCTCGCCGCGATTTTCTGGAAGAATGGAGTTTGTTCCTGCGGCGGGTGCCTCTCTTTCACGAACTTGAAATGGAGGACTTGCGCGATGTGGCGGCCAGGATCCAGCTTCTCTCCCTTCCCAAAGGCGCAGTCGTTTACCGCGAAGGCGACCCTTCCGACGCGCTCTACATCGTTCAATCCGGCAGGGTGAAAGCCACCACCCTGGATTTCGACGGAATGGAAAGGATTCTGAACATCCTGGGCCGCGGGGAAACCTTCGGCGAAACTTCCATGCTCACCGGCACCTCCCGCAACGCCACCATGCGGGTGGATTCCGCATCCAACTTTCTGGTCCTTTACAAAAAAGATTTTGAGGGGTTCCTTCAAAAAAACCCCAAGGCCGCGGCTTACCTCCACCGCGTCATCAGCCGGCGCCTCATTGACCACCCCAAAAAATCCCTTTATCCCGTGAGAAATCCGGAAGTTTTCGGCATGTCTCTGGAATTGGGAAGCGTGGAACAAATGGCGTTTTTAGCCAATCTGGCGCTTTCGCTCAAAGAGCAGACTCGCCGCAGAATCTTGCTCATTGACATGGGCCCGCAGGGCGGAACGCTTGTGCAGGCGCTGGGCATGGAACCGGCCTCAACCCCGGTTTCCGCGCTTCGGGCGGATGATTTTTCGGACCCCAAAATTGTGGACAAAATTTCTGTTCTTCACCCGGCCACGGGGCTCGAAATTCTGGTTTTGCCGGCAGACATGTTCTCCGGATCCTTGCAGCGCGTGCTCCCGGCCTTCATGCTGCTTCTGCATGAAAATTTTGACTATGTCTTGTGGAATGTCACCCAGGCCGCCCACCGCAAGCAGATTTTGGAAGAGTGCGATTGTCTCTTTTATGCGCACAAAGGTGAAAACGACGAGCTGGCCCGCATGACGGCCGGCCTTCCGGATGTCACGCGCAGTTTTGAGGCCGTTTTGGGATCCTTGAAAGCGTCGTCCTCCACCAAGTTTTTTGTTCCGTGGGCCCCGCCCGGAGACGGCATCACGGTGCCGCATTTAACCAAAAAAGTGCTGGACCGCATCGGCCGCGCCATCGGCAAGCTCGAAGTGGGCTTCGCCATGGGCTCAGGCGCTTCTTACGGCTACACTCTGATTGGCATGCTTAAGGTTTTCGAGCGCGAAAAAATCCCCATCGATTACGTTTCCGGCACATCCATGGGCTCGCTCCTCGGATCCTTTTACTCGTCGGGGAAATCTCCCGGCGAAATGGAAGACATCGCCCACACCATTTCCAAGGCCTGGCTCCGGCGCAACATCTTCCGGGACTTCAACTGGATGTTCCACGGCGGGCTGATCAAAGGCGAAACCATCTCCATGTTCCTGCGCAAGCACCTGGGCGAAACGGAGTTCAACAACATGCCCATTCCTTTCGCCTGCGCGGCCACCGACATCATGACGGGCGACGGCGTGGTCCTGCGCGAAGGCAAAGTCTGGGAGGCGGTGCGGGCCAGCCTGTCCCTGCCTCTCATTTTCACTCCCTACAAAAAGGGCAACCAGTTTTTGGTGGACGGCGGCTTGGTGAACCCGGTGCCCACTTCTATCATCGCCTCCATGGGTGCGGACATTCTGATTTCGGCCAACCTCACAAGCAAGGCGTCCGAACGCCGCGTTTCCTTGCGGCGCGTGGGCATGTTCCCGGCCAGCTCCCCCGGATTTTTTAACGTGTTCTTTAAGATGATTTACACGATGCAGTATCAGATTGCGTCTGCGCGCGGAGACTTGTCCAATATCGTCATTCATCCCGAAACCGGCAATTTTTCCTGGATTGATCTGCACAAGGCCAAACAGATCATCCCTCTCGGAGAAGAAGCCGCGGAGGAAGCCCTCACCAAGATCAAAGCCCGCCTGCCCTATTTCGCCGACTACTGCCCCGTGCCACAGCGCACGGTGCGTTCCAGCTCGTTTTAATAAGCGGTCAAAAATACAAGCGAGTGATTTTGACTTGGGGTTAAAAGACTCGCCTTGACAAAGATGCATTTTTGATGCATACTTATGCATATGAGAACTACACTTATCCTGAAAGATGATATTTACAGGCGGGCGGCAGACCTTACCGGCATGCATGAGAAAACGGCTTTGATCCATGCGGGCCTGGAAGCGCTGATTGAGAAGAAGGCCAGAGAGCGTTTAGCCGCTCTTGCCGGAACGATGCCCAACCTGCGCA
>MGUQ01000051.1:0-174 GCA_001799975.1 Elusimicrobia bacterium RIFCSPLOWO2_01_FULL_54_10 | reverse complement strand
GATCATTTCAGGGGGCAAGGGTCGGAGTTGTCAAAACTTCTCCTGGAGGGGGTCATCCTCACCCACCCTTTGATCACCGAGGAATTGGCCTGCGGCAACCTGCCCTCCGGCACGGCAGTCATAGATCTTCTGGAAACCTTGCCGAAAGCGCCCCAAGTCAGCCATGCCGAATTT
>MGUQ01000050.1:62267-63079 GCA_001799975.1 Elusimicrobia bacterium RIFCSPLOWO2_01_FULL_54_10 | reverse complement strand
TTGCCGCGACGCCCGGCGCCCTCAAAACGGTCCTGGACGCCGAAGGCACGGCCCTGCGCGGCACTCGCCTCACATCCCTCGAAGGCAACAGAATCTATAAAGCCATGAGTTTCGAAGCCGTGGACACGCTCACATCCCAGGTCCGCTCCAATTATGTGCTCAGCTCACCCGCCACATTCGGAATCGCCTATTCAGTGGGCGGCGACGGATTTGTCGTTCAAAATTCCCCCAAGCCGGCCGTGTCCTACCCCGATGCGGCCGGCGCCCGTTCTGCGTTTTCCATCTTCTGGAGCAACGGCTCCGGGTTCGTCAAAGTGGGCAGTTCCGTTAACACTTCCATCAAGGCGGCGCAGACTTCAACGCGCCTGCCGGGCACCTATCAACTCCGGCTGGTATCCCAGCCTCTCTCGGCGCAATTGAACGCGGTCTATCCGCGCACGGTCACGCCCAACGGAGACGGCATCAACGACAGGGTTTTTTTTCTCTTTGAAAATCCCTCCCAGGCCCGCGCGGGGGGCGCCATCTACGACGCCATGTCTTCAAAAGTTTCGGATTTGCGCACCACAGACATTTTCGGCGGCGACACGGTGCTTTTTTGGGACGGCACCGACAGTAATGGGGCCGCGGCTGCGGGCGGGTACTACATTTACAAACTGGATGTTGGAGACAAAAGTTTTTCAGGCACTGTGGCGGTTGCAAGGTGAAGACCATTTTTTTTCTTATTTCTCTAATTTCGATTTCCGATTTTCTATACGCTTCATTCGAGCCCTCCGGCACCGGGGCTCGGACCTCGGTTTTGGGCTCGGCCTATT
>MGUQ01000050.1:62060-62252 GCA_001799975.1 Elusimicrobia bacterium RIFCSPLOWO2_01_FULL_54_10 | reverse complement strand
GGGCTGGTCTACATGAAGCGCAAGGAATTTTCCGCCACATACGCCATCCTTCATCCGGGCCTGGACGACAGCTCCAAAATAAGCGATCCCTTCGTGGCTTACGGCCACCCCATAAGCCCGGACATAGGAACGATGGGCGTTTCCTTCAATCAAACTGCTCTGCAAGGGTTGTATAGGGAACGGGCCGTGGCG
>MGUQ01000050.1:61925-62053 GCA_001799975.1 Elusimicrobia bacterium RIFCSPLOWO2_01_FULL_54_10 | reverse complement strand
ATGGCCGGCGCATCCGCCAGCGCTGGGCCGTGGGCGGGGCCATGAAACACCTGTACCGCGGCTTCGGCGTTCCTTCGGGACGCACCTCCAACACCGGCGTCACAGACCCCAATCTCTCGGACCCTGCT
>MGUQ01000050.1:44287-61903 GCA_001799975.1 Elusimicrobia bacterium RIFCSPLOWO2_01_FULL_54_10 | reverse complement strand
GGAACATCGGCCTTGATCTGGGCGTTCTCTACCGCCCCTCTTACAATTATTCCTACGGCTTTGCCATAGAAAACATCAATGAGCCGGACCTCTCCATCACCAAAGGCAACAGCGATCCTGTGCCCATGTTGATCAAAGGCGGCATGGCGTACAGCGACGGCTCCCTCACGCTCATGAGCGCGCTCGACAGCCGCAAGGGCGCAGGCGGCATTGACCGCGACATGCGCTTCACCATGGCGGGGGAAAAGTGGTGGCTGGGCTCCGCTTTCGCCAATGGCGACCTGGCTTTCCGGGGTTCTCTCGCTTTCGGTTCGCGCGATTTTGTCCGCATGGCCATGGGGTTGTCCATGCGCCTGGCCGCCATGCAGCTGGATTACGGATTTTTCATGCCGCTCCGGGGCGCGACGCTCGGCACCACGCAGGGCAACCACCGCGTCACCCTTTCCCTGCGTTTTGGGCCCGTCATCGTCGAGCCGGATTACGAAGTGCGCATGCGCTCCGCAGAGCTGGACATGAAGAAGGCGCAGAGAGCGGCGGAACTGGCAGAGGAAGAAGCCCGGAAAATGGCCTATGAACTGCAAAGGTTCAAGGACGAATCCGAAAAGCTGGCTCAGCAGCGCCAGACTCTGCAGGCCCCGCTGGATTTGAAAATCCTGGCCGCCAGGTTTGCTGAGGCCATGGAGCGTTATTGGCGGAAAAAATCCGACGGCGCCACCATCGAAGAACGCCTGGTCATGCTCCGGCAGATCGTGACGAACTTCAACAATCCGGACCTGGACATTTCCGTGGCCAAAAACGAGCTGGCGGCGCTGGAAAGCCTCAAAGGCAGCGCCGAAGAGGATCTTGCTGTCTCTTGGAACTATTACCGCAAAATCGCCGAGCGCGGCGCCTCTGTGCCGGAACGGGTCCTGCTATTGGACGCCATGATCAGCCGATTCTCCAAAACTGCGGCGGACTTGTCCGAAATCCGGCGGGAACTCCAGTCATTGAAGGGGCAGTGAGCCAAATCATGGAACGCTGGATAAAAAACTTAAGTTTCAAGCGCAAACTGGTCTTGTCGTTTTCACTGATGCTGGGGCTCTCGTTTATTTTGGGAACCGCGCTCCTGCGCTCGCTCTTTGAACTCAAGCGCCAGGCTGAGGACTACGACCGCCTCCGCGGCTCCCAGCAGATCATGGCCGATACCGAAAAAACTCTGGACAGCATGCGCAGCGCCGTGGACGGCTACCTTATAGGTGCTGCGGGCAACAGACAAATGTATGAGATCCATGCGGCGGAGGCGGAAAAAAATCTGGAAATGCTCCGGCGCTCTGCCGTCCTCCCTCTGGAAAAAGAAAACGCGCGCAAGCTGGAAATCGCCCTCAAAACTTTTGCCTCCCAGGTGGAACCCGTGCTGGAACTGGCGGACCGGGGCCAGAGAAACGCCGCCATCCACAAAATGGAGGATTCCGCACTGGCCGCTCTTGACGGCCTTTCCAAAAAAGCCGGGCTTCTGGCCCTCTCGGTGCAGGCGCAGGCGGATTCCGCCTGGACTGACGCCAAGCGCCTGGCCCGCCAGTCGCTGTTTTCATCGGCCCTGCTATTCCTTTCCACCCTTCTGGCGGGAATGGGCCTGGCCATCGGGCTTTACCGCTCTGTGGCCCACCCTCTGGCCCGGCTCCGTGAGGGCACGCGCAACATTTCCGAAGGCTCATGGAATGTGAGCATCGATGTGCAAGACCCGCCCGAGCTGGCGGTGCTGGCCCGCTCTTTTGAAGACATGGCCAAGTCCCTGACGCGCCTTCAAGTGCGCATCACCCAGCTGGACCGCATGAGCGCCATGGGGACATTGGCCGGCGGAGTGGCCCACGAAATCAACAATCCGCTCACCGGCGTTCTGGGCCAGGCGCAGTTCCTCCTCGAAAAGCTCTCGGTGACGGACCCGCTCCGCACCAATGTGGAGCGCATCGAACGCGGCGCGCAGAAATGCCGCAAGATTGTTCGCGGGCTTCTGGATTTTTCACGGCCAACGGACTATTTATTTCAGGCTTTTGACGTGAACGGCGTCGTGGACCACGCGCTCGGCATGTGCGAAACGGAAATGACTTTGAAAAGCATCCAGGTGCGGCGGGTGAACGCTCCGGGCCTTCCCAAAGTGTGGGCCAGCGAAAACCACCTCGAGCAGGTTTTTTTGAACATCCTTTTGAACGCCCTGGCCGCCATGCCGGAGGGAGGCAGGCTCACGGTTCAAACATCGCTGGAGAGGCCCGGATACCGCCCGCACGGCCTTGCCCTGAACGAGGGAATTGACCCTGCCCGCGATTATGTCGCCGTCACATTTGCCGATACAGGCGCGGGCATCGAACCCCAAAACCTGCCGCGCCTGTTCGATCCTTTTTTCACCACCAAAGAACCCGGCAAAGGCACGGGACTCGGCCTTTCCATTTCCTATAATGTCATGAAGATGCACCGCGGGGAAATTGAGGCGGCGTCCCCCGGGCCCGGCAAAGGCGCCCAGTTCACCGTGCGCATTCCGGCCTACGGCGACGAAAGTGTTGCTGCGGCTGCGCGGTCAAATTTTGGCTCCGTGGAAAAACGGCTGGATGATTTTGAAAAGAGGTTTGAATCTTAAAAAAAATGGATAATCTCGCCCCGTCATTCGAAGAAGCCCAATCCGCAATTCACGCTCAAACTCTCCGCGCTCTCCAGCAGAGGTTTGAAAAGGAAAAGCGCTATTGGGAAAATCTCGTCGCTTCCAAAGATGAAGCGGTGGCGCGGCTTGAGAAAGAATTGCAGGAACAGGCGCTCAAGACCAGCCGCCTCCGGGAAAAAATCCAGGAAATGCAGAACGAGCAATCCGGCATCATCCAGCAGTCGTTTTCCACCCTCGAGCTTCAAAAGCGCTCTTTAAACGCCCACCTTGCCCGCATGGAAGGGGATTTGGAATCCGCCCGCAAAGACATGCTGGCCCTCAAGCTCGATTTGGATGAAGAACGCGCGGGCAAACAGAAACTTAAAGAAGAATGGGAAGAAAAAGAAAGAAAGTGGCAGGAAGAGGCTTCCCGACGGGAATTTGAGATCGAGGACATCAAAAAAAACCTGCTCTCACGGCGGGAAACAGAGCTGGAGGACGTCTCCAAACTGGAAGAAACCGTCAAAAAACTCAAGCGGGAGCTGGCCGACGCCAAAACATTTTCTGAAACGGAAAAAGCAGGAATCCAAAATCTTTTGAACGAAAAAGAGTCCCAGATTGCCAAGGCACAGGAAGAACTGGCGGATACCCGCAAAAAACTGGACATTGAGAAAGAAGAGCGCCGCCTGGCAGCCGTCGAGCGCGAGAAAAACAGCGCGCAGTCGGGAGAAGACCGCATCCGGCTGACAGAACAAGTCCTGCTTCGCGAAACCAAAATCAAGGAACTGGAGCAGGAACTGGAGAAAATGTCCCGGGACCGTTCTGAACGGGAAGCGGCCCTGCGCACCCGGGAGGAAAAAATCATCTCAGATGAGGAAGCCGTGCGCCGCAGACGGGAAGACTGGGTGGATTCCGTCCGCTCGCAGGCGTCCCAGGAGCTCACCATCTCCGAAAAATCCGTCGATCTTCTCTCCAAGCTTGAGTCCAAACTGGGCTTGCGGCCGCCCGCCGTTCCTTATTCACAGACCGCCAAATTTCCTCCGCCGCCTTCCATCCACAAGGACGCGGACAGCAACCTCGAAGCGATCGCGGAAAAATACCCTTCGTTCAAGGAAGGAGTCACCTTCCTGCGCAAGCGCGAAAGCTGGATCCTTGTGGTCACGGGCCTGGTGCTTTTCGGACTCACTCTGTCCCTCGTGTTCTTTGAAACGCGCGGGAGAAAAAGCCTGCGCGCGCAGACTCTTTTGCAAAAGGGCAACGACCAGTTCACCCGCGGAGACCTGGAAAAATCCCTCAAACATCTTGAAGACGCCTTTGAGCTGGATCCGGAAAACTCCATCATCCGCAATTCCCTCACATTGGTTTTGGGCGAGCTGGCGCACAAGGAAAAGCGGGAGGGGAAATATGACCAGGCCCTGAAACGGGTGGAAACGCTCTACATGATTTTGCCCGAAGATCCGGATGTTATCCGCCTGCATGGGGAAGTTCTGCAAGCCCTCGGCAAAGGTACGCCTTCCACGCCTGCAAAGCCAGTTGCAGAGCCCGCGCCCGCCGAACCTGAAAAACCCGCGGATGAATGATTACCAGACGCTCTATGAAAAAGACGCGGATCCGTGGAATTACTCCGGCCGCGCGGCGGAAATTTTGAGGCACCGCTCCGTCGAGGAATTGCTCAAAAACACGGGAAAACGGTTCGAGCATGTCTTGGACATCGGCTGCGGGCTGGGGCACCTGACCCGGCGGCTCAAATCCGTTGCGGCCCATGTCTCAGCCTGTGACGTGTCTGCCGTCGCGGTCCAAAAAGCTCAAAACTTGCCACAAAACAAGGGAATCCATTTTTTCACCGCGCAATTCCCGGGAATTCCCAGGCAAGCGGAAAAATTCGACCTGGTGGTCGTGGCGGATGGCATTCATGAGTATGTCCCCGAACCCCACCGCGGCGAAGCCCTGTCTGAAATTGAGCGGCTCATGAAAACGAATGGAACGGTGCTTTTCAGCGACTACATGCGCCCCGGGAAATTTGATCCGTTCATCCGCTTCGTCGGAGAACGATTTAAAATAGTAAAACTTGTATACTTGAACGACCGTCTGTGGTATCAGTTTGAAAGCTGGTTCAAAGCCGTGCGCCATTGGGAGGCCGTGAAGATTTTACTCTCACAAATCTGGATTGCAAAAATGTTGCAACCGCTGTCCGCTCTGTTGAGGACCTATGGCTCGACTCATTTGGTGATATTAGCCTCAAAGAAATGATTGAATTAACATGATTTTCAGTGATTGCTTCTCCACGCCGGACTTCTCACGGAGAACCAACGGGGGTTCTCCCTCCAGCTTCGCTGGAGCCTCCCACTCCGAACGTCGTTTCGAAGCAATCACTGAAAATCATGTCAAAAAACTATGACTGAACTGAAAAGAGACCTGGGAGTTTTTTCCTGCACCATGCTAGTGGCCGGCAACATGATCGGCATCGGCATTTTCATCACCGCGGGACGAATTTACCAAACCTTGCCCCATCCCCCTGCCATTCTTGCCGCCTGGATCGTCGGAGGATTACTCTCTCTTGCGGGCGGCCTTGTGTATGCCGAGCTTTCCACGCGGTTTCCCCGGGCCGGGGGAGGATTTGTTTATATCACCCAGGCTTTCGGCCCATTTTTAGGATTTTTAGCAGGGTTCTCGTCCAGTTTAGTCACCATTCCCGGCACCGCCGCGTTTCTGGCCATCGGCGTCACCAAATACGCCGGCATCATGGACCCGGTTGTGGCCAAAACTGTTGCCGTCGCTTCCATTCTCCTCATCTCGTTCGTGAATGACCGCGGCGTGCTCAAGGGCGCGTGGCTTCAGGATTCCTTCATGGTGCTCAAACTGGCCCTGATTTTCGGCCTCATCTTCGCGGGATTTATCGTCGGGCACGGCTCGTTCTCCAACTTTGGCGTCTCCCTTGAAAGCACGCGGCCTTTTCTTTACGCGTTTCCTCTGGCCCTGATCCCCGTCATGTACACTTATTCCGGCTGGGACGCCACGGTTTATGTCGCGGGTGAAGTCAAAGACCCCGCGCGGACGCTTCCTTTCTCGCTCTTTTTCGGGTGCCTTCTGGTGATGCTGATTTATCTGGCGCTGGCCTGCCTTTATCTTTACGCGCTTCCCGTCAACGCCGAGCCCTTTGTCACACCCGAAAACAAAAGCCGCATCGTGACGGTGGCCTCCCAGGCGCTTTTTGGAGTCACCGTTGGAAACGTGATCGGCGCCATGGTCGCGGTCTCGGTCATCGGCTGCCTTTCGGCCACAATTCTCACAGGCCCGCGCGTCATTTTTGCCATGGCGCGCAGCGGCCTTTTGCCCCAAGCCGCGGGGGAAGTCAATCCCAATTTCGCGACACCTTCGAAAGCCATCTGGTTTCATGGCATCTGGGCCTGCCTGCTTGCGGTCACCGGAACCTTCGACCAGCTTCTGGATTACGTGACGGTTCCCATGGTCTTTTTTGCCGCCATCAACGGCCTCTCCCTCATCATTTTGCGTTCAAAAAATGCGAGTGACCCGGGCGCGGTTCCCTACAAATGTTTTGGCTATCCGGTCCTTCCGGTTCTTTTCATTCTGGGAATGGGGTGGATTGTGGTGAACACGGCGGTTCAAAATCCCAAAGATTCCCTCTGGGGGCTGGCCATCGTTGCGTTGGGCATTCCCATTTATTTTATTCTGAAAAAAAGATGAAATTTGTTTTCCATATGCCTTTTTCCGTAGCGCCTGAGGAAGCCCTGTCTGAAATCCCGAAAAACATCACGCGCGATCCGTCCAAAACTTACCTGGCCCAGCCGGAGGCCGTCGAAGCCTTGATCCGCCTTTGTTCCACCGCGTCCCGGGACGGCGTGGGAATTGTGGTCATTTCATCGCACCGCACTCATGATTTCCAGAAAAATTATTTTGAAGATGCCGAACGCAGACACGGAAGGGGCCGCGGCAAGCTCTGGGTGGCTCCGGCGGGATTTTCCGAGCATCACACGGGGTACGTTTTTGATTTGGCTGATAAGAATCACCCCGCAACGGATGATGAACCCGCGTTTGAATCCACCCCCGCTTCCGCCTGGCTTAAAATAAACGCCGGAAATTTTGGATTTGAACTTTCATTTCCGCCCAAAAACTGGCAGGGCGTGAGCTACGAACCCTGGCACTGGCGTTTCACCGGCTCCCCCGAAGCCCGGACGGTTTTTCACCCTCCCATGATCGAAAAAACTTCCGCGGTCATCAAATCCATGATGAAGGCTTTTGGCCTTTTATGCGCCCTTGCCGTCCTGCTCGCCCGCCCCGCTTTTGCCGAGCTCGTGACATTCAAAACCTCTGACGGAATCACTCTGGAAGGGGATTTCATCAAGCCCGCTCCCGGAAAGGTCACTCTCATCCTCCTTCACGGCTATTTGAGCAACCGGCCGGAATGGGAGGCCTTTGCCGGCTATTGCAAAACGCGGGGAATAGGCGCACTGTATTTTGATCTCCGAGGACACGGAAAAAGCCAGGGCGGAACCCAGGATTTTTCCAAAATGTCGGACGATCTCGCTCGCGCGGCGGATTTTTTGGTCACCCAGCATAAAATTCCCCGCCAAAGAATCGGAGTGGGGGGAGCCAGCATCGGAGCCAACATTGCTTTCCGCGCTTTTGCCGCGGATAAAAAGCTGGCCCTGGCCATTTTGCTCTCTCCGGGTTTGAATTATCAGGGCCTGTCCACTGAGGATCTGGCCGGCTCCATTGCGGAGCGGCCGGTGCTTCTGGCAGCAAGTTCCGGTGACAGATATGCGTTCCACACCGTCGGCGTGCTTGAGCGCGCCGCCAAAAGCCGGGCGAATCTGGCCGTCATCCGCCAGAAGAGCTCGCCCGCCCACGGCGTGCAGATGTTCCAGCGCGCCTCGCCTCAGGCGCCCTCGGAACTGGAAAAACGCATTGTCGGCTGGATAGAAAAACATGCGAAATAGAATTATCCCGTTTTTGTTTTTCATTTTGGCTGCCGCGCCCTGTGCGGGAGCGGAGCCTTCCCTTTGGGACATTTACAAAACGCTTTCCGGCAAAAAATTTGTGGATATGACGCACCCATTCAGGCCCGGCATTCCCCACTGGAAAGGGTTCCCGAACCAGCAGGTGAAACAGCTTTATTCGTACGGCCGTGACGGTTTCCGGGCGGAAAGATATTCGTTCACCGGACAATGGGGAACGCATGTGGACCCGCCCGCGCATTTCCATCAGGGCCTGCGCACCGTGGACGAAATCCCTCCGCGCGAAATGATTGCGCCGCTCGTGGTCATTGACATCAGCTCGCGCACAACGGAAAACCCGGACACGGCGCTTGATATGAAAGATGTTCTGCGCTGGGAAGCCAAATACGGAAAAATTCCTGCGGGAGCATTTGTGGTGAAGCGGGACGACTGGGGCAAACGCTGGCCGGACCCGTTGTTGATGGAGAATCCCGATGTGAAGGGCCGCGCCAGATATCCCGGCTGGAGCGTGGACGCGCTCAAATTCCTGGTGCAGGACCGGAACATCATTGCCATCGGCCACGAGACGCTGAACACGGACTGCGGCCTGGACGTCACGGATGACCGATATCCGGCCCAAACCTACATTTTAGGGGAAAATCGTTACCAGATCGGGTTGATTGCCAATGCTGACGAGGTGCCGGAATTCGGCGCGCTTGCGGTGATCACATTTCCCAAACCGGAAAAAGGCTCCGGCTTTCCCGCCCGAGTCTTCGCAATCCTACCCTAAACGATTTTTAGCGATTACTTCTCCGCGCCGGACTTCTCACGGAGAACCAACGGGGGTTCCCCTAAGTTGGGCGACAAGGAGAAATTTTAGAGAATTTTGGATTTATTAAATGGGATTTATTAAGCGGATATACTTTCGGGGTTAAGAGAAAGTAGAAGTTTGCCTTTGAAAGGTTCCGCGAGCCGTTCAATTTCAATCTGGGCGATCCCGCCCGTCTTTAAATGGACCGGGGCCGCTGGACCGCCGCCCATGAGCGCGTGGATCAAGCTTTCAAGGTCCGGCACATGGCCCACCACCGCGAAACACTTCATATCTTTTGCTTTTGCGCTCAATGTCGACGCCATGGCGGGAAAGGCTGCGCCGCATTTCAGGGCCGGCAGAAACTCCAGCCCCTTTTCGCACGCCAGAAACCCCTGAATCATCTCCGCCGTTTCCCGCGCCCGGAGGAACGGGCTTGAAAAGATTTTCTCGGGCTTTTCCAGGCCTTTGACGACGAAACAATAGTCCGCAACGTCGATGACTTCGTTTCGTCCCTCGGGCGCAAGCGCCCGATCATCATCCTTGCCCGTCAAGGAATCTTTTTCAGCCTTGCCGTGCCGCCAAATGTAGATGATCACAGGGCACATGGTATTTGATTCGAAATAGGATGTCAATTTGATGATTTTCCCTACGCGTACGGAAAACCTGACAAAAAGATTTACAAGAATGTTACAAAAAGTTTAAGACAGGCTTGGGAGCCATGTCCTATAATTGTCATGTCATGAAATCGCCAACCCGGTTCCTCTGTCTCTCCATCCTCACCGCCTTCTCATTCACCTCTCTCGCTTCCGTCCGGCACTTTTCGCATCAAACCCAGACCATCGCCAAAACCCAGCCCCGCCCAGACAAAAGTCGGTCGTCCGGCGCGGAAATCACGGCGTACCGCTTTGACGCCTACGCCAAAAAAGAAGACTGGACGGCTTCAAAAATGACGGCCGGCGCGCTCATCCCCCTCAATGTTGAGGGGACGCAGCGCCCGGACACAATTTTATTGACAAAATGGACCCCGCCCACACGAGGGATTCGAACGCTGATAGCGTTCTGCACCCACGGTGGAGGGGAAAAGCCAACGGAGGCTAAATCATGAACCCCGCAAAACCCGCCAGATTCTCTCAGATCCTCTCCCTTTCAGTCCTCGCAGTCTTCACCTTCTCGACATTTTCCGCCCCTTTCGCAGAAGCCTCCTTGTGGTCCGAACGAAGAAACGCTCTCCAAACGCAGGAATCTAAAAAATCAGAAGTCCACCAAGCCGCGGCGTCTGCTTTTCTGCTGCCCCGCCTTTCCACCGGGCATTCCACCGGCCTCCACCTCCCCGAAAACTTGGGGACGGTCGTGGAAAGCTGGTATCCGGCTGCTCCTGCCGATTCCGCCCCGCTTGTCATCCACATCCAGGACGCCCACCAGCACTACGGAGCCCAGAAAAACGCTTCAAAAATTCTAGAATCGCTTGAAACTTCTCTGGTCTGCGTGGAAGGCGCTTCCCGAAGAGTCCACCCGGAGTGGATCTCCGTTCTGCCCGATCAAACGGTCAAAGCAAGCATGGCTGAGTCCCTCCTTAAAGAAGCCTCCATCACGGGCGAAGAATATGCCGCGATTCTCAAAGGCGGCCTGGAGATTCAAGGCATTGAGGACGAGCAGGTGTACCAGGCCAACTTGAAAACCCGCAAGATGATGGACCCTGAACGCAGGGGCATTGAGCGGCAGCTCGGCCTGCTTTCCGCGCGCTTGGACAGAATCAAGCGCCGGGTTTATTCCGAAGAGCTTCTCGCCCTGGACCGCGCTTCGGCTCTGTATGACGCCCAGCAGTCCAGCCTTGCCGATCATGTGCGGTTTCTCCGGAAATCCGCCCCTTCCGCATGGAATGCGGCCGGCTTGCCCAACCTTTCTCAAATATTGGATGTTTACGCTCTTGAGCAAACCCTTTCCTTGCGGTCTCTGGAAGACGAGCGAAAGAAACTTGTGGAATCGTTGAGTTCCGGCATGGACAAGGCGTCCCTGGCGGGAATCGTGCAGATGAGCCTGAACTACCGTCTGGGGAAGCTGAGCGCGCTTCAATTCCATCAGGGCCTCCTCCAAATGGCAAAAATTCACGGACTTCCCGCTCCTCAAGTGGAGTCCTACTGCCGGTATCTGGCGGAGGGCGAAAAAATCAATGTCGAATCCATCGTGTCCGAAATCAGCCGTCTGGAAAATTCCGTCTACGCCGTTCATACAAGCGGCCGGGAGGATTTTAAAACTCTTGTTCAGATGAATTCCTTCTTAAGGATCCAGAAGAAATTCTGGAGCGAAGGATTTTCGCCGCAGGACTGGCAAACCTATTCCGAAGGCGGGAGCATGGACCACCAGGGCTGGAAGGAAATCCATTCTTTTGTGAACGAGCAAGAATCCAGGTTGCATCTCCCGTGGATCAACCCTGATTTTAACTACAGCGGCAAGCCCGTTTCCGTTTCCCGCGTCGCCCAGCCCAAGCTCACGCTGCCGGAAATGAAATTTTTGCAGGAATCCTATTACAAGCTCGCTTTCAAGAGAGATTCCATCCTTGCGGAAAACACGCTGCAACTTGCCAAACAAGCTTCTCAGAACCGGGTGGTCTTGATCGCCGGCGGTTTCCACACTCCCGGCATCACACGGCATCTTAAAAGCAAGAATGTTCCGTTTGTCGTGGTCCGTCCTCATTTGACCGCAGTTGAGTCCGGCGGAAAAATCCCCGCCTCTGAAAAAACGGATTTTAAATCCCTCCTTTCGGAGTACATAAAGGAACTGCAAGCCCTCCGCAAAGTCAAAGACGCCAAAATCGACGCCGAAGTGCTGGAAACCGTTCTGGACACTTTCCAAAACCGGCTTTTCTTTGAAAATCCCGTCCGCAAGAGCGGCTCCGTCGTTTTGAACGGCCGGTACGAGGGCAAAAGGGCCACGGTCAATTTTGCCATGCGCTTTGCGGGGAAATACCAGACTCCACTGGTTGCCACCGCCGATTTGCAAGACGAGCTCAAAGCCGCCATGGGATCCGTGAGAAACGCCAGCATGCTGAGCGGCATAGGTTCCGTGCCCATGGCAGCGGCCGTCATGGCCGCCCACCTTCAGGAAGACGGGACGCTGGAAGCATTGGATGTGACCGAGACCGTGCCGGCTCCCGCGACAAAAATCAGCAAAGCTTCCGCCGGAGTGGCTGGAAGCTTCGTCCGCGGTACCTTTGACGCCGCCGCCGATCAACTGGCGGACGCCTACCGGAATTATTACGCGGGCATGAGAGAAGCCTTGACGCAGATCAAACCGGACTTCGGTCTGGCAAAAGAGCTTTTTGGCAAGGCGTCCAAACTCGGATATTCGAAAGGTCAAATGATGCTGGAGGTGATTGAACGCGGCAAACCCACCAACTCAGCCGAGTCCTATGTCACCCTGATGGGACTGATTGGGAAAGTTCTTAAAACCAAAGGCGCGGACAGGGAATCTCACGTCGACGGCGTTCTGGCATGGATTCGCAACGCGGGGGCGGGGGAACGGGACAAGCTTGACACACAGTTGATCATCCTCCGCATGGCGGATTTGCCGGATGAAGTTCTCACGGACGGGGAGGCGGGCAGCATTATCCGCAGAATTCTGGCGGAATCGCTCAACAATCCCGTCTTTGGACTGGACGCTTCCAATCTTCTCACGCAGATCACCGCCCAACTCACAATCGAAAAAAGCAAGGATGCACCGTTTATCCAAATTATTGACCGCGCGCGACTCAGCGCTCGCACGCTTGATCAACCCAAACTGGAAGGCCACGGCGCGGCCCCGTACGAGTGGGTGTTTAGCCCTCTCAAGAGGCCGTTCCGGACGATTCTGTCCCTCGTCAGCTACCCCATCTATGCCTTCAAAGAAGTCCGGCATGTCGTTTATGCATGGGCGTTCGGGCTTGAAATTGACTGGAGCAAAAGCACCATCGGCAAGCTGGAAGGCGTCATCGTCGTCAACACGAAAAGCCGCGGCAGAGCAGTCGTTTTAGGATACCTCGCGTTTGACGTTTTCGTGGACCTGCTCCTCGCTTTCTTTGGATTCGACGCCATGAGAGGGCCGGGTGTGAGCATTCTGGCCCAGGCATTAGCCGGCTCCATTGCGGTTCTTTTCCTGATTGCGGGAACGCTTGGATCCGTCGATGACTGGAAAAAAATTCTCTTATTCACAACCGGAGAAACGGTTCCCGCGACCGTTGAAGGAAACATGGGAAGCTCCGGGAGCAGGGAGAAAACCGGCCTGATGCCTGCCATTCATGCCGCCATCCGTTCTGACATTTCCGCAAATGTTACGAGGGCAACAGTTCATCACATCAGCCAGGATCCCGGCGGTTCGCAAAGGCAAAACTATGCCATGATTCATTATTTAACCGCCTATACGGAAGACAATAAACCCATCAAGACTTACGCGGTTAAAGAAACCGAGACTTCCGTTCCGGAATTTGAAATCGAACGCTCCTTAAAAGCCTCGGCGGCGAATATCGGGCCTCGGGTTATATTCACGGATCCGCGCCAGAGCGGCGTGATTGTGGAAGAAAGCATCAGCGACGAGCTTTCCATGAGAAACAGGTGGGCCCAGTTAAGCCAAGCGGAGCAAAATTTGGCCGCAAGAAAACTGGCTGAAAAAACATTCTGGATGTTTGATTTAACCGTCAGCGCTCATGACCATGTCGTCCACCGGCTGGACAACCTGCTGGAGCACATCAGGATTGTGGGAGAAGGCGATTCCCTGGAAGTGTTTTTGATTGACTGGGGGCTCCTGAGCGGAGTGACTCCAGAAAATAGGCCGATGCGGGTGGAAAACGCGCTACACGCTTTCGCCAATATATTTATTGCCCAACCCGCCGCGTTCGCGGCGTTCGTAACCAAATTCCGCCGGCTGTCCGGCAAAAGATCGGCCGAAGACCTTGCGGCATTCAACAAGTCTCTCGAAAATATCCGCAATGAGAAAATGGGCAGAGACATTCCTTTCCCCTTTATGAAGGAGCGGTATGTTCGACTTTTTGATGCGGTGCCGGACTTGGGCTCCAATCCTGAAGCCACAGCCAAGGGATCTTTTCTCCACAAAGAACTGGTCATCGCCAACCACATTTTGGTCGCTTTCCATGCCTCATTGATCCCAGCCCTTTTTTCACTGCCCGTTTTGCCCACCCTGCACAGCTCTTTTGCGGAATCCTTCATTCACCTTTACGCCAGCCCCGACGCCATCTTGTCCGCCTTCCTGGTCTTCGCCACCTATTGGATAGAAGTCTGGTGGCACGAGCGGGGCCATTATTGGAAAGCGGTGGACTTGCTCACCCTGCACAAAAAATACATGAAGGACGCGGAGGCGCACAAAAGCGGGTGGAAGCGAGTGCAGTGGGAAGCGCGCATGTTCCTGACCTCTCCCTTGGGAAAATTCCCCGGAATCGTGCGGAACGGCTTAAATTACTATGTAGACGCCAACAACAACCTGGCGGTGAACGCCGCCGGCCCCGCGGCAAGCTGGAAACTGGCCAGAGTATTTTTCGCTGTTGGGGCTGTCCTGATTGCCGCCGGAACCGCCATCAACATTCTCGTGCTTAACAACATCCTGGGAACAGACATTTTGCACGCTTCTGAGTGGGTTATCATCGCAGGACGCCTTGTATTCCCCCTGGGCGTGGTGAGCTTGTTAGATTATTACCTGGCGGACCCCGGCGAATATCAAAAATTCGTGACCCGTGAAAAATCCGCCGAGGAAAAACGAAAAGCCGTGGAAGCGCAAGCAACTTCGGCTGATTCCCAAACCACATGGTGGGACAGGTCGCCCAAACTTAAAGACAAACTCAAGCAAGGCCGCCCGTGGGAGCTTAAAATTAAAGTGGATGGAAAAGAAATGACCGTCCGCGCCCCTTGGGGTTACCGGAACTCTGGAATGGGCGGAGCCCACACTTTCAAGCAGTACCCGGACAGCAACATCAGCATGCAGGAAGCCATGTTCATGCCCATTTCCCTTCCCGGGCGCGAAGACCAGCCCCTCACCATTGAAGACGCGCAGGAAATGATCAATCGGCTTCAGGGCCGGCTGCTTGAAATCATCAACAAAACCGAAGGCTGCACGGTCAAGGGAATTGGCCTGGAGGGCGGCCTGGCCCCCATCATCGAGCCCGAAAAGAACGACAAAATCCCGGAACAGCGCCTTTGGCGGCTCATGGTGCAAGCCATGGGGGACGAAGGTTTCACTCCCGGCGTCCATGTGGCCATAGCGCTTGATCCAGCAGCCAGCGAGCTTGAAAACGAATTCCGCAAAAAATTTGAACAGGAAGAAGCCGTGGGCCGGTATTACTTTTACCGGGATTCCAAGCGCTCCACCGTTATGGACCGCGAAGAACTTCTCGAAATCTACATTCAGGCCATGATGGAAGGCGTTCCCATTATTTCCATTGAAGACGGCTTCAGCGAACGGGACATTGCGGGATGGAAGCTCATAATGGAAAGGATGGGGAACCGCGTCCTGATTGTAGGCGACGACCTGGTGGTCACCAATGACCGCATCATCGATGAAAACAGGGACGTCATCACCGCTCAGCTGACAAAAGCCAATCAGATCGGCACCGTGGCGGAAACCATCCTGGCTATGCTCGTGGTTTTGGGACGCGGGAAGGAGTTGATCCTTTCGCACCGCTCCCAGTCTCCTAATGACACATTTGAAGCCGATTTCGCTGTTGGGGTGAACAGCCTTGGCGCCAAGTTCGGCGGGGGCGCCAACACGGAGCGGCTCGTCAAATTCGGCCGAATCAACGAAATCATGCAGCAGGCCAGCCACGGGCTGAACCTCAAGCCCAGGGACATGGTCATCAAGGACTTCAGGGTTTATGAAAACCCCACCAACTCCGGGAACCCCACCGTGATGGTGGAAGTCATCACCGAAGACGGCAGGGTTTTCTCCGGCTCCACCCCCCTGGGCACTTCTTCGGGCGAAGGGGAAGCCATCCACCTCACGGACGACACGATTGAGCCCAATGGCGCCACAAAAAGGCGCCCCGAACTTTTCCAGGTGCAGAAAAACGGTGACGGCGTGGTAATGCAGTTCAGGAAAGGCATGGATGACGCAACCATCAAAGCGGCCAATGACTCGGAAATTTCGGAACTTTGGGCGCGCGCCAACCGTTACAAGGGAAAAGGCGTGAGGAACGCCGTTCACAATGTCAAACATGCGATTGCTCCGGTGTTTATCGGCAGGCGCGCGTCGGATCTGGGAAGCGTGGTGGACATTGACCGAACGCTGCTTGGGCTGGAACTGGCCACCGCCGCGGAAAGAGGCAAAAATGTAAGCGACCCCATCGCCGTCGCTCAACGAAAGGGAAATTTGGGCATGAACGCCATTTTGGCCGCATCCCTTGCCTTGGCGCGTTTGAAAGCCGCCTCCGAAGGCGGGGAACTTTGGCTCACGATCAGGCAAGAAATGACCAAGGCCATGGTTTCCATGATCATGGAACTTTCCCCCGAATGGGCTCCTGAAGGGCCGCGGAGCGTTCAGGAAGTGCTTTCGGACATGGATTTCGACGACCTGGCGAAATTATTCCACTCGGTCGTTAACGAAAAAGTGGGAGACAAGCCCCTGTACGAAATCGTGCGCAAGCACGTGCCTGTTTATGAGAAGCTTGTGTCTGCAGAGTCAGCGCCTCTTCCCGCCGCACCCCTCTTTTCCGTCATTTCCCGCGAACGGCGCATGAAAAAATACGTTGGCATGGACGGGATGTCTGAAATCAGCGCCAAGGCTAAAATCGAACGGTTGGAAAAGCATTTGGACCCCATGGGGGAAAGCTGGGTTTTGGCTTTTTTCGTTATGGGTGCCTGGGGATTGTCCTCATGGTTCTTTGGCACTGACCTGAATTTTGAGAGGCTTGCAAGCATCATGGTAGGCGGCGGACTTCTTTGGCTGGTATCTCATCCATTTGAACGGATCTATAGCATTTTGTCAAGCAGATGGGCCGTCGCAGCATTTATCGGTATAAACTTGCTGGGCATTTTGGGAGCATGGATTGCGTTCACCTTTGTTGCTCCCAGCTTGTTTGCAGCTTTCATCGGGTTCGGCATCTTCCACCATGTCCCGCACTGGATTTGGAACGCCAATGTCCCCAGTTTGTTCAGGTTCAGCGTTGTTCCCAGATCCCTCGAAAACACTCGAAATCCCGTGAGGATAGAAGTCGATCTGGAAAACTACTTGCAAGGGGGAATTGTTCCATCCAAAGCCATTTCTTCATTGTCAACTGATTTGGATAATGCCGGGTTGGCCTTTCACTCTATCAAAAGTGATGGCACGCGCCTCATCATCCAGATGTACCAAAACGATCTGACTGATGAAATCTTAGAAAGAACGATGATGCAATTTCTTGTAAAAGCGCTTGAATTCACCTTCCAATCCGTCCAGCCCCGCGGAGGTCCCGAAGCGCTGGCCAATTTTAGCCTTACCCAGTTTAAGGAAACTTTTCGCTGGACGAAAACGGCGCTTGCGCCGTCTGCCATCTTGCCCTTGACAGAGAAAAAAACGGATGAACTTGCCACCGCCCTTGCTCGGTCGTTCAATGTTCCCAAAATCATCGGGCAGTGGTTCTCTCTCCTGGTCGGCCAGTTCACGGGAAGAATCAACATTCCTCTCCTCAAAAAAGCCGGCGCGCAAGGCAGCATCATCGGCCACAGCGAGACAAGGCAATTACATGAACCGGACACGGGAGGTCTTTTTGTCACGCAAGCCGGAGATACGGACGAACAAATCAACGAAAAACTTCATGCAGCTTTTAAGGCTGCCGATGGAAAATTCGAAACCCTCCTCCTCGCCGTGGGAGAACCCCAATGGTACAGAGATGCGAAGGGCCATGTGAATTATGTTTTGAATCAGCTAGCCGAAGACTTGAATGGCCTGACCGCGGAGCAGGTTACCAAGCTCATCATTGCGTATGAACCCATCTGGTCCATCGGGGAAGGAAAAAAACCTCCCACAAATGTTCAGATCCAGGAAATGCACGATGCCATCCGGTCGTTTCTCGTAAACAGGGTCCAGGAACTGGGGCAGGACGCTGGGCTGAACATTCCAATTCTCTATGGCGGCAGCGTCAAGCCGGAGAACGCCAAAGAGATCTTTTCCGTTAAAAACGTGAACGGCGCATTGGTTGGCGGCGCGAGCTTGGAAGCAAAGTCATTTCGCAAGATTGCCGAAACTGCCGAAACTTCGGGCCGCAGCCTGATTGTCGCGGCGAA
>MGUQ01000050.1:33024-44259 GCA_001799975.1 Elusimicrobia bacterium RIFCSPLOWO2_01_FULL_54_10 | reverse complement strand
GGCGGAAAGCGGGATGAAATCAGGCATTTTGTGAGGGAGTTGCGGAACGCAGGTCTCATCAACACCAGGACAATCATCGCGACGTCTTCCGGACAAATCTCGGTCATGCGGAGATTGTTTAGCTTCAATCAAACGACTCGAATCGCCGCAAGCGTCGCGGGTTTTGTTTTCATCTCGTCCGTTCTGGACGCCATCGCGGGAACCGTCGGAACGAACGCTTCGATTCCGGAAATCCTAAAGACTATCCTGATCGTCGTTACGCCCGTCTTGTTCGTGGCGGGGAGCGAAATTGCTTTCAAAGGCCTCTCCATCGCACGCAACGGCGGCTTCACGGGCCTGCGGGCCGTCTTGGCTCTGCTCAGGCTCAAGGCGGCGTCGACCCTGCTGGCCGGCTTTAGCTTTGTCGCAGGGGCGGTTTCCGGATCGTTCTTGAACTTCGGCGGCAACGCCTCCGCCATCGGCCTGAATCTCTCCGGAGCGCAAACTCTCTACGCCTCGGAACTGGAAGTGGCCAGAGGCGTGGGGGATTTCTTGCCCATGGATGTCGAAGCGGCCGCTCTCGCAAGAATCCGCATGGCGGAAACTCTGAAAGAGAAGGGAAGCCTTTCCATGTCCCTGGGAGAAGCCGTCGTCCCGCCCGCGGTTGCCGGGCCGGCCAGCATCATGGTGTTTGACTTAAACGGCCTGGTCGAAGGCGATGCCCCGTCCACAGCCCTGAGCAACCTGATCAAGGGAACCGTGCAGGCAACGGAGCGGAGCGCCCCACAGGGAGAAAAGCCCATCTACGCGATCGTCTGGAACAAAGACGCCAACAGGATTCATGCCCTGGCGGAGGACATGGGCATCCCCAACGACCAGCTCATGATCCTGTCCCCGACGGCCGCCAGCGCCGTCAACCAGATCCGCATCCGGTTTGCCGCCCACCCCGTCACCGTGGCCATGACCGCCGACGCGGACCCCTGGACGGGAATCCAAAACCTGCGGCTTTCCATCCTCTTCAAGCTGGCGGACACGGGCAACGAAATCACTTTGGTGGGACGGGAAGCTCGGGCGGTCTATGCCGCCGTTGCGGGCATGGGATACGTCAATTCCTCCAAGGTGCAGCAGCGAGGCGACGCCCTGGTGATTGCCGGAGCGAAAACTCCCAGCAATTTGTCAACGCAGGGAACCGAAGCGCACATCACCTACATCATCCAGCAATAAGCCGCAGCCTTTCGCAAGGAATCGGGACTCTCGTCCCTTCGAGGGTCCCGATTCTTTTTTGTGAATTTTGTATAATGAGTAAAAGTGACAAATCTGCAGGGGCTGATCTTTGACATGGACGGGACTCTGGTGGATTCCGCGGCGGACATCGCCGCCTCGGTGAATTTTACCCTCTCCCGGCTGGGCCTGCCCGAAAAACCTGCAAAAGAAGTGATGGGTTACATCGGCGACGGCATGAAAACGCTTTTAGAAAGAGCTACCGGGAATAAAGACGAAAAATATCTGGCCCATGCCATAGAAATTTTTCATCCTCAATATCTGGACCGCTGCACGGTTAAAACCACCCTCTATCCCGGCGTAAAGGAAACTTTGGAGCATTTCAAACGCCTGCCCTTGGGGCTGGTCACCAACAAGCCTCTGGCCATGACCGAAAAAATTTTAAGGTATTTTGAAATCGACAAATATTTCAAGACCGTGGTGGGGGGAGAATCCACTCCCAAAAAAAAGCCGGATCCGGAACCTGTTTTAAAAGCTCTTTCAGACATGGCTGTTCCAGCTTCATCCGCCCTGATGGTTGGCGATGGGCTCCCGGACATGGAAGCGGGCAGGCGGGCCGGAGTCAAAACCTGCGCGGTCACATATGGTTACCGGAGCCGCGAAGATCTGGAAAAGCTGAATCTAAACTACATGATCGATCATCTAAAAGAGCTGAAGGACCTCGATTTATGGCGCTAAGCAACGAACAAATACAGAGATATTCCCGCCACCTGATCATGCCCGAAGTGGGCGTGGACGGGCAGGAAAAACTCCTCAACACCAAGATGCTGCTCATAGGCGCGGGCGGTCTGGGCTCGCCGCTTGGGCTCTATCTGGGCGCGGCCGGAGTGGGCACTCTCGGAATCGTCGATTTTGACATGGTGGACCAGTCCAACTTGCAGAGACAGATCATCCACTCCACCGCTGATATTGGACGCCCAAAGGTGGAATCCGCCAAGGCCCGCATCAACTCCATCAACCCCGAAGTAAAGGTGAATACCTACCAAATCCGCTTGACCCGGGACAACATCATGGACATCTTCAAGGAATATGACATCATTGTCGACGGCACGGACAATTTCCAGACAAGGTATCTCGTCAACGATGCCTGCGTTTTCCTTAAAAAACCCCTTATTTACGGAAGCATCTTCCGCTTTGACGGCCAATGCACGGTTTTCAAAACTCCCGAAGGCCCCTGCTACCGCTGCCTTTATCCTGAGCCGCCCCCGCCCGGCATGGTTCCCTCTTGCGCCGAAGGCGGCGTTCTGGGAATATTGCCCGGCATCATAGGCGTCATGCAAGCTACGGAAGCCATCAAGATTGCTATGGGCCGCGGAGAACCTCTTATCGGCCGCCTGCTCCTTTTCAATGCCATGGAAATGCGCTTCCGGGAAGTCAAGCTTCAAAAGGACCCGGACTGCCCCGTTTGCGGCAAGAACCCCTCTATTAAGGAACTGATAGATTATGACCTCTTTTGCGGCATTGGACGCGGGCAGGAAGCCGCCCCTGAAAACGGACATATTGAAGAGGTCACTGTCAAGGAATTTAAGAAGGTTTTGGACTCCAAAAAGGACAAGGTGTTTGTTTTGGATGTACGGGAACAGGAAGAATGGCAAATTGTCCATCTACCCCAGGCCAAGCTCATTCCTTTAGCAAACCTCCGGGAACGGGTCAATGAGCTGGATACGGCAGACGAAATCTATGTCCATTGCAAAATGGGCGGGCGCAGCGCAAAGGCAGTTAAAATACTTAAAGAATACGGATTTAAGAAGGTTAAGAACGTGGCCGGCGGCATAGACGCCTGGGCCAATGAAATAGATCCATCCCTTCCCAGATACTAAAAATCCCATAGAATAGCCTAAATTCCCCATTATTTTACAGCCAGGCCTGATCGCCTGGCTTTATTATTTACATTTTATTGCAGATGTAAATAGATGTAAACACAAGCTTGTATTGACTGGATTTCGGGGGCATACTTCAATTGTGAAAAGATTTACAGTTTCTTTACAAATCTGTAACGAAATTTCAACGTGCAAAGGTTACACTTATAGTAATGAAACGGGAGGTAAGTAAAATGAAAAAAATATTCTTGACGGTGATCAGCACGCTCTCCCTCGCGACTTTTGTCTATGCCGACATCTGCTCGGATCTGACCGACAGCTATAACCGGCTCATGACCCAGTTGTCGAACGACACCAATCTGGCCCTGAGCATGACCACGGACCCCGCTGAAATGGCGGCCATCCGCCAGAGCTATGAGATCCAGCTCAGCATGCTTCAGGCTCAAAAGGAGAGCTCCCTGATCTCGGCCGGCTGCACAAGCAATGTGCCGCCCGTGACGGACCCCACAGAGCCTCCTACAACGGATCCCACAACGGATCCCACTGACCCTACTGATCCGCCTGAAATAGATCCCACTCCCACGGATCCCCCGGTTGAAGACCCCAACCTGCCTCCGGGCGATGACGGCGGCCCCGTAGTCACAGGCCCCAATTGCAGAGAACAGCTTCAGGCCTATGCCTGTCAGCTCAAAGCCCAGGGCATGAAAGGCCGGGATTTGGTGTTCAGGCTTCGCGAGAAGGCTGTGGAGCTCCAGTGCGATCTCCGCAACTATAAGGGACAGGCTAACCGTGGGTTGATTGGCAGAAAATGCCACACCGGCCACACTGTGGATTGCAGAAAAGAAGAAGTGCGCCGCGAGGAATGCAAACAGATTGAAGTGCGCAAGGAAGAAGTCCGCAAGGAAAAAGAACGCTGCGAAGTCCGCAAAGATCAATCCAGATACCAAAAACAAGCCAAGCACGGCCATAGACGCGGCCATTACAGATAGATATAATCTGAATCAAGCTGAAAAAGCGCGCATTCATTCTGCTAGCGTGGAGCTTGCTGCTCAACCACAAGGCCGATGCTCAGATGACAATCGACCTTGTGGTTTCATCCGACACTTTTTCCATCCCGGCGGCTGAAAAGAACGGCAACCTGTATGTAGATGCCGTCAAGGTTGCCGAGGGCCTTGGAGCCAAAGCCACAACTGTAGCCTCCGGCGTGGCTTTCAAATTCCCCAAATTCAATGTCACCCTCAACCTGTATGATTCCACATACCTATCCAGGGAAAAAGGCACCTTAAAAAAACGCTCCCTCAAGGACAGTCCTCTGGTTTTAAATGGGATTGCTTATGTTTCCCTGGCTTCCCTTAAAACTCTCTTCCGCCAGGATTTTGTTTATCACCTTCAGAGAAAGGTTTTGAGCCCCGCGTCATCCGAGTATGCCAGGAGGGGAGGGGAGTTCCGTGAGATCCCCGTGAAACACCGCATGGTAAACCAAAAGCTCTGGGTAGATGTACAATCCCTTGCCGATGCACTTGGGGTTGTCGTTTATTCCGCTCAGACCAACCGGTTCAATCTGGTTCTTCCGGATTTTTCCATTCTCGAGTTGCGCGTGGGGGAGAAGCGGGTTTATAAAAGGCAGGACCCTTACAGGATCCTGGAAGACCCTGTTCTTCTCTTGTCCGGCTCACCGCACATCAGCCTGGCGTCCATTGAGCAGGTTTTCGGCTTGAACGCCACCTGGAACAACTCCAGCAAAAAACTCATTGTCTCCGCTTTCTATGGCCGGCTTAAAGAGTTGGAGCCCGCCGATGTCCAGCTCATGGGTTATGAGCCCGAAAAATTCAAGGTCGACGTCGAGCGGGTCTCCGTCTATTACCAGGAACCCGCGCCCACGCATTCAGCCCAGCATGACCAAGCCTACGAATCTGTGAGGGATTTTCTGACCAACGATCCCATCGATCCCGGCACCAAGGGATTTGGCAGGGTGAGCGGAGAAACTCTCGTGGGCGCAACAGGCAGCCTGTTCAAAGCGCCCCTGGAAACCCGCGGGCTTTTTGAAAAGCTGGGGCAAGAATCCCAACTGGTCAACGGCACCGTGGAGTGGGGATTTCCTCTGCTTCACGTCAAGGGCGCGCGGGAATATGTCACATTCGGCGGCTTAAACAACCAGTTTGACAGCATGGACCAGGCCATTCTGAGCCATTCCACAGACCATTATGGGGACGGCGACAAGAATCCTCAAATGGATTTCCGCATGTTTTACGGCCAGCATGACTTCACCATGTTCATGTCTTCTTCCTTGTTCAGCCAGACCGTGGACTTCCGCCAACGCATGGCCGGGGGTGCGGCGCAGGCCCGGTGGGATTTTTCGTCCACTCAAAAACTCGGCGTCAACATCGAACATTATCATTTTTCAAACGAAACCAAGGAAATTTCATCGGAATACCATGTGGACGATTTCCTGGCCGAGCTTCTGGGATCGGACCTGGACATTTCCGCCAGCGCGGGGGAAGAAAGGTCCCTTATCTCTGATTTTCTCACCCAGGAGCATTCCACCACCCTCACAGACGTCAATTATATGCTGCAAGACATGCTCCAGGCCTCTCTCACCTTCGCGCTCAGCCATTACCGCGAAGACTCGGCGCTGCGGCCCTGGACGGTGGACCACGATGTGAAAGCCCGCGCGGTGGTGGGAAGCCGCGCCCGGCGCGTGGATTTCAGTTTTGAGCGCGTGGGCCCCCGCTACAAATCCATCGGCAATCCATTGCGCTATCAGGACAAAACCATTTACCGCGCCGCGCCCTATTGGGATTTCAACCGCATTTGGAAAGTGTTCGGCGAATTCCGCCATGAAGTCATAGGCGAATCCAACCGTCCCGGCATTTTGAAGACCGAGAACACTTTCGCGTTCCTGGGAAACTCGCTGTTGTTCAGCCAAAATGCTTATTCATTCACGGCCACCCACTTCAACTCCAAGCTTTTTGGCAGGCGTTGGGACGGCAGTTTCGATTATACGCGCTATATCGGGCGGGATTCCTTGGGATTTGGGTCCACGCTCTCCTCCCAGTGGACGTCCTCTCTCCTGCTTTTCCGGCGCTCTTATGGCGGCCGGATCAATTACCAAATCCTGCGGCCGGGCGTGCAGATTTCCGCCGGACAGGAGCTCACACAAATTTATTACAACACCGTCAATAAAATGCGCTGGGAATCCCTCTCCAAAATCATCGTCCAATACAAAAAGTTCCGCTCCAACCTGCAATATGAGATCCAGCCCAAATATTTTTTGGAGGAGGACGTGCTTCACACCGCGCATGTTCGCGTGGGGCGCCAGGCGGGGAAGAACAAAATGCTCAATCTCTTTTATACCCGCACCAGTTTGAACGCAAATCTGTCGGATCCTGAAATTTGGAGGTTAGGCCTTGAATGGACGGCTGACTTCTACTAGACTGTCAAAAGATATGAGCAAAACCGCAAGGCTGCTTATTCTGGGCATGGCGCTTCTTTCGGCTTCGGCCGCCAAGACAGCGCCGCCTCCTTCCGTTCAAACTCCGGAAGAAAAACTCTGGTCTGAGCTGAGCTCCCAGGCGAGAGTGAATTTGAATTCCCAGGAAACTCTGGGGCTGGCCAACAAGTTCATCAAACTCTATCCCAGTTATCCCAAGTCGGTCAACGCGCATTATCTGCTGGCGGAGCGGGAATTCACGGCCGAGAAATTCCAGCAGTCCGCCGCCCTGTTTGAAAAATTCCTTCAAAACTTTCCCGGCCACGAATTGTCGGACAGCGCCAATTTCCGCCTGGGGGAATGTTATTACAATCTCAAAGCCTACAATTCCGCGCAGTCCGCCTGGGAAAAGGTGATCCGCGACCACCCGACGTCCTCCCTGAAACCCAACGCCATGGAGTTTCTGGCTCTCCTTTATATGCGCGGGGGCGAATGGGGCCGGGCGGACGAAATGTGGAGATCCCTCACCGGCGGCTATTCCAACTTTGCCGCGATGGAGCGGGTGAAGGAAAATTACGGCGTGACCCTCTACCATATTAAGGAATATGACCGCTGCGCACAGATTTTGGAAGGCGTTGTTTCCAGCAAAGGAGCCTATTTCAGGGCGCTATCGCTTTTTTCTCTCAAACTTTACGACACCGCCGTGGCCTCCCTGCAAAATTTTGAATTCACCAAGCAGGGCGTGTATCTGGAGTCCGCATCCTATCTGAAAGCCGAAGGATTTCTCCAGAAGATGAATTACAACCTGGCCGCGGCGGAATTCGGAAATTTTGTGCGCCAGTTTCCTTCCAGCAGCCTGGCGCTTTACGCCACTTTGCGGCAGGCCACATGTCTCCTTTTCACGGGAAAATATGTCGAGGCGGTCCGGACAGCGGACAGGGTCTTGCAGTCGTCCCCGCCCAAAGGAACGGATGTCTACGCGCTCTTTGTGAAAGCCTCTGCCCTCATGTTGCAGGACAACAATAGCGCAGCAGCGAGCTTGTTTGCCAAAGTGGCCGCCCCGGGAGACTTTCCGGACCTTTGCGCCGCGGCCCTTCTGCGCAAAGCCTGGTGCGAACGGCAGCTCAAAAATTTTCAGGCGCAGGATGAAACCCTGAAATTGCTTGAAGAAAAATATCCCGCGAGCCAGCCCATGGCTTTCGGGCAGTTCCTGCGCGGCGTGCGGCTCTATGAACTGGAAAAGTGGGATGACGCCGGCAGGCAGTTTGAGTCCGGCCTGATCAAGTATCCCTACAGCGCCATTTCGGAAGCCTCTCTGGCCCTGATGGCGGTGTCTTACAACAAGGCCGGCCTCCTGGACCGCCTGATCACGGCCTCAAACGCCTGCCTGAAAATTTTGGAAGGTTCATACTCCTCAGCCAGCGTTTACTGGAGGGCCCAGTCCTATTTTCTGATCGGCAAAGCCTATTTTGATTTGGACCGTTTTAAGGACGCGGTCCCTTATTTTGAAAAAATATCCGTCAATTTCACCGATCACCCGCTCTTTGCCAGCGCGCAGCTGCACCTGGCCTGGAGCCTGCTTGAAACCCAAGAGTATGACAAGGCCAGGGAAAAAGCGGAGACGCTCGCGGAGCACAAGCTGGCTGACGCCGAAATCCGCACCCACGCCAAGTTTCTCGCGGCCGTGAGCTATTTCAACCAGAAAGATTTTGACAAAGCTCTCGCCCGCCTGGCGGATTTTGCCGCCAAAAACCCGGCCCATGCCCGGGCGCCGCAAGCGAAGTTTCTCATCGGCCTTTCATTTCACCAAAAGGGCGTTTTCGGGTCCGCCATCGAAGAATGGACGGCATGCATCAAAAAATATCCTGACCACCCGTTGGCTCTGGAGGCGCACCTGCACATCGGCTCGCTATACTTCAAAGCCGGAAAATTTTCGGAAGCGGCCAAATCCTTCCGCAACTTCAGGGAGCGCTGGCCCAATTCCAAATACACTGAAACGGCATTCTGGCAGGAACTGCAGTCTTATTTCAACGGCAAAGACGACGAAACAGCCATCAAGATCTATCCCGGCTTCATTGAAAAATTTCCGGGGTCTGAAAATGCCCTGGACGCCAATAAACAGCTGGAAATGATTTACTACCGCCGCGGCGCGCACGGAGACCCGGATAAGATCGCCCAGTTCCTCTCAAAATTTCCCCAAAGCCCCTTTGCGCCCAGCGCCCGCTACAAGCTGGGCGACATGGCCATGGAGCAGAAAAAATGGAACCTGGCCGCCTCCGAAATGGAGCAGTTCATCCGCGATTATCCCAATGATCCGCTCGTTCCCGAAGCGGAATATGCCCTGGGCCAGGCCTATGAGAACGCCGGCCTTGCCGAGAAAGCCGTCATCCAATATCGCAACATGATCAAGAACTTTTCTTCAAGGCCGGGCGCTGTGAGCGCCGCTTTCCGCCTGGGAAGCCTTTTCTTCGCCAGGGAAAAATATCAGGAAGCCCTGGAATCGTTCCAGTTTGCCGTGGACCGCAAGCTCTCGCCGGAATTGAAGGCCAATCTGCTCTTCAACATCGCAGTCTGTTACGAAAACCTTGGACAAACGGAAAACGCCGGCCGGGCCTATGCCAGGTTCGCCAAAGCGGCCAAGGATCCGGAGCAGGCGCGCGAGGCCTGGATGAGCGCGGGGCTTTTCCTTAAAAAGGCGAAAAAAAACAAGGAAGCGGCGGAATGTTTTGGAGAATTGCTGAAGAACGCCGGAACCAAGGAAAAAGAGATGGTGGCCGTCAACCTGATGGCGGAATGTTATCAGGCCGCGGGCAAAAAATCCGCCGCGGCGGATGCCTATGAAAAGCTCATCAGCATGGAGCCCGTGGCCAACGACGCCCGCCTCTCCGGCCTGGCACAGCTGGCCTTTATTTATGAGACCAACAAGAAGATCGCACAAGCCCTGGCGATCTATGAAAAAATCAGCGTCAGCGGGGGAAAAGCGGAATGGGTGAACGCGGCCAAGAAGCGCATCGAGTTTTTGTCCAGCAGCTTGAACCCGCTTCCCTAGAATTGAGGAGGATATCATTATGAGCTCATATGGAATCATGCAAAGTCTGCAAAGCTGGTACGGATTGGGCATTGCGGTCATTTTGGCCGCCATGTCCGTCTATCTGGTGGCCCTGGCCATCGTGCGGTTCATGTTCTTCAAAAAAATGACCGTCAATTCCACGAAACTCTTAAGCGAAGTGCACCTGGCCGTCACTAACAACGATACCAAGATGCTTGCGGATCTGGGCAATCAAAGGGCCTCTGACCCGCCCTTGCGCATCCTGCTGGGCACCGCCATCTCCAACCAGGACCTGCCTGAAAACGAACTCAGGGAAATTTTCAGCCTTGTGAAAATGAAGCAGAAAGAGCGGCTTTCCAAAGGTCTTTCCGCTTTCGGAACCATGGCCACCATCGCCCCGTTCGTCGGGCTGCTGGGCACGGTCATCGGAGTCATTGAGGCCTTTGAAGGCCTGGCGGCTTCCGGCGCGGCAGGGCCCAACGTGGTTTCCAGCGGAGTGGCGGCCGCGCTCTGGGCCACAGCGCTCGGACTCTGCGTGGCCATCCCCTCCGTGGTGGGTTACAATATTTTCGGCAACAAGGCCAAAAGAATCATCAGCGAGCTGGAGGTGGTGGGACACGAACTCATCATTCTTTTCAGAAACGCAAAACGGCATAAAAAATGACCCTGGACATCGGAACAGAAGATGATTTTGTAGAGCACTCGGGCATCAACGTCACCCCTCTGGTGGACGTCGCGCTCGTGCTCGTTCTCATCTTCATGGTGGCGCTTCCCTCCACCATCATCCACGGCATCAATGTGCGCAACCAGCTTTTAAAGCAATATGGGCTGTCCACCCCGCAGGAAAATGTGAGGGTGCGCCTGACGCAGCGCGGGATTTTCGTCAAAGACGAAAAATCCCAGAACCGCCTTGTTCCTTATAATCTATTCGGCACCCTGTTGAGCCAGATGATCCAGATTTCTCCCACCAAGCGGCTGATGCTGAGCTGCGACCGGGAGGTGCCCCATGGGCAAGTGGTGTGGGTGCTCGACATCGCCAAACAAAACGGCGCCACAGACCTGTCTCTGGTGGAAGGAAACTGACATGGCCTCAGTCAACGATTGGGAAAATGACGACGGCTTCAGCGAGATCAACGTCACGCCTCTGGTGGACGTCTGCCTCGTTCTGGTCTTGATCTTCCTTGTCACGAGCCCGCTGTTCACAAAAACGCTCGTTCCGGTGCGCCTGCCGCAAGTGGTGGCGGCGGAAGCCGAGAGCAAAGGAAACATCACCGTGAGCATTTCTACGGATGAAGGCTTTGCCGTGAATGAAAATCTGGTTCCAAGAAAAGATTTGTCGCGCGAAATCAAAAATGTGATGAAAGCTTCCGGCATTTCCTTCATCTTGATCCGCGCCGATGAACGCATTTCGTACGGAGACGTCAAGGACGTCATGAAGATCGCCAAGGCGCTCGGGGCCAAGCGCATTGCTTTTGCCACAACGCCCAAATCGAGCTGAACCATGGTGCTCTCCTATTCTCTCGCTGGCCTGCCCACCGTCAGAGAACATGAGCCCTGGGGCAAGGCGTTCACATCATCCTTTGGGGCGCACATTGTGGTCACACTGCTCTTTGTGTTGTCTCCCTTCAAGGAGAAAGCGGCGATTCAAAATGTGATCACGGAAATCAATTTTGTGG
>MGUQ01000050.1:24325-33013 GCA_001799975.1 Elusimicrobia bacterium RIFCSPLOWO2_01_FULL_54_10 | reverse complement strand
CATCCGGGCGTGAAAAGTGTCCCGGCGTCCAGCGCGCAGGGATTCACGGACGGCGATGTGGCCACTAATATTCCCATGTCCGGCCCGGTGGTTCCTCTGGACCAGATTGAGATGGTGGGGCGGAAAAAAGCCTCCCTCAAACCCTTTGTGGGCCGCACAGAAGGAAAAGGACAAGGCCTCCTGGCCCTGCCGGACGAAGGCAAGGGAGACGAAAAGCAGATTGTTTTGGCTAAGGCGGATTTGGACCAGATCCGCAAAGCGGAATCGAGACTGGGAATTCCCCTGATGAGCCAGAAGATTTCCGCAGATGCGATGGAGCGCAAGATCAAGCTCAACACCGCTGCGGCGCCGGCCAAGAAGGAAAGGCTCATGGCCAATCCGACGGACAAAGATCAGTGGGGCCAAAAGAAAGGTCCCTTCTCCTTGGAAGGCCCGCTCAAATACCGCAAGATCTTGAAGATGAATCTGCCGCCCTATCCAAGGTGGGCCGAAGAGCAGGGCATAGAGACCAGCGTTTCTTTCCGGCTCTGGGTGGATCCCAAGGGCATCGTCAAAGACAGCCTCTACCTGGAAAGAGCGTCCGGATACAGCGAGCTCGATTATCTGGCCAAGGAAGCGCTGCTTAAATTCGTCTTTGTCCCCTTGCCGGACGACCAGCCCCGCGAAGACGAATGGGGCGTGGCCACTTTCCGCTTTGAGCTTAAAAAGTGAGGACAATGAAATGATAACTAAGAAGGCCGGCATTGTTTCCCTTCTCATTCTCGCAACCGCTTTGGCGGCTCAGCGCGGGTTTGCCAAGACCGCCTCAGGGGAAAACATTTCCAACATGGTCATTGAGGGGGAAAACCGCCTTCGCGTGCACCCCATTGTGCCGCCCACTCCCTGGAGCCCCAATCCGTTCCGCGAAACTCTCGATATCCTGAAAGAACATTCCGTGGCCAGCGCGTTCAACGCTCCCGCCCTGGCCAGGCCGCCCGTGGTGTTTCCCGCCAAAACCATGTCGGGAAAACCGGCCTCCCCCTGGCTGAACCGCATTTTCGATTCCCCCGTGATCACGCTCAGGCTCAAAACGCCGCAGGACGACAGAAAAGTGGATTCCACATTTCTCGTCAAGGATTCAGCCGGAAAGACATTTTATGAAAAGAAGACCAGCGGCAAGATGCCGTCGGAAATGGCCTGGGACGGATTCGCAGATTCCGGAGAGCCCCTGAGAGTGGGTTTTGATTACACCCATTCGTACCTCATTGTGGACGAAGCCGGCAACCCCCACCGCTTTGCGGGCAAATCGTTCCGGCTGGACGCTTTTCGCTTCAAAGCGGGAGGCAACACCGTGATCGCGCTTAACCCCGACACGCTTTTTCTGGACCGGTCTTCCTTCAAGCTCTCCCGGGACGGCGCGGACTATTTGACCGAGATCAAGGATTATGTGCGCTCAGGGTATGGGCGGGAGCTTGAAATTAAAACTTACCATGACGATCAAAAATTCGCTCTGGCCCGCTCCAACGCCATGCGGGAATTCCTGCTCCGGGTCCTGGAGCTTCCTGAAAACAAAATTTCGTCGGCGGGACTGCCGCTGGCAGCGGGGCAATACCGCCATGCGGAGGTCATCCTGAAATGACGCGCTTAAAATTTTCTTCCCTGCTTGTAGCGGGGTTTTTGACCGCAGGCTTTCATAAGGTCGGGCATGCCACACCGGTGAATGCAATCAACGTTTTCGTCAATGCCTCCAACTTCACCGCAGGCATCACCACCAACACGGTCCAGACTCAAATCTTCATCAACGCTTATCGCCCTGGCGTTCTGCCGCCAGATGAGGTGGAAACCATCAGCCTTGCCATGGTGCGCAATGGCGTAGTCTTGGAAAACGCCATATCGCCCACTACGTTCAACACCGCGGTGGGCAACACAAACTATCTTTTCAGCACTCCCATCATCCTTTATTATGCGGGTTCGGGCCTTCAGCTCCGGGCCACTTCGCCCTCCGGCACCGTGGGCATCAGCGGCTCATTCACCGTTCAGCCCAGTAGCGCAACCAAGCTGGTCGTTTTGGCCCCGGGCCAAACCCATGTGCCTGGCACCAACCCCACGCTCACATCGGGCAGAACAGGAACAGCCACGATTCAGCAGCAAAGCCAGGCATTCCCCATCACGGTCCATTTGACCGACAACCAATTCAATGTCGTCAATCAAAATGACACGGTTTCATTTGCCTCGGGAGATTTGATCACGCTGCCTTCCGCCGGAGCCTTGTCGGCAGGCTCCGGCAGCTTCAATGTCACCATGACCTCTCCCAAAATTTCACGGACCATCACGGTCACCGATGCGACAACCGCTTCCGTATTGCCCGGCGCCACATCGGTTGAACCCGCGGGCCCTCCCTCGGAAGAGGTGTTCCCGTTTCCCAGTCCGTTTAACCCAAAGATAGGCGGAACCATCACTTTCCGCTACCGTATTGAGACCGCCGCGTCAACAAAACTTAAAGTGACCGATATGTTCGGTCAGGCAGTATGGGAAAAAAACGTGGAAAGCGGCGTAGGAACCACAGACATCGTCTGGGACGGGAGGAATGAGAATGGATCCCTGGTCACGGCCGGGATTTATTACGCGATCCTGGAAGTCGGGGGGAACATCAAGTCCCGCAAGAAATTCGGAGTCACAAAATGAGAACACGATACCTGATTTTAAGCCTTTCCGCGATCTTGGGATTCAGCTCTGCCTCACACGCCGCAAGGGATTTCGGCCTTCCCGGCGAATTTCTGAACTTCGGCGTGGGCGCGCGGCCCCTGGCCATGGGACGAGCCTTCACCGGCGTGGCGGATGACATCGACTCTCTCTATTGGAATCCGGCTGGCCTGGCCACTTTCCGGTCTAACCAGGTCACCCTGCAGTATTCTCCTTTGCCGCTGGGCGGAGCGCACCAATATCTGGCTTACGGCCAGCCACTCTACAATTACGGCAATTTCGGAGTCGGCATTGTGAACATGGGCTCCGGCAATGTTGAGCGCAGAGATGCCAACAACATCGATGTGGGTGACTATGATTCCAGGGAAACAGCCATCATGCTCTCTTACGCCCACAGGCTCAAACAAGTCTTCGCCCTCGGGGGAACGCTCAAGGTAGTTGAACTGGATCTGGATGATAGAAAAGCCATGGGATTTGGCGCTGATTTAGGCGCTCTCTATACCCACAAGGAATTTTTGAGGTTTGGCGCCATGCTCCGCAATGCGATACCGCCCAAATATAAATTCAGCACCGACGACGAAAAATTCCCTATTATATTGCGGGTGGGCAGCTCCGCCAAGTTTTTTAACAACGCCCTTCTGGCCGCCGTGGACCTGGACAAAACCCTGGGCACGCCCCAGGGCATGAAATGGCACATCGGCCTGGAGGGCCGGTTGATCGAGGCTCTCGTGCTCCGCGCCGGCCTGGATTCAACGGAAATCACCACGGGGCTTGGATTTAAATGGAGAACCTATCAGTTTGACTATGCCGCGGGATTCCAGGATTTGGGGCTGGCCAACCGCGCCTCCATCAAATATTTCTTCGGAGGCTACGAGGTGGACGTCAAAGCCTCGCCCAGGGTTTTTTCTCCCGTGGGTCTCAAAAATTCCACGGCATTCAAAATCAGGGTGGCCAACCGCGAGCGCGTGGTGCAGTGGATTCTCACTATCCGCAATACGCAAGGCGAAGTGGTGAGAAGTTTTCAGGGATTCAAAGACCTTCCCAAACGGTTTGACTGGGACGGCAAAGATTCCAACGGAAAAATTGTGGCAGGAGGGGAATATTCTTACAGGATGTCTGTGACGGACTCAAAGAACGTCACGGAGTTCACGCCCGAAAGAACTCTCAAGATTCTGGCGCCGACTCCGTTTGAAATTGAAGCTAGGTAATTTAGGAAAGTATTTGCGGGGGGCGCCGCGAACCAAAAAAATTTGCCGGGGGACGGAATTGAACCGCCGACACACGGTTTTTCAGACCGTTGCTCTACCGACTGAGCTACCCCGGCATTTCGAATCAAAAAATATTACCAATTTCACGAAAGTAAGTAAACTGAGCATCCTCCTGCTTTCATTGTTTCTGCAGCCCGCAATTCCTCGCGCAGAAGAACCCGCCGGCCCATTCAGCGCTTCCAATCCACTCCTGGGCACTGCAAAAATCATGTTTGACGAACCCACCCACAATTTCGGCAGCGCCATGCAAGGCAACGAGGTGCGCCACAGGTTCACCTTCAAAAATGCCGGCACCGGAAACCTTGTGATTTTAAGCGCAAAGGGCTCCTGCGGCTGTACGGCCGCAATCGTTTCCACAGGGCCCTTTAAACCGGGTGAAACGGGTTATATCGACGTGACCTATGACAGCCGCGGCAAGTTCGGGCGCGTGTTCAAGGACGTCCGCGTGGACTCCAATGATCCGTCGTCTCCCGCCATGATTGCCCTGGAAGGCATGGTAATGGAAGGCCATCACCCCGCCATGGCGACCGGGGAGGTTCTCTTCAAAGGCTCCTGCGCCGAATGCCACGCCATTCCGGCCAAAGGAAAAGAGGGAAAAGAACTCTATGAAGCCGTCTGCTCCATGTGCCACGACCCGATACTCGCCTCCAAAAAAATGTCGCTTCCACGGCAGGATCTCGCGTTTGTGTCCGGCAAGAACCTGAAAAAGAATATCGCAGACGGCCTCCCCAATACCTCCATGCCTGGATTCTCCATGAAACACGGCGGGCCCCTCACCAAAAAGCAGATCAAGTCCCTCCTGAAATATCTCGAATCCCTGAAACCATCGGAACTACCGTAATTTCTGCATTACCCCTAGGCGACCGAACTTAGGGGAAGCCATGCTATAATATTGTTCTGAGCGGGCAGTTAGCTCAGCGGTAGAGCGTTCGCCTCACACGCGAAAGGTCACAGGTTCAAGCCCTGTACTGCCCACCACCCGATTTTATGAACGACGAACTGAAAAAACTTCTGGATCTTCAGGGCATCGACATGGGCATTGAAAAGCTCCAGCGCGAGCTGGACCTGATTCCCGTGCAGATTGACGCCCACAAGGCCCGCATCCGCGAAGCCCTGGCATCGTGCGAAGCCCAGAAACAGAAGATCACCCAAAACCAGGTGGAACGCAAGAACAAGGAACTGGACGCGGCCTCCCAGGACGAAAAAATCGCCAAGCATGAAAAAGATCTGAATTCGCTCAAATCCAACGACGCCTACAAAGCCATGCTGGGGGAAATCAACCTGGCCAGAAAAACAAAAAGCGAAATCGAAGACGGCATTCTGGTATTGATGGAAGAATTTGACCAGGCGACAAAAGACTTGAAAACCGCCGAAGCCGAGGCCAAAGGCGCCCAGGGAGCCATTGAGGCCGAGATCAAAGCTCTGGATGAGAAGGCCGTCATCCTGAAAGGGGAGCTGGACATCGAGTTAAAAAAGAGGGAAGCGTTTATTCCTGCTGTTCAAAAGGATTTGCTCACCCGCTACGATTTTATCCGCACCAAGAAAAAATCCCGGGCCATCGCCACGATCGCTGGGGAATCCTGCACCGGGTGCAACACCAATCTGACGCCCAGCACCATCAACGAAGTGCGGAAGGGAAGAGAACTGGTCACCTGCGAATCCTGCTCCCGCATCCTATATTTCCCTTCGCCACAAACCCAAACCGCTCCTGCGTGAAGCGCCTCGAGATTTATGTGGACGGGGCCAGCAGAGGCAACCCGGGTCCCGCAAGCTACGGCGTGGCCATTAAAAAAGACGACGGCGGCGGGTACATTGAATTTCATGAATATCTGGGCGTCGCCACCAATCAGGTGGCCGAATACGAAGCGCTCATCCGGGGGTTGACGGAAGCCCAAAATTTTCGCGCGCAGGAAGTGGACGTCTACACCGATTCCCAGTTTGTGACCCGCCAGTTCCAGGGCGTCTACAAAGTGAAGCACGAAACGATGAAAGCCTTGATGGCGCGCGTGCGGGAGCTGGAAAAAAATTTTAAGCGGGTGAGCGTGCATCACATTCCGCGCTCCTCACATCCGGGGAACAAGATTGCGGACAAGCTCGCCAACATCGCTTTGGACAAAGCTGGCAAATAAACATTTTTTCAATTTCGAAGTTTTGATCTTTGAAATGCCGGTGCCGGAAGACCGCCTCCCGCTCAAACGCGGGGGGAGGAAAGTCCGAACTGCAGATCGGGCAAGCTAGAATGTCCGATGGAAGAGCAGGATGGCCTGAGTCAATCAGGCTGGTTCGTTCGCAAGAGCGGACTGAAGGAAAGTGCCACAGAAACTAAACCTGCCTGAAAGGGTAAGGGTGAAAAGGGCAAACCCCGTCCGCAGCAAGGTTATGTAGAGGGAGACCTCGCCATTCAACAGGCGGGATAGACTGTGCTCGGTTAAATCTCCCCGGGTCAACCGCATCAGAGGAATGGTCTTCATGGAGTTGGGCGTTTTTTCATAAAACGCCTGCTCCAACAGAATTCGGCTTATAGGCACCGGCTCCTTTTAAACATCCCGCTCCCGTCGCAAAACGGGGGGCGGGATTTTTTTTATTTATTTACTTGACAAGGTTTGGGCCTTGTGGTATATTTCAGGTACCTTGTGGGGAAAAGTGGGGAAAAATGTCAGAGACGCCCAATTTTGTCGGAGCTTATTTTTACGCGCTGGACGCGAAAAACCGTCTGGCCATCCCTTCCAAAATCCGTTTCGCAATCAAAAATCCAAGAGAGATGGTGCTGTCCTGCGGCCTGGAAGGATGCCTGAATTTATACCAATCGGACAGCTGGAAGAAAATCGGAGACAAGCTGGACTCCATGGCTTTGAAGGACAAGAGCGCTCACAGAGCGTTCAAACGCATGCTGTTTGCCAGCGCCTCGGAGGTGGAGTTCGATGATGAAGGCAGAATACTCGTTCCCCAAGCCCTCGCCGCTTATGCGGACCTCAAGCGCGAGGCCGCCATCATCGGCGTGGGGGAAAAAATCGAAGTTTGGGCCAAACACCGCTGGGCGCAATACGAAAAAAAGCAGCGCGGCGCGTTCGCAAAATATGCCAGTCATCTTGAAATATGATTTTTGAATGAATGACTATGAACACAAAACTGTACTTCCTGGCGAGACAATTGAACTCTGGCACGCAAAGCCGGGCGGCGTTTATGTGGATGCCACTCTGGGCCTGGGCGGCCATTCGGAAGCTCTCCTTGCCCTCGACCCGCAAGCTACGGTTCTCGGGCTCGACGTGGATGATGAGGCCCTTCAGGTTTCCCGCAGCCGTCTCGCCCGTTTTGGCCCCCGCATCCTCCCTGTCAAGGAAAGCTATATGAATTTGTCCCAAGCCCTGCATGCCGCGCATTTCAAAGAGGCCGACGGTGTTTTGGCAGACCTGGGCGTCTCCTCGCTCCAACTGGACAAAGCGGAGCGCGGCTTTTCATTTCGCAATTCCGGGCCTCTGGACATGAGAATGGACTCCGCGCAGGAACAAACGGCTTTGGAGCTTATTCAACAATCGTCGGATGAAGAGCTGGAACAGATTTTGAGGACATATGGAGAGGAACGGCTGGCGCGTTCCATCGCCCGGCGGCTCAAAGAGGCTTCCCGCGACGGGCGCCTTACGGACACGCTCAGCTGCGCAGCCGTTGTGGCTTCCGTATACGGCAAAAGAGGCGGCAGGGAAAAAATCCACCCCGCCACGCGCACCTTTCAGGCCCTGCGCATCGCAGTGAACCGCGAAATGGCCAATCTGGACAAATTTCTTGTCGATGCTCCCAGGCTTTTGGCCCAGGGCGGGCGCCTCGTATGCCTGTCCTTTCATTCTCTGGAAGACCGTAAAGTTAAAACAGCGTTCCGGGCGCTGTCCCAAGGGTGCGTTTGCCCTGCTGATTTTCCAAAGTGCGTTTGCGGCAAAACGGCTGAATTCAAGATGCTCACAAAGAAGCCGGTGGTTGCCGCAGATGTAGAAACGGCGCGCAATCCCAGAAGCCGCAGCGCCAGGTTGAGGGCACTGGAAAGAATATAAAGGGCGGGGTACCTAAACTCGGCGGGGTACCCGCCCCTCTTTTATGACGTCTCGTCAGCTGCAGTTTCGCCTGAAAGCCCAGAAGAAAGTCCGGCGCTTTTGGATGGGAATCCTGGCGCTGATTCCTCTGGTCCTCTTCTGGGTCAACCAAACGGTCAGTTCCACCAAAGTGCTCTATCAAATTCAAAAATTGAACGAAGACCTGAAAGTTGAGCAGGACCGCAAAATTTCCCTTGAAATGCTCCGGGACCGCCTTACGTCCCTGGAATTCGTCGAATGGACGGCCAGAAACAAGCTGGGATTCACCGATCCCCGCAGGCAGGACATCATCCTTATAGAAAGCAATACATGACCGGAATCAGGCTGCAGCTGCTCTTCTTCTTCATCCTGGTCCTGCTGGGAGGGCTGGCGGCCCGGCTGTTCCAGATCCAGGTTTTGAACGGGCTCGCCTATTCGGAAATGGCCCGCCGGCAGTTCCTCAAAAAAGTGAAGTCCGAAACCGTGCGCGGGGAAATTCTGGACCGCAACGGCAGCGTTCTAGCCGCCAGCATCGAAACCCAATCCATTTATGTCCACCCCAAAGAAGTGAACGCCTCCAAGGGCATGCTTTCCCTTTTGGGTGACGCGCTCAACATGGAACCGAATGTCCTCAAGAGCAAAATGGCATCCGACGGGGATTTTGTGTGGATTGAGCG
>MGUQ01000050.1:9732-24305 GCA_001799975.1 Elusimicrobia bacterium RIFCSPLOWO2_01_FULL_54_10 | reverse complement strand
GAGCAGAAAAGATATTACCCCAACGGCTCCCTCGCCTGCCACCTGATCGGTTCTGTGGGCATGGACAATACCGGCCTTTCTGGCGTGGAACAAACCATGGACGCTTCTCTGAGAGGACGGCACCTCACCCTCACCCGCTTGCGGGACGGCAAAGGCCGCAGCATGACTTCCGCATTTGAGCCGCGCGATGAAGCTCCCAAAAGCGCCGTCACGCTCACCATCGACCGCACGCTCCAATATTACGCAGAAAAAGAGCTCAAGGCGGGTGTGGAAGAGTTTCAGGCCAAATCAGGGATGATTCTGATCCAGGATCCCCGCACGGGCGACATCCTGGCCATGGCGTCCTATCCACATTTTGATCCGAACATCCTTTCCAAGGGCACTCTTCCTGAAAATTTTAACCGCAAATGGCTGGATAACCCCGCCGTGAGCCACCTCTTTGAGCCGGGATCAACGCTCAAGGTGGTGACCTTTGCCGCCGCGCTTGAAGAAAAGGCGATTTCGTCGAATGAGATGTTCAACTGCGAAGGCGGCAAATGGAAAGTGGCCGGCGCGGTCATTAACGACCATGAGCCGCAAGGCCTGCTCACCGCGTCGCAAGTGTTGGAAAAATCATCCAACATCGGCACGGCCAAAGTTGGCCTGAAGCTCGGGGCGGAGCGGTTTTACCGCTATGTGCGCGCGTTCGGATTCGGCACCCGCACGGGGCTGCCCATTCCCGGCGAAACCGACGGGTTGTTCCGTGAACCTCGAAAATGGACGCCGCAGTCGCTTCCCGTCCTTTCTTTCGGCCAGGAAATCGGCGTCACCGCCGTACAGCTCATCGGAGCTTTTTCCGCCGTGGCCAACGGCGGCCTGCTCATGGAGCCGCGCGTGACACGCACCGAGAATCAAGCTCCACGCATGGTGCGGAGAGTGGTATCGGCGAAAACGTGCGCTACTTTAAATGAAATGATGCGCGCTGTGGTGGAGCGCGGCACGGGGAGCAAGGCCCGGGTGCCCGGATTCACCGTCTGCGGAAAAACGGGCACCGCCCAGAAAATCGATCCCAAAACAAGAAAATATTCCGATGAAAAGTATGTGGCTTCATTCTGCGGATTTTTACCGGCCAAGAACCCGGCTCTGGTCGGCCTCGTGATTCTGGACGAGCCGCGAACGACCTATTGGGGCGGCGAAACTGCAGCGCCCGTTTTCTCCCGCGTCATGTCCAGGGCTGTAACGGTCCTGGACATCCCACCCCCGAAGGCCGCACTTCTTGCGGACGGAGTTAAATCCGCCCAAGAAGTGCGGCTCCTCGCCTCTAAATCCGGCAGGTAATGGCCTGATCCATGAAACTTTCTACCGCCCTGGCCGGGCTTGCTTCCGCTTCTATTAAAGCCGGGCAAGACGTTGAAATCACAGGGCTTTCCGAAGACACCCGCACGATCAAGAAGGGGGATTTATTTTTCGCCCGTAAAGGCTTGAAAACTTCAGGTGCGGAATTCGCGCGGGAAGCTGTGGCCAAAGGCGCATCCGCCGTGGTGAGCGAAGAAGAATTGACCGGAATGAGTGCGCCCGTGGTATGGGTAAAGTCCGTTTCGGAAGCCGAGTCCGCCATATCCCAAAAATTCTACGGAGACCTGTCAAAAAAAATAAAAATCATCGGCGTGACGGGCACCAACGGAAAAACCACTTTCACTTATCTCCTGGAAGCCGTGGCAAAAGAAGCGGGCAAGAGAGCGGGAGTGATTGGCACCATCAATTACCGCCTGCCTTCCCAGAATCCCTCAGGCAGCGCGGACATCCTGCCCGCGCCCAACACAACCCCCAACATTTTAGAGGTTCAAGCCCTCCTGCACCAAATGGTGCAGAGAAAATGCGACTGGGCGGTCATGGAAGTTTCATCCCATGCTTTGGCCCTGGGCCGAGTGGACCCGTTGCAGTTCCACGGAGCCGTGTTCACCAACCTCACCCAGGACCACCTCGATTTTCACAAAACCATGGACAATTACTTTGAGGCTAAGGCAAAATTGTTCAAAAAAATTTCTGCGGATGGATTCAGCGCCGTTAATTCGGATGATCCCTACGGAGAGAAGCTGGTCAAGCTTTCACAAGCAAAAACCACAACCTACGGCATTGAAAACCCATCGGATGTCTCGGCGCGGGAGATACAGCTCGAGCCCTCCGGCAGCAGGTTTGTGCTTTCGGCCCAGGGGAAGAGCGCGCCAGTGAAACTCCGCCTTACGGGCAGGCACAATGTTTATAACGCCCTCGCCGCAGCCGCAGCCGCCCTCCGCCTGGACATCCCTCTCAATCAGGTCGCGCGGGGGCTGGAAAAGATGGAAGCTGTGCCCGGGCGGCTGGAGGCCGTGGCCTGCGGGCAGGATTTCACCGTGCTGGTGGACTATGCCCACACGGAAGACGCCCTCAAAAATGTTCTGGAGTCTTTGAGGTCACTGGCCAAAAAGAGGGTGCTCACCCTCTTTGGCTGCGGCGGCGACAGGGACCGGTCCAAACGCCCGCTCATGGGCGCCCTGGCGGCGCGCCTGTCCGACTGGGTGGTGGTCACTTCCGATAATCCGCGAACGGAAGAGCCGGAAAAAATCGCGCTCGATATTGAAGCCGGAATCCGGCGCGCCGAGCAGAAAAATTATGAGGTCATTCTGGACCGCGCGGTTGCCATCCGCAAAATTTTGCAAACAGCCCAAAAAGATGATATCGTTCTCTTGGCCGGAAAAGGCCATGAAACATACCAGATTTTCAAGGACAGGACCATTCACTTTGACGACCGCGAAATAGCCAGGGAAGCGCTGTGCAGCCGATGAAAATTCAGGATATTGTGCGGGCCACTCAAGGACTTCTTGTGATCGGGGACCCCCGGGCGGAAGTGGGGCGCGGCGCCGCGGTGTCCACGGATTCGCGCACCTTGAAACGCGGGGACATTTTTTTTGCGCTCAAAGGCATCAATAGCGACGGCCACACCCACCTGGATGAATGCGTCAAGAAAGGCGCGGCCCTCTGCGTGGTGTCCCAGATTCCTGAAAACTACATTGTTTCACCCTCACATTATTCCGCGCTTGTTAAAGTCAGGGAAACCAAGCGCTCCCTGGGAGACCTGGCCCGGTTTTACCGCGAAAAATACGGCGAAGGCATACGCCGCGTGGCCATCTCCGGCTCCAGCGGAAAAACAACCGTCAAAGACATGACAGCTTCCATCCTGCGCGCGGCCGCGCCCACCGTTTCTAGCCCGGGAAACTTCAACAATGAGATCGGCTGCCCCCTCTCCGTGCTGGGCCTGGACCCGAGCGATGTTTTCGGAGTCTTTGAAATCGGCGCCTCCGCCCGGGGGGATGTTCAGCGCCTCTCCGAAATCGTGGCGCCTCACGTGGCCATCATCACGAATGTGAGCCTTGAACACTCGGAAACTTTCGGAAGTTTGAACGACATCGCGGAAGGGGAATCTGAAATCCTCCTTTCCCTGCAGGAGGGCGGCACGGCCGTCCTGCCGCGGCAAGACCCGTTCTTTGATTTTATGGCCGGCAGAGCGCCCAAAGGCAGCCGCGTTCTTTCTTTTGGACTCACTCCTGAAGCTCATGTTTATGCTACGGACATTTCCACCTGGCCAGGACCCTCCAGATTCAAGATTGTCAGACGAGACGATGCTGGCAGAACTTTGAATGAAATTTCCTGTAAACTGCCTGTGCTGGGCCGCTTTAATGTGCTGAACGCCTGCGCGGCGGCGGCAGCGGCCCTGGCATTGGGAGTAGCGGCAGACAAAATTGTCGAAGGACTGGCGTCTTTTTCTCCCAGCCCCATGCGTTTTGAAATCCTGCGCCTACGCGATGACATTGTGATTGTGAACGACTCTTACAACGCCAATCCGGGCTCCATGCGTTCCTCAGTGGAATCCTTCGCCGAATCTTTTTCCGACCGCCGGCTCTGCGTCGTTTTGGGAGACATGCTGGAGCTGGGAGAAATCTCCGGCCATGAGCACGAAACCCTGGGCAAGTTTCTGGCCGGATTTCCCCTCACAAAAATCATCCTCTTTGGCACTCAATCCAAATTCATCCAGAAGGGCGCCGCCCGGGCACTGGCCAATCCGCATGACATCATTTATTGCACCGACAAAGAATCCCTTTTGAGCGCCGTCGAAGATGCCATCCAGCCCGGCACGGCAGTTCTGTTCAAGGCCTCCCGCGGCATGCGCATGGAAGAAATCGTCCAGAAAGTGGCCGCGCACTACCGCTGATGCTTTATTATCTCGCCCAATTCAGAGACGCCTTCTCTCCCTTGAACCTTTTCTATTACATCAGCTTCCGTTCAGGCGGGGCCATGCTGAGCGCTTTTTTAATCACGTTCCTCACTGCTCCGGCGTTCATCCGCTTCGTGCTTAAAAACCGCGTGACGCAAATCATCCGCTTGGAAGGGCCGCAAACGCATCAGTCGAAATCCAACACGCCCATCATGGGTGGACTTCTCATTTTGGCTTCCACGGTGATTGCCACACTTTTGTGGGCCCGCCCCGACAACCGCTTTATCTGGCTTTGTCTGGGCGTGATTGCCATCCTCGGCGTTCTTGGGTGGACCGATGATTACCGCAAATGGAAGCGCAAGAAGGAAGGGCTCACTCCATCTCAAAAAATGGCAGTCCAGCTGGCGCTTGCTGTGGCCCTGGCAACTTATCTTTATATCTCGCCGCCCAACCCGGATTATGTCACCCAAATCAATATTCCCTACTTTAAAAATCTATTCGTCAATTTGGGTCAAGTATACGTCTGTTTTGCAGTAATGGTGCTGGTGGGCTCCTCCAATTCGGTCAACCTCACGGACGGGCTGGACGGACTGGCCATTGGAAGCTTTGTCGTTTCCTGCCTGACACTCATGGTTTTCACTTATCTCGCGGGCCATGCCCAGTTCTCCGGTTATTTACGCATCATCCACGTTCCCGGCGCGGGAGAACTGACGGTCTTTCTGTCCGCACTGGTGGGTGCAGGGCTTGGATTCCTTTGGTATAACGCCCACCCGGCGCAAATATTCATGGGAGACACAGGGTCGCTGTTCCTGGGAGGCGCTTTGGGGACCGTGGCCCTCATCATCAAGCAGGAATTGATTTTGGTAGTGGTGGGAGGCCTCTTTGTGATCGAAGCCCTCTCAGTAATGGCCCAGGTGGTGTCATTTCGAAAATTTGGGAAAAGAATTTTTAAAATGGCGCCGCTCCACCACCATTTTGAGCTTTTGGGATGGGCCGAGCCCAAGGTGACCGTCCGCTTCTGGATTATCTCCATCCTTCTGTCCCTGCTGGCCCTCGCTTCGCTCAAACTCCGTTGAACATCAGCCGCGCCGCGGTGCTGGGGGCTGGAAAATCCGGCATTTCTGCTGCCCGCGCCCTTAAAAAAATGGGCACAACCGTTTTTATCAGCGATTCCAGGCCCGCGTCCGAAATCGCTCCTCAATCCTTGCGCGTCATCCGCCGGTTCTCTCATGAATTGGGACAGCACAGTGAAAAAATTCTGGCCCAAGATCTTATTGTGGTCTCTCCCGGAATTCATCTGGACCTGCCCATTCTCAAGAAAGCCCGCAAGAAAAACATAGAAATCCTGGGAGAAATTGAACTGGGCTGGCAGCTGGGGGGATTTAAAAATGTCCTGGCCGTGACGGGCACAAATGGAAAAACCACAACCGTATCGCTTTTGGGGCACATGTGCAAGAAGGCTGGCTTAAAAACCCTTGTTGCGGGCAACATCGGCAGCCCCCTTTGTGATTACATCGGGCAAGCTGACCGCTTTGAACGAACCGTTTTGGAAATTTCCTCCTATCAGCTTGAATCCAGCGTGGCCTTCAGGCCCGATGTGGCCTGCGTTCTGAATTTGACCGCAGACCATCTCGAACGGCACCATACCCTGCGCGGCTACTCTCTGGCCAAACAGAGAATATTCATGAACCAAACCACCCTGGACTACGCCGTCCTCAACCTGGACGATGCCTGGTGCAAAAAAATGAGCACCGGCAATGCCAATCGAATCTTCTTCTCCACAAATAAATCTCTAAAGGCCGGGGTTTTTTATGATCGCAAATTTAAAAAAATCCGCTTTTCTGTCGACGGGAAAAAGGGCGTCCTCCCTTTGCCGGCGCACCTCCCGGGCCTGCACAACATTGAAAACGCGTGCGCCGCGGCCGCCATGGCTCTGGCGTCAAAAGTTCCGCCTGCGGCGATTGCCAAATCTTTGCTCACCTTCAAAGGCGTAGAACACCGCATCGAAACCGTGCTGACGCTTCGTGGCGTCGGTTTTATCAATGACTCCAAAGCCACCAATGTGGATTCCACCGCCAAAGCCCTGCAGGCCCTTCACCAGCCCCTCTGGCTCATTCTGGGAGGGCAGGACAAGGGGTCTCCATACGCGCCGCTCAAACCATTGATAAAGAAAAAAGTTAAAGGGATCTTGATGATCGGAGAAGCTGCAAAAATTATTGAGAAAGGACTGGGCAAGGCTGCGCCGATGTTTCACTGCGGCACGCTGGACCGTGCGGTGAGTGAAGCGTTCAAAAGAGCCGAAAGCGGGGATGCCATATTGCTGTCTCCCGCCTGCGCTTCCTTCGACCAGTTTAAGAACTTTGAAGACCGGGGAAACCGGTTTAAGGCTTTTGTCCGCCGCCTGAAATCATAGCTTGAAGGAAAAATCTGTCCCGGATCTTCTCCTAATCACCGTCCTGCTCATTTTTTTGGGATTGGGCTTGATCACCGTTTATTCCTCCAGCGCCATTTACGCCTATGAAAAATACGGCAATGAAAAATATTTTCTCTGGCGCCAAATCGCCTGGGCGGCCATCGGCCTGGCGGCGGCAGCTTTTTTCACGCTCACGGACCACCGCAAAATACAAAAATGGGTGAATCCCATCCTCCTGACCACCCTGGCCTGCCTAATCTTCGTCCTTTTAGTTGGAAAGGAGGTGGGTGGCGCCCGGCGCTGGATCAAGATCGCCGGCATCGGGTTTCAGCCCTCTGAATTCGCCAAACTGGCGGTCATATTTTTTGTGGCTTCATACTGTGACCGCAAGAAAAGCAAGCTGGAAAATTTCCGCAAGGGCATCCTGCCGCTTCTTCTGGTTGTGGCCGCCGTCTGCGGCCTGATTCTGCTTCAGCCTGATTTCGGCACCGCTTTTCTGATTTTTTTGACCTGCATGACCATGATCTTCATCAGCGGGGGGAACTTGAAGCAGATTCTTATTCTGGGATTGGTGACCGCGCCCCTGGCCGCCGCAGCCGTGTGGCTGGAACCCTATAGGAGGCGGAGGCTTCTGGCATTCCTGAACCCGTGGGAAAACCCTCAGGGATCGAGTTACCAGATTGTGCAGTCCATCCTGGCCCTGGGCTCTGGCGGCTTGACAGGCGTTGGCTTGGGAGACTCCCACTCAAAACTTCTCTATCTCCCCGAACCGCACACGGACTTCATCTTTCCCATTTTTGGCGAAGAGTTCGGTCTGGTGGGGTCCTGGGCCGTCATCGGCCTTTTTGGTGTCCTTGCCACTCTAGGGTTCCGCATTGCGGCCAGAAGCGCCAACCTTTTCAGCAGCCTCCTGGCCGGCGGAATCACGGCCATGATCCTCTACCAGGCCATCCTGAACATCGCCATGGTCACAGGCTGCCTGCCGCCCAAGGGCTTTCCCCTGCCATTTTTCTCTTTCGGCGGATCGTCCCTGCTGGTGACCCTCTCCGCGGCCGGAATTCTGCTTAATATCTCCCGCAGCGCCAAACGCGCCACAAACGCATCCGTTCTTTGATATCATTATTAAATGAAAGTTCTGATAGCCTCCGGCGGAACGGGGGGGCACCTCTATCCCGCGCTCGTTCTGGCAAAAAAACTCAAAGAGAAGAATTGCGAAGTGCTCTTTGCGCTTCGCGCTAACGCCTCTGCGCCCAAGGGCATCGTCTCGGCAGATGTGCCGAGCGTCCAGCTGGAGAGCGCTCCGCTCTATCGCGCTAATCTCTTTAAAAATGTATCCAGCCTCTTTATTAACCTCAAGGGCTTTATGCAATGCCTCAAGATTGTCAAAGACTATAAACCCGATCTGACCGCGGCCTTTGGCGGCTATGCCTCGGTGCCGGCTGTGCTTGCCTCTTATCTCCGCGGCGTGCCCGTTTTGGTGCATGAGCAGAATTCAGTCCCCGGCCTGGCCAACAAGATCTGCGCCCTTTTCGCCAAGAAAGTGGCGGTGAGCTTTGAAGAAACTCTTGAAGATTTCTCCGGCAAGGGAACCTGGATCGGCAATCCCGTGAGGGAAGATATTTTCAAGGGCAACAAGACCTCTGCCCGGCAGGCGTTGGGGCTGGATCCGCAAAAAACGACGGTCCTTATATTTGGGGGAAGCGCCGGCGCCAAAGCCATTAATAAGGCCGTGGAATCGAGTTTAAAGACGCTTGCCAGGGTTGCCAGCACGATCCAATTCATCCATCAGGCCGGGAATTCCGAGGAAACCACGCGGCTGGACAGCAACTACAGACAATCGGGATTTCAAGCCGTGGTGAGAGATTATTTTCAGGCCATGGGTGATTGTTATCATGCTTCAGACCTCGTGATTGCCCGTTCGGGCGCAGGCACCATCTTTGAGTTGATTGCGGTCAAAAAGCCGGCCATTTTGATTCCCTATCCTCATTCGGCGGGGGGACACCAGATCAAAAATGCGCAGGTCCTTGAGCGGGCGGGCTGCGCGAAGCTTGTCATGGAATCGCCTGAGCTTTCCAATCAATTGACCGGATTCATTCAGAATCTCACAGAGAACCCTCAAAACTTGGCCCGCATGCAGGAGAGTTACGGCCGATTCCCGGAATCGCTTCTGGACGCTCCGAACCGTCTGGCGGATCTGGCCATGAGCCTGGCGAAATCATGAAACTTGATCAGCTGAAAGTTGCCATCTGCCAGATCAATTCCACTGTGGGGGACCTCTCCGGCAATTCCAGGAAAATCATTGAGTATTATTTGAAATCCGTGGAGGACTATTCTCCCGACATGGTGGTCTTCCCCGAATGCGCTTTGTCGGGCTATCCTCCGGAGGACCTTTTGCTCAAGTCGGGATTTATGAACGCGCTCGCAAAATCACTGGATAGCGTGCGCAAGGAAGTGGGCCGCACTCTGGCCGTGGTGGGAACCCCGATGATGAAAGAGGGCCGAAGGTTCAACTCGGCGGTGGGGATTCAGAATGGAAAAATCCTGTGGGCTTATTCCAAGCGCATCCTTCCCAACTACGGGGTTTTCGACGAAAAACGCTATTTTACGCCGGGGTCGGACTTGGGCCTGTTCCGGGTGCAGGGCGTGCCCGCAGGCATTTCCATCTGTGAAGACATTTGGGAAGATGACATGCGTTTGAGCCCCTGCATGGCCCAGGCCAAGCGGGGGGCTAAAATCCTTATCAACATCTCCGCTTCGCCGTTTCATTCGGGGAAATTCGGCGTGCGATACGACCTTCTCAAGCGGCGCGTGGCGGCCGTCAAAACCCCCGTCATCTATGCCAATTGCGTGGGCGGCCAGGACGAGCTTGTTTATGACGGGCGCAGCATGGCCATGGACGCCAAAGGCCAGCTCCGCGTTCTGGCCAGCAGTTTTGAGGAAGACATCCGCATCGTGCACATCGATTTGGCCAACGGACAAGTCAAATCCATCTGGCGGGAAAAAGCAGCCCTCCCCCTGGGTGTGCCTGAAATTCATCAGGCGCTGGTTTTGGGCACGCGGGACTATGTGAACAAAAACCGGTTCAAATCTGCTTTGGTGGGTCTTTCAGGGGGAGTAGATTCCGCGCTTGTGGCTGCCCTGGCCGCGGAAGCCATTGGGCGCGACCGCGTCATCGGAGTCACCCTGCCGTCAAAATTTTCATCCGAAGAAACCCGCGGAGACGCCGAAAAACTGGCCCGCAATCTGGGAATCCAGTTCCTAAAAATTCCCATCCAGAAGATCAACCGCGCCTTTCTGGACGAGCTGGCCCCGTTTTTGAAAGGGCGCAAACCTGACGTTACCGAAGAAAACCTCCAGCCGCGCATCCGCGCCACAATCCTGATGGCGCTCTCAAACCGGTACGGCCACCTGGTTCTCACGACAGGCAACAAGTCTGAGATCGCCGCGGGCTATTGCACTCTCTATGGCGACACGGCCGGAGGCTTCGCCATGCTCAAGGATGCCTCCAAAGGCATGGTCTATTCTCTGGCGCGATATGTCAACAAAATGGCCGGCCGGCCCGTGATCCCGGCCTCCACGCTTTCGCGCGCGCCCACGGCGGAACTCAAGTTCCGGCAAAAAGACCAGGACACCCTGCCGCCGTATCCCGTGCTGGACAAGATCCTGGACGGCTATGTGGAAGAGGACCTGGGTTACGACGATTTGATCAGGAAGGGTTTTGATAAAGAAACGGTGAAGAAAGTCATCCGGATGGTGGACTCCAGCGAATACAAGCGGCGCCAGTCGCCGCCGGGAATCAAAATTTCGCCCAAAGCTTTCGGCCGCGACCGGCGGATGCCGGTTACGAACCTGTTTTCCGATTCCCCGTAATTTCCCGCGACAAGATGATCGCCTCCGCAATCTCTTTCATGGACTTGCGGCGGTCCATGGCGGACTTGCGCATTTCTGAAAACGCCTCCTGCTCGGACATTTTCAGCTCCTTCATCAGAATCCCTTTAGCCCGCTCCACAAGCTTTCTGGATTCCAGCTCGTCCTGGCTGGCCTTGGCTTTTTCCTTCAAGCGGGTGTTTTCAATGGCCACCGCAGCCTGCTGGGCCACGGACGCCACCATGCGGATTTCTGTTTCAGTGAACTTGTGCGGAGCCTGCGTGTAGCAATTGAGCACGCCCAGACAATTGTCGCCCACCATCATGGGCGTGGACAACAGGGAGGACAAGCCTTCTTCCCGGGCGATTTCAGGAAAGTGATAATCCGGCTCTTCCCGGACGTCAAAAATGGCGATCGGTTTTTTCTCCACCACAGCCCGCCCCGAAAGACTTTTTTCAATTGGAACCGGGGCTTTTTTGCGGTATTTCTCGGAAAGCGACTGCGTGGCCGCAATGGAGAGCGTTTTCTTGTCTTCGTCCAGGAGCATGAGAGAAATGATCTTGAACCCCAGAGACTCGGCGGTGATGGAAACGATGAGGCGCAGGATTTCCTCAAGGAAAGATTCTCCCGCCACCAGCCTGGAAACCTGGGCCAATGTGTCGATCTGTTTCGACAGTCTGGCATTTTCCTTGCGCAGAAGGTCCAGTTCCTGTTTGGGGGGCAAGCTCTTTGCGCTCATTTCAGTTTTTTCGGAAAACTTCCTGAAGAGAGTTGACGGAAAAATCCGAACCCTTCTTTTTGAGCTGGAGGATGCTTTCCTTGAAGGCATTTAAGGAAGAAACTGTGGTGAAAATGGGCAGGCGGTATTTGAGCGCCGCCTGGCGGATTTCGTAGCCGTCGCCTTCGGAGCTGCTCGACTGGGACGGAGTGTTCACCACAATCTGAACCTGGCGGTTTTTGATCAAATCCACCACATGCGGGCGTCCCTGAGAAATCTTTTTGACGGATTCTGAAGAAAGCCCGTTTTCCTCGAAAAACGAGTGCGTCCCGTCCGTTGCCTGAATGCTGAACCCCAGACTCACAAGCTCACGGGCAATGGGAAGGGCCTTCTTCTTGTCCGCGTTTGTGAGTGAAAAAAGGATGCTGCCTTCCAGCGGCATGGAAGAACCCGCGGCGAGCTGCGACTTGAAAAACGCCAGAGGAAAGTTTATGTCCATACCCATGACTTCGCCGGTGGAGCGCATTTCAGGGGAAAGCCGCACATCGGCGCCGGGAAACCTGTCCCACGGCAGGACGGCTTCCTTGACGGCCACAAACGGCTGGGGAAAAACTTTGGGAACAATGTTTTTAAGCTTTTCGCCCACCATGAGGCGCGCGGCAAGCTTGGCCAGGGGCACGCCTGTGGATTTGCTCACAAACGGGATCGTGCGGGAAGCGCGGGGATTCACTTCCAGCACATAAATCTTGCCGTCCTTGACCGCAAACTGGATGTTCAGAAGCCCTTTGACCTTCAGTTTGAGCGCGAGGATTCCCGTGACGCGGCGGATTTCTTTGATCTCCTTTTCTGCCAGAGTTTGCGGAGGCAAAATGCAGGCGGAATCTCCCGAATGGATGCCCGCTTCCTCAATGTGCTCCATGATGCCGCCGATGAAAACAGTTTCCCCGTCGGATAAAGCGTCCACATCCACTTCCTTTGCCTCGTCAAGGAACTTGTCGATTAAAATCATGGAAACATCGTCCGCGCGCTCAAGGTATTCCATGAGCATGGCCTCGTTATAGACAATCTTCATGCCGCGCCCGCCCAGAACATAGGAGGGCCTCACCATCACCGGATAACCGATTTTGGAAGCGATCTTCTTGGCTTCAAGAACCGAGCGGGCAGTGCCGCAATCCGGATGGTTGATTTTCAAGGTCTTGAGAAATTTCCCGAACTTTTCGCGGTCCTCGGAAAGATCAATGGAACGGGGGGAAGTCCCCAGAATCTTGACGCCTGCCCTGGAAAGCGGGCCAGTCAAATTGAGGGGCGTCTGGCCGCCGAACTGGACAATGACCCCGAGAGGCTTTTCCTTTTCGATGATGCTCATGACGTCTTCAAATGTCAGAGGCTCAAAATAAAGGCGGTCGGAAATGTCATAGTCCGTGGAAACGGTTTCCGGGTTGCAGTTGACCATGATGGACTTGTATCCCGCCTGATGCAGAGATTGGACCGCGTGGACGCAGCAATAATCGAACTCAATGCCCTGGCCGATGCGGTTGGGACCGCCGCCCAAAATGATGACTTTCTTGCCCGGATCAGGAACGGCTTCATCCTCATCCTCGTATGTGGAATAAAAATAAGGCGTGAAAGCGGGGAATTCTCCGGCGCAGGTGTCCACTACCTTGTAAGTGGGAATAATGCCCAGTTTTTTCCTTAAAGATCGCACATCGGACTCTTTCTTTTTGGTGAAGTAGGCAATCTGCTTGTCGGAAAACCCGTTCTGCTTGGCTTTTTTAAGCAAGTCTTTCTGAACCGGGAACCCCTTTTTGCGGATTTCATTGCCCATATCCAGAATTTCTTTTATCTGGCGGATAAACCACGGATCAATGGATGATATCTCCGAAATTTCCTGTACGCTCATGCCCAGTTGCAGGGCGTTTTTGACGTTGAACACCCTGTCGCAGTTGGGAATCATGAGTTTCTTCTTGAATTCCTCAAGTAGATCGTGAAATTCGCCGCTGGTGTTGGGTTTGCTGCCCAAAGTTTCCGCAATCATCTTGCCATCGCCGCCCAGTCCGTCCCGCCCGATTTCCAGGCCGCGGATGGCTTTTTGCAGAGCTTCATTAAATGTGCGGCCTATGGCCATCACTTCGCCTACGGACTTCATCTGCGAATTCAACGTTTGGTCCGTGTTGGTGAACTTTTCAAAGGCAAAGCGGGGAACTTTCACGACAGTGTAATCCAGAGTGGGCTCAAAACAGGCCGGGGTTTTTTGGGTGATGTCGTTGGAGATTTCATCCAGCCGGTATCCCACGGCCAGCTTGGCCGCAATCTTGGCGATGGGAAAACCCGTGGCTTTGGAGGCCAGAGCGGAAGACCGCGAGACCCGGGGGTTCATTTCGATGACCACCGAGCGGCCGTTTTTGGGATTCACCGCGAACTGGATGTTGGAGCCGCCGGTTTCCACCCCGATGGTGCGGATGCAGATGAAGGCCTGGTCCCGAAGCCGTTGATACTCCTTGTCCGTGAGCGTCTGAATGGGGGCCACGGTGATGGAATCTCCCGTGTGCACGCCCATGGGATCGAAGTTTTCAATGGAGCAAATCACCACGCAGTTATCCGCCGTGTCGCGCATGACTTCGAGCTCAAATTCTTTCCATCCCAAAACGGATTCTTCAATGAGGATTTCGCTGATGGGGGAACATTCCAGGGCGCGCGTGGCCGCGTCAAAAAAATCTTCCTGGGTGTAGACGATTGCCGAGCCGGTGCCGCCCAGAGTGAATGATGGCCTTAAAATAAGTGGGAAGCCGATGGTGGTGGAAATTTCCTGGGCTTCACCGATGTTGAACGCAATTCCGGACTTGGGCACTTCCAGGCCCGCTTTGATCATGGCCTGCTTGAAAAGTTTCCGGTCTTCCGCCTTGTGGATGGCGTCGATTTTGGCGCCGATGAGCTCCACTTTATATTTTTCTAAAATGCCTTTTTCATGCAGAGCCACGGCGAGGTTCAAAGCCGTCTGGCCGCCCAGGGTGGGGAGGATGGCGTCCGGCCTTTCCTTGGCAATAACGCGCTCGGCAAATTCCGGCGTGAGGGGCTCAATGTAGGTGGCATCCGCAATTTCCGGGTCTGTCATGATGGTGGCGGGATTGGAGTTGATGAGGATGACTTTGTAGCCCTCGGCCCGGAGCGCCTTGACCGCCTGGGAACCCGAATAGTCAAATTCGCAGGCCTGGCCGATGACGATGGGCCCGGAGCCGATGATCATGATTTTTTTTAAGTCCGTGCGCTTAGGCATGAACTTCCTTCTTTGCTTTCGTTCTTGTCATCAGCGCAATGAAATCGTCAAAAAGATACCGGGAATCGTG
>MGUQ01000050.1:0-9719 GCA_001799975.1 Elusimicrobia bacterium RIFCSPLOWO2_01_FULL_54_10 | reverse complement strand
GATTCCGGGTGATATTGCACGGAAAAAACGGGGAGTTTTTTGTGCCGCAGGCCTTCCTGAGTTTGATCATTCAGGTTCAAATGAGTCGTCTCCACATCCTTCCCCGCCAATGAGTCGGGGTCCACGCAAAAACCGTGGTTTTGGGTGGTTATTTCAATTTTTCCAGTCTTCATATTCTTGACGGGATGATTGGCGCCCCGGTGCCCGAATTTGAGTTTGAAGGTTTTACCGCCCATGGCCAGACCCAGAAGCTGGTGGCCCAGGCAGATGCCGAAAATGGGAAGGGGAGGAATCTTGCCCGATGCCTGAGAATCCACGAGTGTTTTTATCGTTTCGATGGCGTAGGTCACAGCCGCGGGGTCTCCGGGGCCGTTGGAGAGGAACACCCCGTCCGGATTTAGCTTCAAAATGTCATCGGCAGAGATTTTGGAAGGCACCACGGTGACTTTGCAGCCGCGGCCGGCCAGGCAGCGCAAAATGTTGTGCTTGATGCCGAAATCCATGGCGACTACATGAAGCAAATTTTTGGCTGCGGCAGAACCGTTGGACGATAATTCCCATTCGCCTTCGTTCCACGAATAGCTCCGGCTGCAAGTGACCTGCTTGACCAGGTCCTGGCCTTCCATTTGAGGCGAGTTTTTGATTTTTTTGGCGAGGGATTTGGCGTTGAAGTCCACGGCGGAGAGAATGCCCCTCATGACTCCCACTTCCCGAAGAATCCGTGTCAGGCGGCGCGTGTCAATGCCGGTGATGGCGGGAATGCGGCGCGAAACAAGGTGGGAAGAAAGGCCTTCTCTGGAGCGCCAATTGGATGCCAGGGGACTCACTTCCCTCACCACCAGGCCTTCACAGAAAACCTGGCGGGATTCCTGATCTTCGGAATTGACTCCCACATTGCCGATGTGAGGCTCCGTCATGACCACGATCTGGCCCTTGTAGGACGGATCCGTCAATATTTCCTGATACCCGGTCATCGAGGTGTTGAAAACCACCTCGCCGAGACGTTCGCCCTTGAAACCGAAGGACTCGCCGGTGAATAGATCGCCTGACTCCAGGGCCAGGACGCACTTCTGCTTTGACATTAGCAGTATATTTTACAAAATTTTACAGAGAGGGGGAAACTACGGGGGGATCCTGCTGCTGTGGATGGCGGATATCTTTGCCGATCGTCATGTAAATGACGTCTTCGGCGATATTGGTGGCGTGGTCGCCGATTTTTTCCAAATTGCGGGAGATCAAAATTAAATCCACAAGCTGCTTGGTTTGGGACGGGTGCTTGCGGATCATCCCGATGATTTCGCTCAACACCTTGGCCTTGAGAGTGTCTTCTTCCTCATCTTTTTTAAGAACGGCCTGGGCCAGCTCCACATCGCTCCGGGAAAAAGCATCCAGCGAGTCTTTGATCATTTCCTGGGCGATTGTGGCCATGCGGGGGATTTCCATCATGGTTTTGACCGGTGTTTCCTTGAATAAGTGCAGCGTGCAGGTTTGGGTGATGTTCACCGCCTGGTCGGCCACGCGCTCCAGCTCGGAATTGATCTTCATGGCGGCAATGATGGTGCGCAGGTCCGTGGCTTCCGGCTGGTATAACGCCAGGATCCGGCTTGAAAGCTCATCCACCTCAATCTGAAAGCGGTTCACTTCTTCCTCATTTTTAAAGACTTTCTCGCCGAAATTGGACTCGCGTTCAATAAAGCACTTCATGGAAAAATGGATCATTTCCTCAGCCAAGCTCCCCATGTGGAGGATTTTGGCCTTGAGCTGGTTGATTTCTTCTTCGACTTGCCTTTTCATGAAAATTACCCAAACCTTCCGGTGATGTAGTCTTCCGTTTTCTTGTTTCCCGGGTTGGTGAACATTTTTGAAGTCACACCGTATTCAATCATTTCTCCCAAAAGAAGAAAAGCCGTGAAGTCAGAAACCCGCGCCGCCTGCTGCATGTTGTGAGTGACGATGATGATGGTGTAGTTGCTTTTGAGCTCAAGGATCAGCTCTTCTATTTTGGCCGTGGAAATGGGGTCCAGGGCGGAGCAGGGCTCGTCCAGAAGCAGGACGCTCGGGCGGATGGCCAGGGCGCGCGCGATGCAAAGCCTCTGCTGCTGGCCTCCTGAAAGGGAGGTTCCTGGCTTGTTCAGGTGGTCTTTGACTTCGTCCCAAAGCGCGGAGTCGCGGAGGCTTTTTTCCACTTCTTCGGCGAGCACTGACTTGTTCCTCAAGCCGTTCAAACGCAGGCCCGCAGCCACATTGTCAAAAATGGACATGGAGGGAAAGGGCTGGGGTTTTTGAAATACCATGCCCACATTGCGCCGAAGAAGCACGGGGTCCTTTTTCATAACATCTTCCCCGTGAATCAGGACTTGCCCCTCCGACCAGGCTTTGGGGGTGACTTCGTGCATGCGGTTCAGGCAACGAATGAAGGTGGACTTGCCGCAGCCGGAGGGCCCTATCAGGGCCGTCACTTTTTTCTCCAGCATGTTCAAGGAAAAGTCCTTGACGGCGCGGAGAGACCCAAAATAGGCATTCAAGTCCTTGACCTCGACGGCGATCTTGTCCGTCTTGGGAGTTTCCATTATCGCGGCAGTTTCCATGGAAGTTATTGGGGTCAACGCCTTTCTCTCAATAATATTCGAGCGGTCAGGCTGGTGATGAACACCAGCATCATGAGCACCAATGCCGCCGCCCAGGACTGCCGGTGCCAGTCGTCATAAGGGGCGATGGCATAAGTATAAATCATCACCGGAAGCGAGGCAATGGGCTCCATCCAGCCGTTGGCCCAGAACCGGTTGCCGAACGCGGTGAAAAGTAGGGGGGCTGTTTCCCCGGCCACACGGGCAAGATCCAGCAGAATGCCTGTGATCAGGCCCTTGGCAGCAGTTGGGATGACAATAAAGCTGATGACTTTCCATTCCGGGAGCCCCAGGGCGAAACCCGCTTCCCGCACACTGTGAGGAACGACTCTTAAAAATTCCTCCGTGCTGCGAACCGCGATGGGAATCATCATGACACCCAGGGCAAACCCACCGGCAAGAGCTGAAAAATGCCCCATGGGCAGAACCACCACGGTATAGGCAAAAATGCCCATGACGATGGAAGGGACGCCGTTTAAGATGTCCGCGGCATAGCGCACCATGAACCCGATCTTGTTGTGGCCGTATTCGGAGAGGTAAACCCCGCCCAGGAAACCGACGGGAACCCCCACCAGCGTGGCAAGTCCCAGGAGCTTGAAAGTGCCCACAATGGCATTGGCCATGCCCCCGCCCAGCTCTCCCACAGGCTTGGGAAGCTTGGTGAAAAAATCCCAATTGAGTGATGAAAAACCATGATAGACAAGATATCCCAGGATGAAGAAAAGAATGCTGATGGTGAGCGCCGCGCACACTCCCGTGAGCAGAAACGCGGCCCAATTGACGGCTTGCCGCTTCCGGTAGTGGGGGAGATCAATTTCATAATAAGACGGAGCAGCCAGGGTTTGCGCGCTCATGCCACCACCTCAGCTTCTTTGGCAACTTTATAGATAAGATAACGCGCGATGCCGTTGACGATAATGGTGATGGCAAAAAGGACCAATCCTACCTGGATCAACGTCTGCACATATAAATCCGATGTGGCTTCCGTAAATTCGTTGGCGATGACTGCGGCCATCGTGTAGCCAGGCTCAAAGAGGGAAAACTTGATTTCAGGGCGGTTGCCGATCACCATGGTGACGGCCATTGTTTCACCAAGCGCGCGGCCTAGAGCCAAAAAGATGGATCCTAGAACGCCGGAAAAGGAAAAGGGCAACGTGACAAGCTTCAAAACTTCCCAGCGGGTGGCGCCCAATGACATGGCGGATTCCTTCAAAGTTTGCGGCACGGTCTTGAAAATTTCGCGCGAAATTGTGGCGATGAAAGGCAGGATCATGATGGAAAGGATGATTCCCGCCGTCAGCATGCCCACCCCATAAGGCGCGCCGGCCTTGCGCATGATGGGGACTAAAACAAACACCCCAATCAGGCCGTAAACCACGCTTGGGATGGCGGCCAAAAGCTCGGTCAGGAAACCGATGATATTGCCGATCCTTGGGGGGGCCAGCTCATAGAGATAAATGGCCACGCCGAGGCCCAAGGGAACGGCAATCAGCAACGCCAATATGGAAGAAACGATGGTTCCATAAATAAACGGCAGAACGCCGTATTCTTCCTGAACGGGATCCCACACCTGGTCCCACAAAAAGCTGAATCCGAATTTTTCCATGGGGAGTTTTGAATTTTTGAAAAGCTCCCAACCGATCCAGGCCGTGAGAATGAAAATGGAAAGGGAAAAAAGCAGGGTGACGTTCTTAAAGAGAACGTCACCCCACCCTTTGGAACTCATTATTTTACCTTGATTTGAGCAACGGTCTTTTTGACCATCGCGTTAACTTCCGCGGGCAATGGCGCATAGCCCAGGTCCGAAGCGAATTTCTGGCCTTCATCCAGCATCCAGTTGAGGAAGTCCACAAGAGCCCGGCCCTTCACGGCGTCCTTCTGGTTCTTGTAAACCAGGAGCCAGGTGAAGCCGGAAATGGGATAGGATGCAGGATCCTTGGAATCCGTGATGGAAACCCGGAAATCCGACGGCATTTTGGCGCGGGCCGCGGCGGAAACCGACTCGATGGACGGCTCCACAAACTTGCCGGCTTTGTTAAGGATCGAGGCAAATGTCAGTTTTGTCTGCTTGGCATAGATAAGCTCGGCATAGCCGATGGAGTTGGGGGTCTGTTTTACAAGACCCGCAACGCCCTCGTTTCCCTTGCCGCCCAGCCCGATTGGCCAGGCAACGGATGTTCCTCGTCCCACTTTTGTGGCCCAATCACCGCTGACTTTGGAGAGGTAATCCACAAAGATGTAGGTGGTGCCGGAGCCGTCGGAGCGGTGAACCACGACAATGGGCTGGGCCGGAAGGCTCGCGCCGGGATTGTCCTTTTGGATTTTAGGATCATTCCACATCTTGATATTGCCCAGGAAGATGTCCGCCAGGGTTTTGGGGGAGATCTTCAACTGCTCGATCACGCCCTCAAGGTTGTAGATGACAGCCACAGCGCCCAGAACGGTGGGGATGTGGTACAGGTATCCAGGTGCGGATTCCATCTGGGAATCCGTCATGGGGCCGTCCGTGGCGCCGAAGTCCACGGTGCCAGCCGAAATCTGGCGGATGCCGCCGCCGGAGCCGATGGACTGGTAGTTGAACTTAAACTCGGGCTTCAACTTGTGATACTCGTCGAACCACTTGGAATAGATAGGATACGGGAATGTGGCCCCCGCCCCATTGATGAGCATGTCGGCACGGGCCGCAACGGTTGAGACCGTGAGCGCCACCGCCAAGCTTAAGAATTTAACTGTGTTCATGTGATACCTCCAATTTTAGCTGTTCAATGTGACAACCGCGTGACAACGGCGTAAAAGCCGTTTGACGGTTTAGAATTTGCAGGACAGGTCCAGCTGGAACCGGTTGATGCTGTCGGCTCCGGGCGGAATGGTGGTGAAAGTGCTCCCGCTCTGATATCTCGGGTGGAGCACTTCCGTGTTAGAGTATTTGGCCGTCACGGTCAGGTAATCCCTTGGAGCGTAAGACACCCAGAAGATGTGCCCTTTCCGGTTGGTCCCGCCGTCCCCGAAGTCGGAGTCCGAGATGTCCGCGATCGTGGCATTAAGTTCCAGATACTTATAAAAATACGCCACTTCCCAGGTCTTGGCCGCGCCGGCCTTGCCGAAGATGGTGCCGAATTGATAACCCGCCTGGTCTGAAGCGATGTTGGAGTTCAAATGCCCGTTGCTTTCCACGTTCTTGATGTAATCTCCTTGAAGTTTAACGGGGTGACCCAGAAGCTTTGTGTTGATTTGCGAGGTCAAGTGAACGATGGTGAAAGACGAGGTGAGGATGTTCGTCGCTCCTGACCGTGAGTTCCCCTCATTCGCGGCGACTTGTGAAAAGTCATTCACATTCGCTTCATACTTGAAGTGGTAGAAGGATCCTGCCAAGTCCATGCTCAATTCATCCAGGATCTTGTTCTTGGAACCCAGCTGGTACCCGAACATCCATTGGTCGCGGGTGTCCGTTGTGTCTTCATCCAGAACCATTTGAAGGAAATTCGCAAAAACATCAAACCGTTCACCAACTTTGTATTGGAACATTTGCGCGAAACCTTCAGGGTTGTAGTCGCCGTCCCACATCACATCCGAGCTGTAGACCCGCCAGATGGGGTTGGCCATACGGCCCGCCGAAAGCTTCATCCATTCAAATGCCTTCCATTCCAAAGACGCTACATCTATCCAGAGCGCCTTTTGGGATGAGAGGTTGTCAAAGGACTGGTTGGTGGAGACCTGCTCGCCCGTGCCGGAAGCCATTTTAAAGATCACTTTAATGTCCTGGATAGTCGATTCCAACCCGTAGCGAAGGCGAAACCTCTGCCGGGAACGGTCTCTTTGACCGGGGGAAGATTTCCAGAAGTTCTCCTGCCTGATCCTTAGATCCCCGCCCCATTTCGCGTTGGTCACGAACTTGGCGATGGAGATGTTGGCGGATGTGTCGTCTGCGTGCAAACTGGTGCGGCCCAGCCCCAAGCCCAGAGCCAGGACCAGAGCCGCAATCCATATTTCATTTCTCATGCTATTCATTGTTTCCTCCTAATTTTTCTGGAGCGGGCCACAAGGAGGCCCAGGGGAGATTATATGCGGGAAGAGAATAAGGAGTCGATAACAGGCAAGTAAAACCTGTTTGACAACTGCGTGACTAGGCCAGTTTAAATTTGTATCCGATGTTCTTGACGGTGGCGAGGCGGGAGGCTTCGGAACCGAGCTTCACGCGCAGACGAGCGACATGCTGGTCCACAGTGCGGGTATCAATTTCAGATGCTTGCTCGTACCCCCAGACGGACTCCAGGAGCTGGTCCCGGGTCAGGACTTTCCCCTGCGCTGAAAGAAGGATTTTTAGAAAGGTAAATTCTTTAGAGGAAAGCTCCACCAGTTTGCCAGAAAGTTTCACTTCGTAGCGCTCTAAATCAACTTCCAACTTTCCTATCTGGACAAGTTTTGTTTCCCAGGCCTTTTCTTTTGACCTGCGAAAGAGGGATTTCACGCGGGCGACCAGCTCGCGCACGCTGAAGGGTTTTGTGACATAGTCGTCAGCGCCCAGCTCCAGGCCCAGCACTCGGTCGGTTTCTTCCTTTTTGGCCGTGAGCATGATGATGGGCACTTGCGAATCCCGTCGGATCTGCTTGCAGACTTCGATGCCGTCCACTTTGGGCAGCATCAAGTCCAAAATGATCATTTGCGGACGCTTCGACTTGGCGAGGGCCAGGCCGGCTTCTCCGTCACTCGCGGTGAGCACCTGGTAACCCTCTTTTTCAAAATTGTAGGTGAGGAGTTTCACGATTTCTTTCTCGTCTTCAACGATGAGAATTTTTTCTTTGGCCATGGTTATAGGATAATATTTTTTAAACTCAAGAAACAACCGGAGAGAGTGGGGATCCAAAAATTGTCATTCCATGGCAAAGGCGCAAGTTCAATCGCCGTCACAAGAACCGCCGCCGCCAATGCCCAGCCCGGGTGGAGAAACACCAGCCCCACCAGCATGCTGGCGACAAAGCAGGCCGTGCTCCCTTCCAGACTCTTGCCGAAAAACTTGTGCCTGCCCAACGGCACGCCCACCAAGGCCGCGGCGGCATCCGCAAACACCAGATAGCCCAAAGCGCACAGGACGACTTGGCGGTCCTTAAAGATCCAGATCGTCAGAATGCAGCCCAGCAAAGTCCAAAAAATCCCTGAAAACTTTTTTATTTCGGATTCGCGGTGAATGCCGCCAAAGAAGGGCAGGATGGCCTGGTTAAGTTTTGGAAAAATCAGGCGGGCGGATTCCACGGTTCCTACAATAATGAGGATGGGGACGAGAATTTTCAAGACCGGTTCCTTACCCAGATAAAAATAGCCCGCAGCATAGACAAGGGAAAGAAAGTGAAAAAGTTTCCTTTTGATTTCTCTGACAAAGGGTTGTTGTTGCATGGGGTTTGAATAGATTAAATGATATATTAAGAAGGGATTCAAAATTGAAATTCGATAATTTCGAAATTCTTCGCGATGAGCTTTATTCGGCCCTCAAAATCGACGATCTGCGCTTTGTCGAAATTGAGTCCAAAAAGCGCGTTTTGCCCGGCCAGGTCAAGGCGCTGAAAAAATTCATCGCCAATTCCAAAAAGACCCGGCACATCAAGACCACCTATTTCTTCGATCAGTTTCTGGACACGCCCAAGATGGATCTTTTCCGCCTTGGAGCAAGCCTCCGCCTGCGCTTCAAAAAAGGGGGGGACAGGGTCTATTTGCAGTACAAAGGCCCGGGATTTTTGGAAGACACCCTGCTGTTCCGCTCCGAATTCTCCACCCGCTCTTTGAAAGGCATGGCGCGGGAGGAAAGCCATCATGACGTCATCCATTTTACGCGCACGTCCATACACCAGATCCTGAAAAAATACGCGGACAAGGGCATGATCCGCACCATGAAGAGGCACTTGGGCCCTCGGATCCTCTCGCAGATTTCATCCGCGCCAATTATCAGCCAATATCAGAAGGACAAGTATTCGGTGGACTTAGGAAAAGCTTTTTTGGAACCGTCGGTAGACAGGGTTTCGGCCTTCTACATCACCCGCAATGGCCCATACCCTCTTTCAACCTTCTATGAATATGAGAACGAGATCAAGGCCGAGGGCAACTCCCTGGCGGCCAAGCTGAGTCGCATTAACTCTCTGCTGAAATTTGACCGCAAAGTGGTGAAAAAATTCCGCCTGAAAACCGAGAAGCTGGACAAGTACCACCGCTGCGCCTCAATCTTTTTCTCCGCGCGCGGCCGCTAAATCCAAAAACGCTTTCTGAGACCTCACGCGCGGCTCACCCGGTTTGGGTGAGAGGCGCACATAGCTTCCCTCCGCCGTAAGCGCCCAGGATTTCACATTGTCAGCCATGCTTTTGGCCAGAATGACATCGCGCACATAGGCCTTCAAGTCCTGGTTTTTAATGGGGAATGCAATTTCATAACGTGAATTGAAATTGCGCGGCATCCAATCGGCGCTGGAAAGAAAGATTTTGTCCTTGCCTCCGGCGCGGAAATAGTAAATGCGGCTGTGCTCCAGGAAACGGTCCACCACGCTTCTGACTTCGATATTTTCACTTAAGCCGTTGGTTTCCGGGCGCAAGCAGCAAATACCCCGCACAAGAAGGCGGATTTTTACCCCGGCCTGTGACGCTTCATACAGCGCCTCAATGATGCGATCATCCACCAGGGAATTCATCTTAGCAAGAATGACGCCTTTCCCTCCGCTTTTTTGAATCAGGGTTTCCTCGCGGATCAATTTCATGAACTGTGTGTCCAGGTCATGTGGAGCCACCAAAATATCTTTGAAAGTGATTTGAGGCTTCTCACCCTGTGCCAGCCAGGCAAAATAAGCCGCCACCTCTTTTCCCAGATCCTGGTCGGCGGTGAGCAGGCTCAGGTCCGTATATTGCCTTGCGGTGTCCGGATGATAATTCCCCGTGCCAAGGTGTGTAAGATAAAATTCTGAATCTTTTTCCTTCCGAACAACTTGGGTCAACTTGGAGTGCACTTTGTAAAGCCCCATGGGCCGGATGACCTTGCACCCGCCCTTTTTAAGTTCTGCAGCCCAGCGCATGTTGTTCAATTCATCAAACCGGGCCTTGATCTCGATATAAACC
>MGUQ01000049.1 GCA_001799975.1 Elusimicrobia bacterium RIFCSPLOWO2_01_FULL_54_10 | reverse complement strand
TGTTGGTGATGGTGCCTTTTCCCGTGCAGCTGATGGATTTGGCGCCTGGCCCAAAATATTCCACGATGCGGTTGGTGCCGCCCTGCACGGTCAAGACGCCGCAAACATAAAGGATAACGTCTTTGGGCGCGGCCCAGCCGGAAAGCTCGCCCGTGAGACGCACGCCCACGAGCGTGGGGTGTTTGACTTCCCAGGGGTAGCCTGCCATCACATCCACCGCGTCCGCTCCGCCCACGCCCACGGCGATCATCCCAAGGCCGCCGGCGTTGGGTGTGTGGGAATCCGTGCCAATCATCATGCCGCCCGGGAAAGCGTAGTTTTCCAGAACCACCTGGTGGATGATGCCGGAGCCGGGTTTCCAAAAGCCAATGCCGAACTTTTTAGAGGCGGAGCTTAAGAAATCGTAAACCTCTTTATTTTCTTTGGTGGCCGTTTCCATGTCTTTGGCCGCGCCCAGATAAGCGCGAATCAAGTGATCACAGTGAACTGTGGTGGGAACAGCCACTTGGGATATCTGGGCCTGGGCGAATTGGAGCAGGGCCATTTGAGCTGTGGCGTCTTGCATGGCGATGCGGTCCGGGCGGGTCTTTAAAATGCCCTTGCCGGGCAAAAATTCCTGGGTGGCCGGATTATCAAGATGCCCGAAAAGCACTTTTTCGGCCAGAGTGAGCGGCCTTCCGAGCCGCTTGCGGACGATTTCTAGATTTTTTCTGGACTTCTTGTAAACTTCTTCGATGTTCATAGGGGATGACTATATTATAGCAATGTATAATGTTCGTGGATGAAAATCATCACTCCCGAAGAATTGGCATTGCTGGCCATCCGTACCTACAACGGACCGATCCATCTTGTTTCCTCGGCCGCCGAGCTAGTCCATGCAGTTCAGGCCATTCGCAGTGAAAAGGTGGTGGGGCTGGACACGGAAACCCGGCCGGCATTCAAAAAGGGCCAATCTTATCAACCAAGTTTGGTGCAGATAGCCGCTTCAAACGCGGCCTATCTATTTCAGTTGAAACGGATGGATTTTTCCGGCGCAATCAAGGAGATTTTTGAGGACGAAGCTCTCATTAAAGTGGGCATCGGGCTGGCAGACGATTTTAAGGGTCTTAAAAAAGTTTTTCCCTTTGAGCAGAAAAACACGCTTGACCTGAGCCTGGTGGCCAAAGGAAAGGGCTTCACCCAATCCAGCGTCCGCAGCCTAGCCGCCCAGCTTCTCGGATTCCGCGTCACCAAAGGCATGGCCACTTCCAACTGGTCGAATCCCCATCTCTCACCCAAACAGCTCACCTATGCCGCCACGGATGCGTGGGTGTGCCGGGAACTCTATTTAGAGTTCCAGGAACTGGAGTTTCTGTAAACTACCAATAGCGGCGTTTGTTTTGGCGGTAGAAGTCGATGGTTTCTGCGAGGCCGTCTTTCAGAGGAGTTGAAGCTTCCCAGCCGATCAGGCGGCGGGCTTTGTGAACATCCGCAATAAAATCTCCCACATCGATCTTCTTGTTGGTGTCCGGCCAGGGAACATGGACGATCTTGCCTGTGCCCGCAATTCGCACCACTTCTTTGACAATGTTGATCAGAGGCAGGCCGTGGCCGGAAGCGATGTTCAAAATTTCACCCTTGATATCGTTGTTCTGCGCGGTTTTTAAGAAGGCCTCCGTCATGTCATCCACATAGGCGTAATCCCGCACCTGCTTGCCATCGCCAAAAATCTTGATTTCCGCGTCATCTAGAGCCAAGCGGATAAACCAGTTCAAAATGCCAAAAGAGGGCTCTTTCATCTGCGCCCGGGGTCCGTAACCGTTGGACAAGCGCAAAACAGTGGCATTCAAGCCAAAAACTTTAGCGTAAACCCTGTGATAATTCTCGCCGGCCAGCTTATTTGTCGCATAGACATCGAGCGGATTGGGAAGCGTGGCTTCATCGATGATGCGCTTCGCAGCCGAGCCATAAACAGCCCGCGTGGAGCAGTAAACAATCCGGATGCCGGGGTTGCCCTTGCGGCAGGCTTCAAGCAGGTTGATTTGGCCGCGGGTGTTGATGTCGACATCCAGATAAGGATTTTTCATGGAGTCCGTGTGGCTGGTTTGAGCGGCAATGTTGAAAAGGATGTCCTGGCCTTTCACGATTTTCTCGGTCAGCTTCTTGTTGCGGATGTCGCCTTTGACAAAACGGACCGATTTCTTGAAATCAGCCATGTTAAAAAGATTGCCCCCATGACCTTTCAGGAGAGAGTCTAGGAGTGTGACTTTGGCCCCCAACTCCACCAGGTGGCGCGAAAGATTGCTGCCCAAAAACCCCAGCCCCCCTGTGACCAGGACCTTTTTACCATGATAAAAGTTTGTCATGAGGGAAATATGATATCAGTTTTTGACGGATTTGACATTTGAGGTGGGGGGTCTTATAATGAACAGATGGGTAAAACAACTTTTCTAACGCGCGAGGGCTATGAAAAACTCCGCAAAGATGTGGATGCCTTGAAAGAGCAGAAGCGCGAGCTGTCCCAGATGATTGGGGAAGCCCGCGAACAGGGCGACCTGCGCGAAAACGCCGGCTATCAATACGCCAAGGAAAAACAGGCCGAAGTGATGCGCCGGATAGCGGATATTGAAACGAAGTTGGGGAGCGCACAGCTGATTGACGACGCCAAGATTGCCAAAGACGAAGTCCGCATTGGCGCCACGGTCACGATGAAGGAAATGGCCTCCGGCGCGGAAATGACTTATACTTTTGTCGGCCAGGAAGAGTCAGACCCCTCTGCCGGCAAGCTCTCCGTCCACTCGCCTCTGGGCGAAGGACTTCTGGGCCACAAGAAGAACGATACGGTGGACATCAACTTGCCGGCCGGCAAGAAGCAGTTCAAAATCCTAAAAATCGAACGCTGATCATAATAAACTAAAAAGTATAGGTACGCACGCCTTTTGGAGGGGAGGCTCCGGTCGCAACAAGCGACTGGAGGGGAACCACGGAGAGGTTCCCGCCAGAGTTCGGCGGGAGTAACTATACTTTTTAGTTTATTGTCGTTAAATGAGAGACTTGCCGGTGATGCGGGTGAAGGCCTCGAGGTATTTTGCCCGTGTTTTTTGCACGATATCTTGCGGTAAAGCTGGCGCAGGCGGCGTCTTGGCCCATTTCACTGATTCCAGATAATCCCTGACAAACTGTTTGTCGAACGATGCGGGGGAGGTGCCCACCTTGTACTGGCTTTTCTCCCAGAATCTTGAGGAGTCCGGAGTCAGGACCTCATCAATTAGAATAATCTCTTTCTTCCCATTCACGTTGATCAGCCCGAATTCATACTTGGTGTCGGCCAAAATGAGGCCCTTGGCTTCAACCACCTTGGAGGCGGTATTGAAGATGTCGATGGATATTTTGCGCAGTTTTTCGCTCATCTCCTGGCCCACAATGGAGCACATGCGCTCAAATGAAATGTTCTCATCGTGCTTGCCGCCCTCTTCTTTGGTGGCCGGTGTGAAAATGGGCTCAGGCAGCTTTTCAGATTCTTGCAGGCCCGCGGGCAGTTTCACTCCGCAGACGCTTTGGGTCTGTTTGTATTCTTTCCAGCCGGAGCCGGATATATAGCCCCGCACCACGCATTCAATGGGAAACTTTTCGGTTTTCACCACCAGCATGGAGCGGCCTTCGAGTTGTGAGCGGTATTGCTGCAGGTTTGAGGGATATTCGGAGACGGACGCCGAGATAAGGTGGTTTTTGACCACGGTTTTTGTCTGATCGAACCAGAAGGCAGAGATCTGGTTCAAAACTTTGCCTTTGTCGGGAATGGGCGTGGGGAGCACAACGTCGAAAGCGGAAATGCGGTCTGAGGCGACTAAGAGGAGCTTGTCGCCTAAGTCATACACATCGCGGACTTTGCCGCGGATGAAGAGGGGAAGATTAATTTGAGGTTCGGTTATTGTCATCATAGCTCACCAGTCCCATTGCGGGCAGGATCATGCCCTGCACAAGTTCGGGCTCATCTCTCAGGAAGTCCGCGGGCGCAAACAGGGTGTCGATGCGGAATTTGAGCTGATCCGCAACGACGGCCGCATAACGCGGGTCTGTTTTGCGCGGCTCGGAGGAGCGAAGGGCTGTCCAAGAGAGAAGAGTCGCCGCGGCCAGAGTGATGATGACGATGGATTTGATTCCCATGCCAAAATCATATCAAAATGCTCTCCGGCCTGTCTTAAACTTTTTGTAAATTTCCTGTAACATTTTTGTGTTATTCCCATTCGATGGTGGCCGGCGGCTTGCTGGAAATGTCATAAGCCACGCGGTTGATGCCACGGATTTCATTGATGATGCGGTTGGAAATTTTGGAGAGCACGGGCTTGGGGATATCCGCCCAGTCCGCCGTCATGGCGTCTTGCGATGTGACCGCGCGCACCACGGCGACCCGTTCATAGGTGCGGGCGTCGCCCATCACTCCCACGGTTCGCACGGGGATGAGCACGGCAAAAGCCTGCCAGAGTTTCTCGTAAATCCCGGCCGCGCGGATTTCTTCCTCCACAATCCTGTCCGCTCCTCGCACGAGAGTGAGTTTTTCTTCAGTCACATCGCCCAAGATGCGCACGGCCAGGCCGGGCCCGGGGAAAGGGTGGCGCTTTAAAATTTCCGAGGGAAGGCCCAGCTCCGCGCCAAGTTCCCGCACTTCATCTTTAAATAGAAACTTAAGCGGCTCAATCAAGGAGAGTTTCATGCGTTTGGGCAGGCCGCCCACATTGTGGTGCGTTTTGATGACCGCGGAAGGCCCGCGCACGCTCTGGCTTTCGATCAAGTCCGGGTAAAGCGTGCCTTGGACGAGGTGTTTGATTTTGCCGAGCTTCTTGGCCTGGCGGTCGAAAACATCAATGAAGGTTTTGCCTATGATTTTGCGTTTTTTCTCAGGATCAGCCACGCCCTTGAGCCCTTTCAAGAATTCCTTGCGCGCGTCCACAATGTAGAGGCGGTCTTTGAAGATATTCCTAAAAACTTCCTCCACCCTTTCTTTTTCCCCGTAGCGCAGAAGGCCGTTGTCCACAAACACGCAGTGGAGCTGGCGGCCGATGGCTTGGTTCACCAGCACGGCGGCCACAGCGCTGTCCACTCCGCCGGACATGCCGCAAACGGCGGAGCCAGTGCCCACTTGTACCTTGATTTTGGCGACTTCGTTCTCAATGAAAGACGCCATGCGCCAATCGGCTGCTTCATGGCAGATGTTGAAGAGAAAATTGGAGAGGATTTGCTTGCCCTGCGGTGTGTGTGCCACTTCAGGGTGAAACTGCACCCCATAGAGGTTTTTTCCCGGATGCGCAATGGCGGCCATGGCACTGGAGGTCTTGGCCAGGCGCACAAAGCCCTGAGGAAGATTTTGCACTTCGTCTCCGTGGCTCATCCAGACGTTCAGAGTGGAAGCGAGCCCTTTGAAGAGTGGGCCCGCGTTTTCCACATTGATCTCCGCATGGCCGAACTCGCGCTTGTGCGCGGCAAGCACTTTGCCGCCGTTTTGATGGGCGAGCAGCTGCATGCCGTAGCAGATGCCCAAAACCGGCCAGCGGCCGGAGGAAATTTCCTTGTCGCAGGAGGGGGACTTGCCGCCGCCGTTCACGCTGGCAGGGCCGCCGGATAGGATAACTCCGGAAGGGTTTTTGGAGGTGATTTCTTTTAGGGAAGCGGTGTGGGGCAGGATTTCGCAATAGACTTTCAGCTCGCGCACGCGGCGGGCGATGAGCTGCGTGAACTGGGAGCCAAAATCAAGGATAATTATCATATTAGAATGCTGTTGGGGCGACGCATGCGTCGCCCTTACAGCCCATGTTTGTTTAGGTACGCCTTATATCCTATCTTTCCCAATTCCGCAGACTTTGCTTCCACCTTGGACTTGAGAGAGGCTTTGAATTTTTCAAGTTCCTTGGAAATCCTTGCATCTGCCAAACCGACCATTTGAGCGGCCAAGATGCCCGCGTTCCTGGCTCCATTGATGGCCACGGTGGCCACGGGAATGCCGTCCGGCATCTGCACGATGGAAAGGAGAGAGTCCAGGCCGGAAAGTTTCGAGGTTTTGACAGGCACGCCGATGACGGGGAGCGTGGTGAGCGCCGCAATCACTCCGGGCAAGTGGGCCGAGCCGCCCGCGCCCGCAATCAGGACTTTCAGGCCGCGTTCTTTGGCTTTGGAGGCGTAATCAAATGTGCCTTTTGGGTTTCTGTGGGCGGAAATGACTTCGATTTTGTAGGGGATTCCAAAACTATCCAGCGCTTCAGCCGCTTCTTTCATGACGGGCAGGTCCGAGTCGCTTCCCATGACGATTCCTACCAACGGTTTGTTTGTCATATCTTCCTCCGCTTACTTTCCCATCCCAAGCTTCTGGGCTTTCTGGTACACCTTGCCTTCTGATTTGATATCAGGAGCGATGATGATTTCCACGAGCTGCATCTCTTTCAAATTATGCGCGCCCAATGTGCCCATGGCCACCTTGAGGGCGCCCACCAGGTTCTGGGTGCCGTCGTCCACATTGGCCGGCCCGAGCAGAATTTCTTTCAAAGTGGCGGTGGTTCCCACCTTCACGCGGGTGCCGCGCGGCAAGTAGCGGTCCGGCATGGCCATGCCCCAGTGATAGCCCCGCCCGGGCGCTTCCACGGATTTAGCTAAACCAGAGCCGATCATGACTGCGTCTGCGCCTGAAGCAAAAGCTTTGCAGATGTCGCCGGAGGTGACCATGCCGCCGTCCGTGATCATGGAAACATATTTTCCGGACTTTTTCATGTAGAAGTCGCGCGCAGCAGCGCAGTCCACAGTGGCGGTGACTTGCGGAACTCCCACTCCCAAAACTCCGCGGGAAGTGCAGGCGGCGCCAGGACCAATGCCCACTAAAATTCCATCCGCGCCCGCTTCCATGAGGGAGAGGGCCGCGCCGTAAGTGACGCAATTGCCGATAATGACCGGCACATTCTTTGAGAGTTTCTTGCAGATTTTTGTGAAGTCCACGCTCGCATAGTTGGAGGATTCATGCTTGGCGCTCGTGACCGTTGACTGGATGACAAAAAAGTCTGCGCCCGATTTGAGCGCAATTTCCGCAAATCGCTCTGCACGTTTGGGGATGGCGGAGATGGCCGCCTTGCCGCCGCCTTTCTTGATCTGCTTGATGCGCTGGGCGAGCAAGTCTTCCTTGATGGGTTCCTTATAGACTTTCTGAAGGAGCGATGTGGCCTCATCGGGGTTGGAGTTCACGATTCCCTGGAGGATCTTCTCCGGGTCTTCGTAGCGCGTCTGTATGCCTTCGGAATTGAGCACGGCCAGCCCGCCCAGCCTGGACATTTCGATGGCGAACTTCACGTTCACCACGCCGTCCATGGCGCTGGCAATGATGGGAAACTTTAAGGAAATCCCGCCGATCTTGGCGCTCGTGTCGCAGTCTTCGGGGTTGATGGTGATGGCGCTTGGAACGAGCGCCACTTCGTCAAATCCGTATGCCCGCCTTGCTTCTCTGTCCCGTCCTATGAAAAATGCCATGTTGCCTCCAAATATTTAGTATTGATAAAAAACCACTACTGACAAATAAGATGAGTTTGAATTTCACCTTGAGTTAAAGTTTTAATGTTTAGTCTATGATGTCCGGGACTGAAAAACTGATCTACGGCGCAGGTAGCCGATGATTTTGCCGTGAGCCTGCCGGACCAACGACATTTCACTCCAACCTGGTCTATACTGATGATGACTTTGTCAAATTTAACGTCATAGATGCCCGAATTAATCAAGGCGATCAGAGGATATCCCTTTGAACACTCTGCTTTAACCAAATGAATGTCAACTCTTTTATTGTTTTTAGCCAGCCATTCATCTCTCGTTTGGAAATCTTTCGATGAGACTTCGGCAAGAACATTTTGCTTGTTCACAATCGCGATTTTGGATGTCTTTTCCGGAAGATTTACTTTCAATGTTAATGGAACCCTACTAGTTTCTCGGGTCCCAGGTTCCTGGCTCCTTGTCTCAATCATGAGCCTGAAATCAACGCCAAATCCAGTTTCGTCAAGTAAAAGGCCATTCTCATCCAACATTTGTGCGCAATAATCTCCGGGACTGGAATCATCCGGTTTTCCGCCGGTGATTATCGTGAACGGCAATGATAATTCGACCTTATCTTTCTTGTCTATAATGCCGCTCACGAGAATGATTTTGCCCGAAGGCGCCTTGTTCACTTGCTTCCCGGAGCCGCAAGGATTTGCCGCCATGCCGCAGAATGCCAAGCTCGAAAAGCTCATAATAAATATGAAATTGAAAACAACGATACCGATTCGTCGAAGATGCATTTTAATTTTGTCGTGCAGATTTGAAAAATATCAAACAGTCTGCTTGATCTTGGGAAGCGTGATGTCCGTCTGCTTCTGGTACTTGCCCTTCTTGTCCGCATACGATATTTCGCAGATTTGATCTGACTCCAGGAAAAGAACCTGGGCGATGCCCTCGTTGGCGTAAAT
>MGUQ01000048.1:8490-13557 GCA_001799975.1 Elusimicrobia bacterium RIFCSPLOWO2_01_FULL_54_10 | reverse complement strand
ACTTGTGGTTTTTGTTTTCGATGATTTTCATGAGGCAATCAATGCCGTCGTCAAGGTAGGTGAACGCGCGTCGCTGATTCCCCCCGCCTACAAGCCGGATGGGCTCGCCTTTTACCAGGTTGGCAATGAACTGCGTGACCACGCGCGAGCTGCCTTCCTTGGGGGTGTTGAGCGAATCCAGTTTGGGTCCGATCCAGTTGAACGGGCGGATCAAGGTGAACTGCAGGCCTTGCTTTTCTCCATAAGCCCAAATGACGCGGTCCAGGAGCTGTTTGGAGCAGGAATAAATCCAGCGCTGCATGCGGATGGGGCCCAGAACCAGGTGGGATTCATCCTCATCAAATTTTTTATCGCTGCACATGCCGTAGACTTCAGAGGTGGACGGGAAGATGATGCGCTTTTTATATTTCACGCAGGCGCGCACGATCTTTAAGTTCTCTTCAAAATCGAGCTCAAAAACCCGCAGGGGATCTTTGACATAGGCAATGGGCGTGGCGATGGCCACCAGCGGCAGCACCACATCGCATTTCTTGACGTGGTATTCGATCCATTCCTTGTTGATGGTGATGTCGCCTTCGACAAAATGGAAACGGGGGTGGTTGATGGAATGCTCCAGGCGGTCCGACCCCAGATCCATGCCGTAAACTTCCCAGCCGGTTTGGGAGAGGATTTTTTCCGTGAGAGCGTTGCCGATGAAACCGTTCACGCCCACAATCAATACCTTCATTCTATCTCCTTCAAAATGAGCGCCCCGACCCCGCAGGCCACCGTGAGCGGAGTTTGGCTTAAAATTTCACCGGGTTTCCCCACGCCTGCGGTTGTGTCCGCCTTCCAAATCGTCAATTTTCTTCCGTCCATATCCGCAAAGGCTCCGGGGTAAGGGCGGGTGACAGCCCGAACAAGATTATAAATCTCTTCCGAGCTCTTCGTCCAATCAATTCTTCCGTCTTCGGGCGTGCGGCCGGGAAATTTGGTGGCCATCGCGTGGTTTTGGGGAACGCGCGGGGCCTTGCCTGCTTCAATGAGCGGCACGGTCTCTTTCAGGATTTCGCCCGTGAGAGGCACCAGTTTTTTGAATAAGGTGAGCGCCGTGTCTTCTCGGGAGATGGCCACCTTCTTTTGAGCCACAATGTCCCCCGCATCGGCTTTGAGCACCATGTGGTGCAGGGTCAGGCCGGTTTCTTTTTCGCCCTTCACAATGGCCCAGTTCACCGGAGCGCGTCCGCGATATTTGGGAAGCAGGGAGCCGTGCAGATTGAACGCGCCGTAGGACGCAGTATGGAGGATGTCTTCGCAGATGAGGTTTCTGTAATAAAAAGAAAAAATAATGTCGGGCGCCATGTATTTCACTTTGCGTATCCATTTTTCGCTGTTGCAGTTCTCTGGAGTGAAAACAGGCAGTCCCATGTCATGACAGAAGTTTTCCGCGGAGGCAAACCAGACGTTCTCTTTTGGATCCGGCTTATGAGTGAAGACCGCCACAATGTCCTGGTCCAAGTCGCTGAGTGTCTTGAGCGCCTCGCAGCCGATGTCGTGATACGCGTAGACGATGGTTTTCATTGGACTTGATTGGACAGAAGCAGAACGGTCATTTTGCCGCCGTTTTCCGCGAACCCTTTCGCCCGCTCCACAATTTTGAAAGGAACTTTGGGCGGGGTTTCGTTCAAGCGGGATTCTTTGGTGATGACATAAACCGGCTCTTTTTGAGACAAGAGGTCATCCAGACTGCCCTGTTCAATGAACGGGAAAAGGCGTCCGCCGTAAAAAAACAAGCTGGGCTCGGACACAAAGTATCCGTAAACTTTTGCTTCCGGCGGCGTATTTGCCTTGAGCGCAAGGCCGATGGGTTTCATCACGCGATAGCTGTCCACCTTGGGAAGCAGGACAAAGACAGCGAATAAAACGAACACTAATGTACCTCCGCAAATTCGCGCGGCGGATTTTTCCCTTTGCGGCTCCTCTGCAATGAGTTTGCCTATCCAGCAGGCCAGAGCGGGAAGCACGGGAAACATGTAATGAGGGAGTTTTGTGGCGCTCACAGAGAAGAAAACAAACAGGACCACAGTCCAGACGGCCAATAGGAGATCTCCCCCCTGCATCGGGAGGGATTGGCTTCCCCTTTCACGCCAGCTTTTTTTGAGCGCCGCAATCAGATGGAATGTCCAGGGGAGCGTTCCCAGAGCCAGCACGATCACATAATAAAACGCGGGGCCGCTGTGGCCTTCGAAACTTTGAAAAAAACGCGCAAGGTTATCATAAGCAAAGAAGGTGGTGGTGGCGGCTTTCTCTTTGGACATGCTGTAGAGGAACCACGGAGCCGCGATGGAACAGCTGAGCGCGGCACAAGCAGCGTGTCCGGCGATCGATTTGAAGACCCTCCCATCGAGCTGATACCGGTTTTGCGCCCACTCGTAAACCATGAATACTCCCGCCGGGAAAAGTCCGATGGGGCCTTTAGCCAGCACGGCCAGACCCGTGAAAAGATAAGAAAGAAAAAGGGACGAACGGGCATAGAACGCGAGCGCAAGGGTGGTGAAAAAAACAAAAAAGGGATCGGTCAGAAGAAGCCTGAAGCCGCCCGCAAAAAGAATCATGGAGGACAAAACCATGCCGCTCCAAAATCCCGCGCGCGCTCCATAAAGCGTTTTCCCCAGAAACCCCGCAGCGAGACAAGTGAGCACGCCAAAGAGCGCGGCTGGGAAGCGCGCTGCAAATTCGTTCACTCCGAAAGCCATGTAGGAAAGCCGTACAAGCCAGAAAAGAAGGATTGGCTTTTCAATGAAGGGTTGGCCTTCCAGCGTGGGGATGAGCCATTCGTTATTGGATTGCATTTCAACGGCGGACTGTGCGTATTCGGTTTCGTCCCGGTCCCAGAGCGGCGTTTTGCCGAGCCCTGAGAAAAGAATGGCGGCGCTAAAAAGCCCGACCCAAAGCAGTTTCACGACTTTTCAATCCACGGCCTGAATTTTTTCGATGCCCAGGCCCCAAGCAAGATTCCCAAAACCGCTCCGACAATCACATCCGACAAAAAATGATGGCGGAAAACCACGCGCCCCAAGATTGAAATGGCCGCTGCGGTCCCGTAACATACCCAACGCCACTGAGGGTAATATGCGGCCATGAATGAGGCAAATGCAAAAGAACTGAAAGCATGGCCGGAAGGAAACGAATCAAACCCCGCCTTGAAAAAATTGGGGCCGATCAAATGAAAATCTCCCAGGTTTTCCCCCGGTCGGGCTCGGCCAAGAAGGTGTTTGAGCGTTTGAACGCAAAGCCCGGAGAGGGTCAAAACGAAAAAGCTGACCAATCCAGCGCGGAGGGCAGTCCCTTCGCCGCGGACGAATCCGTGAAGCACCAGCAGAATTCCGATGAACGCGAGAGCGTCGCCCTTGCCCAGCCGGTTCAGGGCACCGCCCAATACGGCGATGAACTCATTTTGGGATAGTGGGGCCAGGATCTGATGGAGTTGGGTTTCCAAAAGGATTATTTGAGGTCTTTGGAGGTAATGATTTCCCGGATGCGGTAACGCGGGCGTTTGCGCACTTCCTGGTATATCCGCCCCACATATTCGCCAATGAGCCCGATGGCCAAAATTTCAAGGCCCACGAAGAAAAACAAGATTCCAAACAGGGTAAAAACTCCTCCCACGGCCCATTCGGAGCCCATGATGAGGCGCATGACAAGCAGGAAAATGCTGAAAACAAGTCCTGCGAACGCGATCCCCACGCCCGCCAGGCCCACAATCTGGATGGGCAGAAGAGAAAATCCCGTCATCAAATCAAAATTCAGGTGCAGGAGCCGGAGAAAGCTGTATTTGGATTTTCCTTTTTCCCGCGCGCGGTGCTCCACGGGAATTTCCGCCACGGAAGACGCCAAAGAGTTTGCAAGGGCCGGAATATACACCGCCGCTTCTCCCCCAGCCACCATTTCCTTCACCAGCTCTTTGCGGTAGGCGCGGAGCATGCAGCCGTAATCCTTGAGCGAAACCTTCACGAACTTGGAAGTGAACTTGGCCACAAAATAAGACGGGATTTTTCTAAAAAAAGAATCCTGCCTGTGCTGGCGGTATCCTCCCACCACTTCAAATCCTTCCTCCATTTTGGCGATCAGTTTGGGGATTTCTTCGGGCGGGTTTTGCAGGTCGGCGTCCAGGGTGACCACAATGTCCCCTTGCGCTTCGGCAAAGCCCGCGAAGAGAGCGCTGTGCTGGCCGTAATTGCGGTTAAAGCGGATGAGCTTCAATTCCGGGTTGCCCTTCGTCGCGTCTTTGATGATTTTAACGGAGCCGTCAGAGGAGCCGTCATCAATCAATATGATTTCAAAGCTTTTGCCTGTTCCACGGGCGGTTTTTAAGAGCCGCTCCAAAAGTTCGGGCAGGTTGGCTTCCTCATTGAAAACCGGGACTAAAATGGAGACATTCATGACGCGGACACCAATTTTTTTGTGGCATCAATCACATCCTGAACATCATTCTCTGATAATCCTGGATATAGCGGGAGAGAGAGAATGTTTTCTGAAACATCACTTGCCACAGGCAAGTTCGACAAATCATTCTTAAAAATATCCTTGTAATAGGGGTGGTGATGCACGGCGGTGAAATGGATTCCGGTCCCAACATTCATTTCTCCCATTTTAGCCACAAAATCATCCCGATTAATTTTTAGTTTCTTGCTTTCCAGAATGATGGGATATAGGTGATGGGAGTGAACATGATCATAGGGCGCGCTCTTTTGAACGCGGATTTCAGAAAAATTTGAGAAGGCCTTATCGTAAAGCGCGGCCAGGCGCGTTCGGGCCTCGTTGAACGCGGGAAGTTTTTTGAGCTGGTGAATGCCCATGGCCGCCTGGATGTCCATCATGTTGTATTTGAATCCCAGGCGCTCGATGGAATAAAGCGGCGAGCCGCCCTTGGCGTAGCGTTTCCAGGCGGACTTGCTCATGCCATGAAACCTCAACAGGCCTAGCTCCTGATTCCAGCTTTCGTGAGGCGTGGTGACCATGCCGCCTTCGCCGGTGGTGATGTTTTTGATGGGGTGGAAGCTGAACACGGTGGCGTCCGAAAGCGAG
>MGUQ01000048.1:0-8453 GCA_001799975.1 Elusimicrobia bacterium RIFCSPLOWO2_01_FULL_54_10 | reverse complement strand
CACAAGCAAGTTGTGTTTTTTGGCGAGGGCGGCGATGGCATCCATGTCGCAGGGCAGACCCGCAAAGTGCACCGGCACAATCGCCCTGGTTTTTTTGGTGATTTTGCGCTCGATTTGGGCAACGTCGATGTTCAAAGTGCCGCGGTCGATGTCCGCCAGCACGGGTTTGGCCTGCACTGCGAGCAGCATGCTCACGGTGGAAATGAATGTCATGGGCGTAGTGATGACTTCGTCCCCCGGCTTGATCCCCGCGGCAAGGTAAGCAATGTGGAGGCCCGCTGTGGCCGAATTGACGGCCGCCGCATGCGGAGCGCTTGTGAACTCCGCGAACTGGCGCTCAAATTTCTGCACTTTGGGGCCGGTGGTGATCCAGCCGGACTTAAGCGAGTCCACGACCTCGTCAATTTCTTCTGGGCCGATGCTTGGGCGCGAAAAAGGAAGGAATTCTTTTCTCATAATTTTGTGCGGATCAGGCGCTTGGCGGGCACGCGGTAGATCTTGGAACCGCCCTCAAAGCCAACCCAGAAATTTTTGCCGTCAGACGCAAAGGCCGAAAGCTTGCCTTTTTCCACTTCCGGAGGCAGGCCATACGCCGCCACGGTTTCGAGACTTTCCGGTTTTAATTGAAAGACGAGGCCGGTTTTAGCATCCGCCGTCCAAAGAAATTTTTTGTCCCGGAAAAACCCCGCCGGCTTTTCCGCCGGGCTTTTTCCGCCCCATATTATATCAACCCGCCCGTCTTTCATGCGGAATTTTATGATTTTTCCGTCTTTTAAGTCCCCCGCCCAGAAGTTGCCCTCGGCGTCCACATACAGCCCGGCGGGTTGTGCCGCGGGCAGGTCCGCCTGGGCTTCCACGGCCAAATCCGCGCCGTGCCTGTAAATTTTTTTGGACCAGCCGGAAACGGTCCAGATGTTTTTGCCGTCCCAGGCCAGGCCCGAAGCAGGCTGGTCGGGCATGGCCGTTTTAGAAAGGACGCTGAACCCTTCGTTGGTTTCATGGCGGAAAACGGTTTCAGAGAGCCAGTCGCAGGTCCAAATCCCTTTGCCGTCCCAAGCCAGCCCGGAAATGTTGGCATAAGGCACTTTGAAAGATTGGGTGGGCGGAGGCGGCTTCAAGAAATAATACCCCACGCCCGAAAGCAGAGCCAGGAGAAAAGCCGATCCTCCCATGAGCGCAGCGCGCTTTTTTCTGCGCTCCACCGCCGCGGTCTTTTCGGTTTCGGATTGGTTTAATATGCTCTGAACGGAGTTGGGCACGGCTTCGGAAACAATCCGCTTCATGTCCTCCACGCTGAATGGCTTTTTAAGCGTGGCAAAGGCGCCGGCGTCCATCAGACTGTCGGCGTCGCTGTCTTCCAGGCCCATCATGACGATGACGGGAACATTGCGGTTGGATTTCCGGAGTTCATTCAGGATTTCCACCGCGTCTTTGCCCGAAACCTCGCGGTCCGTGAGCACGGCGTGCACGTTTTCCCGCCCCAGGCATTCCAGGGCTTCATTGCCGTCCTTGGCGTGGATGAAGCGGAGCCCGGAATCGCGGAGCGTGAAACAAATCACTTCGCGGATAGTGGCGTCCTCGTCCACAATGAGGAGGTTAGCCATCGATTATCTATTTTCCGCAGCCGGAAGTTGAATAGTGACTGTCGTGCCCTTGCCTTCGGAGCTGGCCAGGGCCAATCCTCCGTGGTGCAGATCGATGGCGTGCTTGGCCAGCGTGAGCCCCAGGCCCTTTTTACCCTTGCGGGTGGAAAAGTAGGGGCGGAAGATTTTCTTGGACTGGTTTTCCGGGATGCCTTTGCCTTCGTCCGCAATGCGCACTTTCACTTGCGTGTGGGGCGCTTCCGATGAGCTGGCCACGGTCACCACCTGTCCCGGGGCGGAGGCCTCGAGCGCGTTTAGAATGAGCTGCTTGAACGCCTCTGTTGCCAGGCGGGGGTCCGCCTTGATTTTAGGCATGCCTTCCGCAAGTTTTTTGTCAACTTTCACGTTCCGGGCCTGGATGGTTTCTTCCAGGGCAAAGAGCGCGCCGGAAACCAGGTCGTTGACCGCCACGGTTTCGGGATGCATTTCCGGGATGCGGATTAAGTCAAGGAATTCTTCGATGGAATGGAGCATTTCCTGGGAATGCTCGGACACCAGCTGGAGCTGTTTTTTGAGTTCGGCGTCCATGGCCAGATTTTCCGTGCAGAGCTGCAGTGTCCCACTCATGATGCCTAAGTGGTTGCGCACGCGGTGCACAAACCCGCGCGTGAGCTCTTCAAAGGTCTGGAAATGCTCCGTTTCGCGGTCTTCCAGGGTGCGCAGCTCGCGGTTGCGCTCGTCCCGCAGGCTTTCCACTTCGTTCTCCAAAGCATCATTTCTTTGCAAGGTTTCCCGCTTCACCACTTCGAGCGAATCCAGCTGGCGCCTCAGGTCCCGTTTCTGGTTTTCAATGGCGTCAATTTTGCGCTCTTCCTCGTGGGCCAGAGTCTGGATGCGCTTTTCCAGCGCCTGCAGTTCCTGCTCCATCTTTTTTTTGTCCTGCTCCATCTGCGCCCGGAGCTTGGCTTCTTCCTGGTGGGAGGCCGAGCCTTTTTCAAGCTTCGTTTTCAAGGCCTCGTTTTCCTGGTGGAGCATCACCATCTTGTCTTCAAATTCAATGCGCCGCTTTTCCAGCTCGGATTCGAACTGGCGGGACTTGGAGCGTTCTTCCCACAGCACGCGCTCGGCGTCCAGCTTGTGCTCCAGCTCGCGGATCTTGAAATTCAGGTCGCGGATGCCCTGCTCGTCATTCTGGAACTTTTCCTGGATGTCTTCCTGCTCCTTTTCCTTGGCGCTGACCATCCTCTCCCAGATCTGCTTTTCTTCCTCGTAGCGGCGCTTCCAGAAATCGGCCACGCTGAGCGTATCCACCGTGGCACGCACTTCGGGGCTGTTTTTTAAAAACGACTGCTCAAGTTCCCTGATTTTAAGGCGTACGCTGTCCCATTCGTCCATGCATGCCTCCTGTTACGGAATGACCAGCACTTCGCCGGGCTCCACCCAGCCCCGTTCGACTTTGTCCCGGTTGGCCTGGTAAATTTCCTTCCATTGCCCGGGATTGCCGTAAATCTTCTGCGAAATGGTGCGGAGTGTGTCGCCCTCCTGCACCACATAAATCTTGGGCCGCTCCGGCGCTTTTTTGGGCGGAGGCGGCTTGGGTTTCCAGCCGGCCGGTTTGGGCGGCGGTTCCTGCGGCGGGAACTGCCGCATTTCCGCGGACTCCAGTTTTTCCGGCACGAGAAGGAGCGTTCCCTTTTTGAGCCGTCCGGCCTTGCCCACCCGCTCGCGGTTCAAATGATAAAGATCCGGCCAGCGGTTGGAATTGCCGTAAAAAAATTCTGCCAGGGCTTCCAGGGTGTCGCCGCTCTCCGTGATGTAAATTTTCATGCCTTCCGGCACGAGGACGGAAGTGGACAGGTTCACCCGTTCTTCCGGGGACAGGAACTTTGTTTTTTCCCGAGCACGCTGAGTGGCTTCTTCAGCAACCGCAGTTTCCAGCCGTTTTCTGTCCGCCTCGGCTTTCTCCAGCCGGGTCTTTAAAATTTCAGATTCCAGCTCAATCTGTGAATAATACATTTCGAGAGATCCTTCGCGCGCCGTTTCCGCGTTGGGCTTGCCGAAAAGATAGGAAAAAGTGATCTTGTGGTTTCCGGCGGGGTTGTGCAGGGCGGCAATGGGAAGCCCGAAAGCGTAGTCCGCCTGCACGCCTCCCCAGCGGACGGAAGCGCCCGCAGTCAGTTCATGCGAGTGCTTAAGCCCCAGGGCCGCGCCTCCGCGCAAAGCCAGTGATTCCCGTCGCATCCATTTTTCCGCTCCCATATAAAATCCGGACTCGTCGTCGCGGATCACGCCGTCCGCGGCCGCTTTGAAAGACTTGTCGCGGAACGCAACCCCTGCCCGCATGCCGGGCAGAACTTTGTTCCTGCCCGAACTGCTGAGCGCGGTGTTCGGGCGGTTCAAATCCGTCGCGGAGAGCCCCCAAAACACTCTCGGATAAGGATTATACAATAGCCCGGCGTCAAAACTGAGGGCCAGCGACGAACTTTTTCCGCCGGAAAAGACGGGGTCCGCCGCGGTGAAGGAATCCCCTGTGTAAGTGTGATAAAGCCATTTCACTGCAAAACCGCCGGAAAGCCCCCGCAGGATTTTTCTGGAATAGGCGAGGGCGAAAGTGTTTTCCGAGGCCGCGCCGGAAAGTGTGAGGTTGGAAATGCCCAGGCCCAGAGTGCCCTGGTTTTTGGTGAACTGGTGGGCCCTTATGAATTGGTTCCTGTCAAAGTCGTCGGGAGATTTCTCTCCTCGAGCCAGGGCCGCGTCCATTTCCCTCACCTGCAGAACCCGCTCCGAAAGCCGCTTGCGGATTCGTAATGGAACGGCCAGACCCAGATAGCCGGATGAGAGCGTGCTTTTGTCGTCCAATCCAAGGGCCGGGCGGCTGTAATCGGCAGTGAACTGCGCTTCTTTTACCCAGCTCAGGCCCGCGGGATTATAAGTGACGGCGTTGGCGTCATCGGCCAGGGCGCCGAAGGCCCCGCCCATGCCCGCCGGGCGCGCGCCGCTGCCTTCCGGGAGCGCGAAAAGAGGTGAAGCTGCGGCAAAAAAAACCGCTGCGCAGACAGCCGCGATCGGGGGGGTCATCGCGCCAATACGACCGTTCCGCGTAATTTTTCCGTTCCCGCATCTATCTGATAAATGTAAATACCCTTGGGCGCCGGGCTGCCATCGATGTCCAAACCGTTCCACGAAAGAGTATCGGGCGGTTGGAACGCGAGCTCCGCTACAATCCGTCCTGTGAGAGAGAAAATTCTACCGCGCAGATTGGAGCCGGAAGCCTGCACGCGGATGCTGATGGTGTCGTTGACGCCATCTCCGTTGGGGGTGAAAATGCGGCGGGGGGTGACAGAAATTAGCCCGATCAGGATAAGAAGCTTGCCGGCAGCTTTAATCCTCTTCATCGCCCGCCTCCGCAAATGCCCGCTTAACCTCGCCAGTCATGGGGATATTATATATTTTAAGAAAGACCGTCAGGTCGCTCAATCGCACGCGCCTGTGCCTGCCCGGAGTGCGGTAGGCTGTCAGCTTGCCTCCATCAATCCATTTCGACACCGTCCCATTCACAACGCCGCAAATCCGGCTCACTTCGAAGGTCGTGAGGGGCTTTTTTGCTCGAATATGGTCCGTCAGCCTGCCAAGATTTTTAGGTCGCATATTTTATATATTAAGCATTATACACATTTTATATGGGAAAAATATGATAATTTAAGTGAAATTATTGATAATTAAAGGGTTATGTTAAGAAAACAGGTTCGATTTCAGGGTTTTGACGCGTTCGTGGATTTGCGACATTCTATCAGAATTCAATTGTAGATTGCCATATCTGGAATTGCAAAAGACGTCCGTAATGGCCTTAACATCGTCCGACGCGCCAGGTATGACCGGTTCAATTCTCATGGCAAATTCATTGGGCGTCTCGCCATCCGCCTTCAAATGACCTCTTTTAGCCAAGGCATCAAGCATTTCTTTATAGAATCTGGCCGATGCCCTGGTTTTCCCCTGTTTCGAGCTGCTTTCAAGCCGGGGCATGAACTTCCAAAAAACCATAGCCAGAGATGCGAATCCCAACACAGCCAAGGCCTTTTTCCATGGAAATTTCAGCTTGCTCCTGATTTTGGTCAAATCAGGGTCCAGTTTGGAAGCCACCTTGACCGCCACCCGTTGCTGATACTCCTGATCATAGCCCAGGACATGGTAAATCCAGAGAAAGTTGAGCCGGTCCACTTCCTGCCTGGCCCGGGCCCAAAGAGAGATATTATCGGCTTCAAATCTGGTTGCACGGGGGGTGGGGTCGAACCGGGCCCAGGCGCCGTCCACAAGCCCTTCCACCCAAGCGTGGGCGTCTTCCCCCCGCACGATGTAGTAACTGCCGGAGGTGTTCATTTCATCCATAAGAAACCCTGTGGCCATTCTGGCCGGAATGCCTGCCGTGCGCAGAAGGAGGGCCATGGCGGAGGCGAAATATTCGCAGTGGCCTTCTTTGGAGACAAAAAGGAAGTCCTCGAGCGGGTTTTCCGCTATTGCCCCCTGGAGGTCCAGGGTGTAGCGGTAACTTTCCCGCAGATGCCGTTCGATTTTGCGGGCCTTGACGATGGAGCTGTCCCTGCGCGAGAAAATTTTCCCTCCCAGGTCGGCAATTTTTCCGGAGTTTTGGGGCACGGCCAGGTTTCTTTCGATTTCTTCATCATCCGCGGGCCCGGGAGTTTGCTCTCCTCCGCGCGAGGATACGGCCTGGTACGCCGCACGGCCCTTGAAACCGGCAGGACGGCTCACGCTGCCATCATCGTAAACCACAATCCCCGGGAATTTTGCCGTGAGGGATTCCAGTCGTGGAGCCGCAAAAAGCAGGGAAGTGTCTACGGACTCCAGAAATATTTTCTGGCGGATTTTGGGGCCTTCCCGGGGGGGTGAGATTTGAAAACGGTTTTCTGTTAGACGGGACATTTTGAGCGCCCGGGTCTTGTAAGTATTGCGGTCCATGCGGGTTTCCTGGCGTTTTCCTGCCGTCCATGCCCTGCCGTCGAAGCTGGAGAGGGCCTGGCCGCGCAAATATAAAAATCCCTCCCCGGCCGGACTTCCGTCCCCATCTATCTGCACCCGCATCACCACCTTGGAATCCTTGAAAATCCGTCCCGATTTCTGCAGCTCCACTTTTTCCGTGAAGCCCGACTGGTGCACGGGTCCCAGGAACGCGCCCTGAAAGACCGCCAGGGAGAAGCGCGGAAAAAAGACGAAAATCCCCACGGCGAAGACCAGGGCCAGAGCCAAAGTGAGGCCCGCGTTTTGGCGGATGCGCCGGAGGGTTTTCTGAGGGGCGTCCGGGCTTTCTGTTGAGGCGGCCGCGCCGTCGGACGGCTCGGAAAGCACATAGATGGACAGCGTCCAGGAAAGGGCCAGGACATAGATGATAAAACTCAGGAGAAAGGTGAAGTCCAGAGAGAGCGTGGAGCAGGACACGAGAGCAAAAAATGAGAGGTAAATCATTTGCAGGCAGTCGCCGCGTTCCTTTTTAAACCCGCATTTGAGCAGGAGAAAGAAAACCAGGAAGTCCGCAACGATGAGCAGAAAGGAATCTTTCAGGTAAAAAAACCGGCCGGCGGCGACGGCAAAATTGAGCAAGATGAGCGCGTTTTCCAGCCAGCGCGCGCGCCCCAGACGGCCCTTCAAGTCAAAATAATAGAGAACCGGTGACAGAGTGAGAACGGCTGTCACGGTCAAAATTCCCAGCTCCCGCGTGAGCAGAAGCGCGGCTAGTGAGAGAGCGGAGAGCCCCCAGACGGACTTGGCCAAAAGGCGTTCCGAGATAGTGGTCAACGGCTTTTCCATATCTCAAGGACAGGCAAGGCGTCCGGCAGGCCCGGCGCTGGCGTGGCCTCAAGCGGAAGGCTCGGGTCAAAGAGGGCAAGATAGTGCAAAATGGAGGCCACTTTTCTGCGGTTGGTGGAGGGAGCGAGGGAAAAATCGTCCGCGTGCATGCCCACAGCAAAACCTTCCGCCAGTTTCTGCCACGCCAGCGAGGCCACGAAGGAAACGGCGTCTTCTAGCTCTTCAGATGACAGGGCGTTCCATGGCCCCCGCGGCCCCAGGGTGAGCGAAATTTTCTTGTCCGTCTCCCGTTCCGTTTCGCGCACCATGAGCCGGGCCTGCCGGGCGGAAACTTTCCAGGAAATCTGCCGGGGATTGTCGCCGTGCTGAAAATCGCGGATCTGCCAGAAAGTGTCTCCCCAGCCCTTTTCCTGCGTGGTGCGGTTTTTCTCCCCCGCCGGCTGGCGGAGGTCGAATTTTAGTCCAAGATTGATCTTGGGATAAACAATAAAACTTTGGGCTTCATCAAACACGCGCCACTTGCGGAAAAATCCGAACGGGAAAAGAGTTTCTATTTTTATGCGGGAAATTTCGTGGATGCCGCGCTTGGGCGGCGTGAAAGTGAAATCAAGTGCGGCGTGGCCTCCGGGAGCGACATACAGCGCCCGGCCCGGCCCAAACGGCGTGATCACCCGCAGGCCGATGGAGGGAAGGGATTTTTTTCTGTTTTTGACCGCCAGGCGGAAGGGCGCGGGCGAGCCCGCAAAAATGTCCGGGGAAAAAATCCATTCGATTTCCAGCCCCCGCAGGCTTATTTCGGAAATCACTCCGGATGCGGTGATGAACCCCAGCATCATGCCGAAAACCAGGTAAGCCAGATTGTTGCCGGTGTTCATGGCGCCAAATCCCACGCCGAGCGTGAGCAGCACCACATAGACGCCAAAGCGCGTGAAGCGCAGGCGCCGGGGCGGATTGAACCAGCGTTTAAACCGGGACCGTGACTCGGTCCAGAATTTCGCGGATAATCCGTTCCGAACGGGCGGTTTCTGAATCTCCATTGAGGGATTTGAC
>MGUQ01000047.1:11039-15725 GCA_001799975.1 Elusimicrobia bacterium RIFCSPLOWO2_01_FULL_54_10 | reverse complement strand
CGGACGCACAAACTTCCGTAGGGTGTTAAACTTTTTGCCACCTCCTGTCCACTTTTGCGTTCCCATTTGTCCACTTTTGACGTTACAGAACAGTTGCACTAGCACATTGAACTGGCAATTGGATTGTTACAAAAGTGTTACAGGATTTATACACCTTCGTGACAGGGAAACCCTATACTTAAGGGGAAATAAGTACTGGTCTAAGGGGGGATAGAACTATGAACGCCGATAATAAAAGAGTTGATTCATCGGGGAAATGGGCCATCGGGCTTCTCATTGTTGTTGCGCTCGTGCCCGTGCTGGTGAGCCTGCTTCTGGGCGGAAAATAAGGGAGGAACGTTTGAATTTAGAAGTGAATTTAAAACCGTTCGCGCGCAAATTTCAACACAAAGCGCAGTTGATCGGCCGGGCGTCTCGGAAAACGGCTGGGACGGATTGTCCTGTCGACTTCATCATGCAAATGATGAGGATGAGTGGAAAGACGCGGATGGTGAGGCGCATTGTCGAACCTGTAAAGGCGGCCGGTCTGCCTTCTTCGCTCCCAATGGTAAGAATATTTTCCGGAGGAGCTCAACCAAATGTCTATGAAACTTGTGTCGCGCAGCGCCAGGCGCAGCTTGAAAGAGCCCTGGCTACGCTTTCCCAGAAGCATGGAGGCGCGCAGAATATCGCCAAATTCTCGCCGCGCAATCCGTTCAAGGGCGCGATAATCGGCCGGCAAGGACTAGTCCAGTTTCTTGAGCGTTTTTTGAAGGGTGTTGAGGTGAGATTCCAGATTTTCCCAAGCGATCAAATCTTCCCAAGCCGGGTGACCGGCGACTTTATTGGACTTGATCTTGCGCAGGAGCGCATGGCGAGAAGGAGCCAAATATTTTTCCCGGAGATCTGCAATGTCTTCCTCGGTTAGCCGAATTTCTCGCTCCACATACGAAAAAATACCGCTCCGAATAAGGTCATTCGGAGAAACATGGAGGGCTTTCGATATCTGGGAAACCAAGGGGCTCATATGTTCATGAGTATATCAGCGCAATCTGTGGAAGTCAACCGCCGGCTCAAAAACGCGGCTTGCAAGGTCATTGTCCTTGCAGGTCTTTTGGCATTTTTAGCGCCCGGTCCCAAAGCCTACTGCGGAGTGACTCCGCCGGACGCGGTCACTGACTTGACCGGCATGATCGGCAACGGTTTGGGAAGATTGACTCTCACCTGGACAAGCCCCGGCGACGACGGCTTGACCGGCAACCTGGTCTCTCCCTCATCCTACACTATCCAGTACACGACCTCTCCCGATTTTAACGGCTGGTCGCCCCACTCTTTGCCCGCCCAGCCCAATTTCGTATACCGCGTCTACCGCCCCACAAATGCCGTCGCGCCCTATACGGTGCAGACAGAAGACCTCACAAGTTTGACTATCGGCGCCACCCATTACATCCGCATCTGGGCGTCGGACGAGGTGGGCAACTTCAGCGCCCTCTCCAACGGAGCCACTTCCTACATGGGAGGATGGGTGAACACGTGGAACACGTCCGAAACTAATTGGACTACCTCGATCAATTGGGGAGATTATGACAATGACGGGGACCTGGATTTTGCGTCGGGGAATGCCAACGGAGGATTTCAGATCTATCAAAACAACGGCAACGGAACATTCACCCCCGCGTCAACGCTAGGGGGAAACTTCGGACGCGCCTTCTGGGGGGACTATGACCGCGACGGGGATTTGGACGTCCTGCTTGCGAGAGAAGGCGCCACCGCCAACCTCGTGTACCGCAACGACGGGGGCAACGCGTTTACTCTCGCCTGGACTTCACAGGAAACGGAAAATACGAAGTTTGCTTCCTGGGGCGATTTTGACAACGACGGAGACTTGGACCATTTGGCCGCAAATACTGGGACATTCAGCCGGCTGTACCGCAACGACGGAAATTCCGTGTTCACGTTGGCCTGGTCCACGAGCGACACGGACATTCTTGGCGCCAGCTTTGGGGATTGCGACAATGACGGGTATTTGGACATTGCCACGGCAAAAAATAACGGCGGCGCCAACAACGTGTACCGCAACGACGGCAACGGATCCTTTTCTCTGCACTGGACGGCGCCTTCGGCAAGTTACAGCTATTCCGCCATTTGGGGGGATTACGACGCGGACGGGGACATGGATCTCGCGTTCGGAAACCGGGGAGAGGCTTCACGGGTTTTCAGCAACGACGGCTCCGGCTCCTTCACCCTCGCCTGGACGACGCCGGAAAACACCGATGTTCGCGGCATCTTCTCCTGGGGGGATTTCGACGCGGACGGAGACCTGGATTTGTCCGTGCCGATGATCAACATCGGGGGAAGCCGCGTTTACAGGTATGACGGCGGCAATTCCTTTTCAAAAGTATGGGTCAATTCGGCAGTTTCCGATTACTATACAATGACCTGGGGAGATTTTGACAACGATGGAATCATGGATTTGGCGGCTGGCAGCATCAGCGCAGGCGTCAACGTCTTAAAAGGAATGAGCCTTCCCGTAAACACGCCCCCTTCCGCCCCCTCCGGCGGGTTCAGCTCCGTGTGGGTTTCCACCATCAGCCATCTCCGCCTCTCCGCCGCCGCCGCCACCGACGCGGAAACCTCCGCCAACGGCTTGAACTACGAATTTAGCGTTTCCACTTACCCCGTTTTGGACTCCACCTCCTGGTACATCGTCTCCCCCACCACCGGCGCGGGCGCCACTCCCTTCATGGGCAATTCTTCCCACGGCTTCAAGTTCGGCGGCAACCCCGGCCTTCTTTTGAGCGGCCTCTCCGCGGACACCAGCTACTATTGGCGGGTGCGCGCCAGGGACGCCCAGCTAAAAGCCGGGCCCTGGTCGGCTCTCCAGTCCGTCTTCACGGGAGAAGCCAACCCCAGCCCCGTCACCTCTCTCACCGGAATCATCGGCATGGGCCTGGGAAGGATTAAGCTCACCTGGACATCTCCGGGAGACGACGGGTTCACGGGCGCCCTCGTGGACGGCTCCTCCTACACCCTCCAATATACTACCGACATCGCATTCAATAGCTGGTCCCCAACAGCGGTTTATCCCGCCCATGTCTACAGAATCCACCTGGCCACCTCCGGCGTCAACCCTTACAGCGTGCGCGACACCTATGAGCTCACGGGACTCTCTATCGGAAGCACTTGGTACATCCGCCTCTGGACTTCGGACGAACTGGGCAACATGAGCTCCATCTCCAACGGAGCCACAAGCTACCCCAACGGGTGGTATGTGGCGGCGGAAGCGAGCGCGCTCAGGGAACTTACATCCGTGAACTGGGGGGATTTCGACAACGACGGAGATTTAGACATTCTTACCAGCAACAAGACCCCCTCGGAGCCAGGCAATCTGGTTTACAGAAACCTTGAAGGAACCACCGGAGGACCCTCCTTTTTGCTCACCTGGTCGTCCCAAGAAACGGACCCCAGCGTCGACTCTTCCTGGGGCGATTTCAATAATGACGGAAAGCCGGATTTCGCGATCGCCAGCTTGAGCGCACCCAACCGGGTTTACGTGGGAGACGGAGCCGGGTCGTTCGCTCTGAAGTGGAGTTCCCCACAGAACGGCTCCGCCTACTCCGTGTCAGCGGGGGACTTGGACGGCGATGGGGACCAGGATTTGGCCTTTGCAAATTCCTCATCGCACGCAGGCGCCTGCGTCCTCTACGAAAACCTGGGAGACGGGACTTTCACGGAACTCTGGCTCGCTCCTTATGCCGGAGACGCCTTAGACGCCAGCTTGGGGGATTACGACAACGACGGGGACATGGACGTGTTCGTGGGCAGGAATTCGCGGCTCTACCGGAACGACGGCAAAGGCATGTTCACGAACTCTTGGTCCGCCAACGAAACGAACAACATCGAAGAAATCAGATGGGGGGACTACGACAACGACGGCAATCTGGACATTGCGATCGCCAACGTCGGCGGCGTCCACCCCAACCGCGTTTACAGCAATAGCGGAAGCGACAGTTTCGCCACAGCCTGGAGCTCCCAGGACACGAGCGGCTCCCGATCCATTTCCTGGGCGGATTTCGACAACGACGGGGATTTGGATCAAGTCGTCGGAAAAAGCTCCACGGGCGTGCAAATCATCCGCAACGCCGGGGGGAACTCTTTCGTCATGGTCATGCAGTTTCCGGAATTGCAGGACAATGAAACCAACATCGGAGACTATGACGGGGACGGGGATCTGGACATTATTCTTGGGGCGGACACCGGGCTCGTTTGGGGAAAACTTCGGATTTTAAAAAACAACCGCGTAGAAGCAGGCCAGGCCGCCAACCCCGCTCCTTCCGCCCCCTCCGGCGGGTTCTATTCCAACTATTTCTCCACCGCCGCACAACTCCAGCTGAGATGGGCCGCCGGGAGCGACGCGCCGACACCCGCCGCAGGCCTGCACTACGACATCCAGGTGGCCACCGTGTCCATCACGGACAACACGACATTTTTCATCGTTTCCGCCTCCTCCGGAGCGGGATTCTCTCCCTTCATGGGTAATTATTCCCATGGGTATGTGGGAGCGGGAATTCCGGGCTTGAACCTCACCAATGTCCTGGACAACACCACCTATTACTGGAGAGTCCGCACTCGTGACAGCGGGCTTAGAAGAAGCGCCTCCTGGTCTGCGGTACAGTCTACCTGGGTGGCTTTTGACACATTCTCGCC
>MGUQ01000047.1:8237-10988 GCA_001799975.1 Elusimicrobia bacterium RIFCSPLOWO2_01_FULL_54_10 | reverse complement strand
CTCATACACCATCCAATATACTACCGACATCGCATTCAATAGCTGGTCTCCGACAGCGGTTTATCCCAGCCATGTTTTCAGAATGCATCTCACCACTTCCGGAGTCAATCCAGGAAGCGTGATATCCACCTATGAACTCACGGGGCTCACAAACGGCGCAAGCTACTACATCCGCATCTGGACTTCGGATGATCTCGGCAACATGAGCTCCATTTCAAACGGGGCCACTTCCTACATGGGAGGATGGGTGGTTTCCTGGCAATCTGCGGAAACGAATGATAACAACCGACTTTCCTGGGGAGATTATGACAACGATGGCAACTTGGATGTCATGGTTGGAAACTCGCAAACAGCTCCCCGGTTGTATCAAAATGGCGGCACGGGAACATTTACTCTGGCCTGGACTGGCCCTGATAACAGCACATATGAATTCGGTGATTTTGACAACGACGGGGACCTGGATTTACTGGGTGGGGTGAGCGGTGCCAAGAAAGTGCTGCGCAACAACGGCGGAAATTCTTTTACGACAGCTTGGCTGTCGCAAGAGATTGAAAACACCGGCTCGCCCAAATGGGGTGATTTTGACAATGACGGGGACCTGGACATCGTGACTATCAGCGGCGATGCCGGAGTCTCTCACCGGATTTATAGAAATAACGGGGGAGCCAATTTCACAACTCTCTGGACAAGCCAGGAACAGGGCGTTGCTTCAGATATAAGTTTGGGGGACTATGACAACGACGGCGATCTGGACTTGGCAATTGCATACAGGTTCCCCTATAGCAACAGGGTCTACCGGAACGATGGGAATGGTGGTTTTTCCATCGCGTGGGAGGCGGCCGTTCAAAATACCTATTCCATCACATGGGGAGACATCGAAGGCGACGGGGACCTGGACCTGGCGGTCGGCATCAGAAGCGGCTTCAACAAGGTCTACCGCAACGACGGCGGCGGCACTTTCTCGATATTGTGGACAGCGGGAACAGGCAATGATACCCGCGGACATCTCTCGTTCGGGGATTTTGATAACGACGGCGACCTGGACCTGGCCGTTCCAACCCAGAACGCTCCATATACAGTGTACCGCTTCAACGGCGCATCTGACTTCGTCCCTGTCTGGATCTCGTCTCAAACCGGAACAGTCGGCGAGATCTACTGGGGCGATTTTGATGGGGACGGACGCATGGACTTGGCCACAGGGTTTACCGGACAATCCACCATCATTCTTAAATCCCTGGGACTTTCGGCCAACGCCGCTCCCACCGCCCCCTCCGGCGGTTTCAGCACCATGTATGTTTCCTCTGCCTCCCAGCTCCAAATCCGCTGGGGCGCGGGCACGGACGCGGAAACTCCCGCCGCGGGATTGAACTACGACATCCAGGTCTCCACACACGACATCACCGACGCCACCACCTTCTTCATCGTCTCTCCTTCTTCCGGCGCTGGCGCCACTCCCTTCATGGGCAATTATTCCCACGGCTATGTCGCCGCGGGCGTGCCGGGCTTAAACCTCACCAATGTTTCAGATGACACCACCTATTATTGGAGAGTCCGCACCCGCGATTCCGGACTGCGCAGAAGCAATTCGTGGTCCGCGGTTCAGTCCACCTTTGTCGCCTCGGCTCACCCTGCCAATGTGCGCTTCTTCGGCTTCACCACAAGTTCCATGAGCGCTCAGTGGGATCATACGCCCGGCCGTTCTTACACCATGTCCATTTCCTCTCATGCGTCTTTCTCGTTCGTTGCGTCCAGCGGAACCGGAGACTTGAATCAAAGCGCCACGGGCTATGCCGGACTTCTTCCCAACGCCTCCTATTTCTTCAAGGTGAAAGTTTCCACGCACGGCGACAGCAATTATTCGCCGTCCATTTCCACATATACGATGCCCAATATTCCCGCTACGGCGGTCTCCACATTCACCGTCGCTCTGGCCTCCATCACGGCGGTGTGGCAGGCCAACAGCAATCCTCAAGGCACTCTTTATATCGTGGACATCGCCACCTCAAGCGAATATGTCGGCTCCAAAACCTCCAGCCAGACATATGTGACTTCCGTCACCTCCGGCGGCCTCACTTCGAATGTCTTTTATCATTTCCGCGTGAGAGCCAGAAATTCTTTGGGCGCGGATTCCGTCACATCCTTATACCTCGGCTTCAAAACTCTGGACAGCTCCAACCCCGGCGCCGTTTCAGACCTGACGGCCATGACGGGCTCTGAAGACGGCAGCATTGGCCTCCAGTGGACCCTGCCCGGCTCCGACGGATACTCGGGAGATTTGATATCGGGCTCAGAAATAAGAATCCGCGGCTCCACCAGCCCCATTACGGACTTCAACACCGTCTTTCCCGTGAACTATTCCGTGAATTTAGCTACAGTGGCAACCGCGGGCGCAATGCAGACCCACCCAATCACAGGCTTGAACCCCGGCACCAGCTACTATTTTGCCGTGGTGACCCGCGACAATTCCGGCAACCAGGGATCGTGGTCGGTCTTACTGGGCGCCAATCCTGCCAGCACCGCCACCGCGGCGGACCTGGCCCCCAATGCTCCGTCCGTTTATACCGCTCTGCCCTCCACAAATGTCACGGAAAGTTCTCTGCGCATCAACTGGAATGTGGCGACTCCGCCGCAATGGGTCCAGGACATTTCCAGTTACACCGTGTACCGCGCCACCTTCAGCTTCTCCTCACCGGCGGAAACTTATGTCGCCGTGGCCACCACGGTCGTTCATCCGACAACTTTCTATTCGGA
>MGUQ01000047.1:2428-8231 GCA_001799975.1 Elusimicrobia bacterium RIFCSPLOWO2_01_FULL_54_10 | reverse complement strand
ACTGCAGGCGGGAGTGACCTATTTTTACCGCGTCGTCGCGATTGATTCCGGCACTTACGCGACCGGATACTTCAGCAGCACCAACTCCAGCGCTCTCTCGACGGAAATCAGCACCCGTACATTATTCCACGGAGCCACATCGTTCCTTGGGGTCGTGGCTTCCAGCACTTCCATCATGTGGAGCTGGACGGATAATTCCTCAAATGAGACGGGATACCGTGTGTTCTCATCCACGGACGGCCAGATGTCCGGTGACTTGGCGGCCGGCGCAACCTATTGGCCGGAGACAGGCTTGAGCCCCAATGTTTCTTATACGCGCTTTGTCAGGGCGTTCAATTCTCTAGCGGTCAGTTCGCCGTCAATCCTGGCGTCATCCTATACGTATGCTGCAATTCCTGAACAACCGACGCTGGCAAGCAATGGACAAAGCGGACGGTTAACTTTCGCTGTGGTCGCCGATGCGAACATCGATGGAACCCAGTATACCCTCGCCATATCGTCGGACAATTTCACGGGGCCTTCGACGAACTATATTCGATTCTCCGAAGGCGGAGTGGGCGGAGCCATTTTTTGGAGGGACCGTGATACCTGGAACGGCGGCGCGGGAACCATCACTGGCCTGTCCGACAGTCTCATCTATTATGTCAAGGTCAAGGCCAGAAATTCCGATCAGGTTGAAACCGCCTACGGGCCGGTTGCTGCCGCCCAGCCGCAGATAACTGAAACCACACCGCCAGCCGGAATCTCTTTCCTCACCGCTCTGCCCGGCAATTTGGATGGGCGGATCAATCTGAGCTGGACCTCTCCCGGAGATGATGGAATGACCGGGGTCTTGAACAGCGCCCTTTACCGCATCCGCTATTCAACCGCGCCCTTCAATTTCTTCTCCAGCACGGAGGCAAACAGCATCGCCTTCTCCACATCCGGCGTCTCTCCGGCAACTGCCGTAGGGACCGTGATCACCGGGCTGAACCCCGGCTCCACTTATTATTTCGGCGTCATCACCCGTGACGATGAAAGCAACTGGTCGCGCTGGACAAAAATGGGAGTTTACAACTTGAGCAATTCCACCTGGGCGCATGACGCGGTTTTGACGCCGCCCCATTCCGTCACCGTCGCCAGCGCGCTCGAAAGCGCCATCACGCTTTCCTGGACAGCGCCCGCAGCGCCCAGCGAGGTGGATGACCGAAGCGGCTACCTCCTCTATAAAGCCTCATGGAACTTCACAAGCGTATCTGACTTTGGCGTCATCCTGGCCACCACTGTGCCTCATCCTTATACCACCTACATTGACACATCGCTCCCGGAAACGACCTACTACTATCGCCTGGCTTCCGTTGATCTTGGAGATCAGGGCAATGGCCTTTACAGCGCGGTCCTCATTTCCACGCTTTCAGTGGCGGTCACCACCACCACGCTCATTAACGCCGCCACCGGCTTTGCGGCCACATCTGTTGCCGGCACCACCATCGCCTGGTCCTGGGTGGACAATTCCGGACGCGAACTTTTCTACCAGGTGTTCTCAACTCAGGGAGTCCAGCGATCCCCCGACCTGGCTCCCGGGACGACCTTCTGGGTCGAAACCGGGCTTTCTCCCAATATCAACTATGCCCGCTGTGTGCGCGTTGTGGATCATTCCACCATCACGGTCAATTCCGCATCGATTGAAAAATACACCCTGGCCAACGCGCCGGGCATTTTGCCCTATTCCAATGTCCAGGCCAATTCACTCACGGCCAGCGTGTCCACGCAGGGCAACTCTTCGCTCACGAACTATACGTTTAATCTGAGCCGGAGCAGTTCCTTCCCTGATCCTCTGGATTTCACGTTGACCTTTGCCTTGAACCAATTCCCGTTCGGCCCTCCTTTCATCACGCTCCTGCCCAACACCAGTTATCATGTGCAGGTGCGCGCCAGAAACCAGGAGGGCGTCAACACGGATTACACCTATCTGGGAGCGACCATCACCCTCCCATCCACTCTTCCTGCGCCCATTCTCTCCAGCCCCTCCACCGGCACCGTCACCGCGTTGATCGAGCCGGGAGACAACCCCGTGGACACGGAATTGTCCATCGCCGTTTCGAACGATTCCTTCGCCACCCAGTACTTTGTCCAGATCGATTCAACCCTGGCCCCAACGGAGTTTTTCCAACCCAAGGCCCAGTGGAACGGGGGAACCGTGACGATCCAGGGGTTGAACTCCAATGTCACCTATCAGGTAAGAACCCGCGCCCGCAATGTGCTGGGCGTCGTCAATTCGTTCAGCTCCATTGCGTCCACCGCCACTCTCGCCCAAACGCCCGCGGCCCCCGGACACCTTCAGGAATTTGATTCCACGCTGGGCAACCATGTCCATCTCATCATCGACGCGGGCGGAAATTCAGCATCCACGGAATATTCCATGGAGTACTTCACCGGAGGACAGTGGCTGCAGGGCGACGGCACCGTAGGATCGTCACAAGTTTGGAAAACCGCGGCCCAATGGACAGTGAGCCATGCCACCAACACTCATGCGGGCCTTGTGGGAGGCGCGTCCTATTCTTACCGGCTCCAGGCCAGAAACTTGAATGGCCTGGTCACCTCGCTTTCCACCGTCACCAGCTTCATCGCGGCCACTTTCGCCGATTCCTCTCTGCCCACCCTCGCATCCGTTTCTCCGTCGCAAACCGCGGTCTCCGCCCTGGTGAATGCGACCGTACAGTTGACCTTCAGCGAGCCGGTGAGCGCTGTTTCAGCGGCGGGCAAAATCACGCTCACGGGCATTAAAAACAATTCCGGCACGGCCATTGCCAGCGGCATCGCCGGTTCCATCTCCGTTTCAAGCAATGTCCTCACCTTCACTCCGTCCGCCAATTTGAGCAAGGGATATGAATACCAGGTGGATGTGGCCAGCGGCATTCAGGACATTTCCGGCAACCCCGTGACCTCGTCCATGACCTGGTCGTTCCGCACGGCCTGCGATATCGCCTTGACCAATATCGTTTCGGGAAGCGCTTACTCCATCCAGTTCACCCCGGGCGCGTTCGGCGAAGACTACGGCGTCTCCGCGGCCAATCCGCAGTCCACGCCGCGCGAAGTGGACAGCGCGAGCCTGGCGCGGGCCATTTCCAGAGGCGCAGGCGACGGTACGCTCCCCACATTCCTGGTCTCAGCGGCAATTGTGGAAATCAATGTTTATTCCGCGGGCGGCAGCGGGCGCATGAGCGTCCCCCGGGCGCCCACCACCCTCACCATCAGCTATCCGGACGCAGATGACGACGGCTATGTGGACGGCTTGTCCTATCCCATCCTGGCCGAAAACCTTTCCATCTACTTCTTTGATGAAATCAGCGAGAATTTTGTGAAACTGCCGGCATCTTCCGTGGATTTACGGGCCAAAACCGTCACGGTCAGGCTGCCCCATTTCAGCGTTTTCGCCCTCTTTGGCGCGCCGTCCACTTCCCTGTCCAATGCGCACGCGTTCCCCGTGCCCTTCATGCCGTCGCGCGGCGACACCCGCATCACCTTCACGGACCTCTCCGGCGTGGCCACCATCAAAATTTATTCCGTTCACGGGGAGCTCCTGCAGACCCTCGAAGAGTCGGACGGGGACGGGCAATATCCGTGGGACGCCAAATCCAGCGACGGAAACGAGCTGGCCAGCGGCATCTACCTTTACCACATCCAGAGCGCCTCGGACGAAAAGAGGGGCAAATTCATTATCGTGAGGTAATGGTTACAAAACTGTTACAAAATTGATACGCATTGGTGACAGGCCTCCGTTATAATCGGGGGGACTTAAAAAAGGACATCGGGGATGAATGAAATCGGGGCTTCATCAAAGAGATTAACCCTCTCCGGAGCGAAGGAAGTCGCTCTGGCGGTTTTTCTGTTGTTGGCGCCCTTTTCCGCAAACTCCGCCACTCCGCTCAGTTTTGCCCACGCGTTCCCCGTGCCCTTCATGCCGTCCCGGGGCGACCAGGCCATCACGTTTGCCGGCCTTTCCGCCGCGGCCACCATCCGCATTTATACCCTGGGCGGCGCCCTCCTTCGAACTTTGACCGAAACCGACGGCGACGGCGTTCATGCCTGGGATGTGACCACAAGCGAAGGGAATGTCCTTTCCAGCGGCATCTATCTTTACCACATCGAAAGCCCGACCGATGAAAAAATGGGAAAACTGGTGGTGCTCCGGTGAAGCGCCTGGCCCTTCTTCTGCTTTTTGCCTGCCTGTGCCTTGCAGCCGCGGAGAGCCGCGCTTTTGCGGACGGCAAGGGTTCCGCCGGATTTAATTTTCTTAAAGTGGGCGCGGGGGCCCGCCAGATGTCCATGGCCAACACCGCTATTGCTCTCGACGGCGACGTCAATTCCGGCTCTTACAATCCCTCCACTTTGGCGGACCTGGCCCAGCAGGAAGTGGGATTCCTGCACACCCAATATCTTGAAGACATCAATTATCAATACACCGCATACGCCTATCCCCATTCGTCCCTGGGGACTTTTGGCCTGGCCATGCACCGCGTCACTTACGGAAGCATTCAGGGCTATGATCCTCAAAACCGCAAAACCAGCACACTGAACGCTTCCGACACAGCCTTGGGCCTCACCTATGCCCGCACCATCCGCCAGGGCCTGAACCTGGGGCTCACGGGCCGCTACATCAAAGAAGATTTGAGCGTGGCCACCGCGCAGGGTTTCGGCATGGACATTGGAACCCTTTACCGCCCGTCGGGCAACAGCTGGTGGTCCAAGCTGGGCTTTGGGGCCGCCATGCGCAACCTGGGCACCAAGCCCGCGTTCGTCCGCGAATCCACATCGCTCCCGCTCCAGTATGATTTTGGAATTTCCTATGTGGACTGGGGGGGACGGCTCGCCGGCACCTTTGAGGCGCACAAGCCCAAGGACAGCAAAATGGGATACAACCTGGGCTTTGAAGTCACCACGCGGCGGTTTCTTTCCATCCGCGCGGGATATCGCACAGATAAGGACATCGGCCCCAATTTCACCGCGGGCTTCGGCCTGCTGTTCTGGAACGAATCGCTCCGCTTTGACTACGCGTTCGTGCCCTATGAAAACCTGGGCAATGTGCACCGCTTCGGCGTCATCTACCGCTTCGGCGGCATCGTGAAGAAACATTATAAAAACGGCATCCGCCTCATGCGCGCGGGCAAGTTTGCCGAAGCCATTCTGGAGTTCGACAAAGTGCTGCAGACAGACGCCAACCACTACATGGCCGCCCGCTACATGAAACTCTGCGTGGATCAGCTCAAGAAGGAGGAATGACGGCGATGATTCGCGATGGAATCCGCGCACTGATGATGTTGAGCCTTCTGTCAGCGCCCGCTCTGGCCGCCAAAAGATCGCCGGAAGCGGTCATGGACCGCGGCCGCGACGACTTTATCGCCGCCAACGAGATGCTCACCAAGGGGGATTACAACGGCGCCATGGACCGCTTGACGGCGGTCCTCATCAAGGACCCCGGCAACGGCATCGCGCGGGAGCAGATTTATCAGATCGCCCAGCTCATGGCGGTCAACGCCGCGGTGTTTGAGCAGATTTTGCCCCGCCCCATGTCGGAAGACGAGCGCGCGGACGTGGTGGAGATCGCCTATCAGTCTCTGCGCAAAACTTCGCCCCGCCAGATTGAGCGCCGCCTGCAGGCGGCGGAAAGGAACGAAAAGAGAAAATATTACCTGCTCGCGTGCCAAAACTACGTTTCCATGCTCACCTTGCCCGGGCTGGAGCTGGAAACAAAATACCAGATTGAAAAACGCCTGCGGGCCGCCACGCAGAAAGTAGACGCCAAAATCGAGACCCTGCCCGA
>MGUQ01000047.1:1082-2413 GCA_001799975.1 Elusimicrobia bacterium RIFCSPLOWO2_01_FULL_54_10 | reverse complement strand
CGAGGCCTTCACGCTCATGAACCTGGGCGATTGGGAAAGCTCCATCGAAGACTGGCAGAAATACGCCCAAAAAAGCCCCACGGACGCCGAAGTGCAAAAACTTTTGTCCATTCCGGAAGCCGTGGCGGTTCTGAGAGAGAAGGGCCATCTGGAAAATGCTTATACGGCGCTTCAGGCCGACGACGCGAAGCAATCAGTCGCGCTCTTTGAAGAAGCGCTCAAAGCCAATCCCAACAGTTCAGAGGCGGAAAAGGGCCTGGAGCTGGCGCGCAAACGGCTGGAGGACGAAAGAAAAGCGAGAAAGGTAAACGATTTGCTGGCTGCTGCAGAAGAGCTTCTGGAGAGAAAACAGAAGAACAAAGCCGTTCAGGCGCTTTCCGACGCCTTGAGGGAAAATCCGTCGGATGAACGCGCCCTGGCCATGATCCAGCAAGTCATGGAGTCGGCGGGCTCCGCCAAGACTGTGGTGGTGAACGTGCCGGTCATGCAGCGGGCGCCCGCGCCAAAACCGTCGGACGCTGTGGAAAAAGTGCTCGCCGCCCGCGACGGCACCAAGGCGGAAACGCACTATCAGAAAGGGCTGGTCTATTATTCTCTCAGGAACTACCGCGAGGCCTTCAACGAATTTAAAGTCGCCGTCCGCTACGATCCGAACTCCCGCAAAATCACGCAGGCGCTCCAGCGCGTGCAGTCCGACCTTCAGTTCGACAACAAAAAATAAAATTTTTGCGCCCTGGCCGCATTCTAAAATGCGGCACCGTCGCAAATTCTTAATATAGGTTAAATTGATTTTGCGCCCTGCAGGATTTGAACCTGCGGCCCTCTGTTTCGTAGACAGATGCTCTATCCCCTGAGCTAAGGGCGCGAAAAATCGTGCGGAGGGGGAGAGATTCGAACTCTCGGTACAGGTTTTCACCCGTACAGCGGTTTAGCAAACCGCCGCCTTCAGCCGCTCGGCCACCCCTCCTTTACGACGGTAAAACCTTGGCTTTCCCTTCCTTCAAATCTACCACTTTGATACCAGTTTGATAAAACAAGCCCTTTGGGAGCATTTCAACCGCCGCCAACTTGGAGCAGGGGGATAGGTGGCTATACCTTGCGGTCATGCGGGTTGAAGTATGGCCCAGGAGTTCGGCCACCGTCTTTTCGCTGTTCCCCTTCATGGTTAAATCAGAGGCGAAGGTATGGCGGAGGCAATGGAAATTTACCCCTGTCCCTTCTAACCCCGCTTGTTTGACGGCTCTTTCAAAGGGCATCCTGTAAAGGCCCCACTTAGGGGTTCCCTGGCTTTCCGGGCCTTGAAAAACATATTCCCCAACAGAAGGCATAGA
>MGUQ01000047.1:0-1071 GCA_001799975.1 Elusimicrobia bacterium RIFCSPLOWO2_01_FULL_54_10 | reverse complement strand
CAGGTTGGAATTGTAATCAATATCCCGCCACTTGAGGCGTAGAATGTTCCCCAACCTCTATCAATCCCGAGCCATATCAATAACCCGGAACGAAAGCCGCCCCAACCCTTTCGGGTAGTTGCGACTGACTTCCGTATTGATATGTGCCTCCTCGTTAGAGAAAGCTCAGCCCTTCTTCGGGGCTTACGGGTTCAGCCAAAAATAAATTTTGATGTTATATTATTTTCATTTCCTCCATTAATCTTGCGATGGTTCGATTATATCAAATCCGCGCCGCGCCAAGCCTGTTTTGGGGCCGGGAACCGCACCTTATGGGTGAGGCGTGATGGAAATGATAGTGATTTGGCCCTTCTTGGGGCCGTAGCACCAGAAGATTCGGTAAGCGCCCGGCGTTCTGTTCTGTGCGTAGGCTTCAAAGACCGACTCTTTCGGATTGAAGGGATTTTCGAGGGATGTAAACTTGTGGGTTCTAAGGGAAGGATGCCTGGGATTTATTTCAAGATAGCCCAGACATTTCCTGACCTGGCTCTCAAGCCCTATTTTTGAGTGATCTTTTTTGATCGCTTCATATTGCGCTTGAGCTTCCGGCGTGAAGTTTAAGGCGAACTGCATCAATTATTTGCCAGCGTATTTTGCGAAGCTTTCCTTGGCAGGGAGCAATTTCCCCGCCTTGGCCTGGCTCAATCCGCGTTTTACGGATTCCAGGGCCTTTGGATTCTTGTGGAGCCATACCTCATAGGCCGGGACTGTTTTTCGCGGGTCCAGCACGATTTGTCCGAGAGAGTTCTCGTAAACCATATAGTATTGGGCCAGCTTGGGGGCTTTTTTCGCCTTCCTCAACGTGACGCGCTTCCTGGTGTCAACCCTTACTTCGGAAAGGGCCTCAAAGTCTTGTGATTTGATGATCTGTGTTAGGGGGGTCATAGGGGCCTCCTTTTAGGCTCTATTGTTAGTTTAGCCCCAAATGGGTATTTTGTCAAGTGGGTAAAATGGCAGGATACTTACTTTGCTACCAGTTTGATAAAGGGGCGGGAAAAATCTTCAATAGCTTTCAATCTTATGCAATCATTG
>MGUQ01000046.1:17466-18798 GCA_001799975.1 Elusimicrobia bacterium RIFCSPLOWO2_01_FULL_54_10 | reverse complement strand
GGCCCGGCGCGGACGCCCGCTATCTTCTCGACTACACCAAGTCCACCAAAGAGCTCGGTTGGAAGCCCAAGATCACTTTGGACCAGGGCCTGCAGGAAGTTATCGACTGGGTGCAGGACAAGTGGGAAGACATCCAGAAAGAACCTCACATCTATATTCACAAGCCGTAGCCGGTGCGCGCATGAGTGTTGTTGATCCTGATGTCTTTTTCAAGAGAGGTTATGTCGTTATCCCATTTACCCGGCGCGGCGCGTTGCTCCGCCTGCAAGCGCTTGTCCGCTCCTATTTTTCCGGGTCCCAGCCCAGCGCCCTGAAATTGGCCGGCCTCATGCAAGATGAACATACTCTCCTGGTCAAAAAGATCAATGACAAGATCATGGAAAGCCGTCTGGTCCGGGATCTGATCCGGGAAAATTCCGGAACCTTTGAACGCTTTCTAGGCCCGGCCATTGATATCCAGGCCGCTCCCCACCTGCGTCTCTCGCGCCCGCGCCTTGAGAGCGACCTTGTCGGCTGGCACAGGGACTCCTTTTATGGAAACAAACCCTGGGAAGTGAATGTCTGGTTCCCGGTTTTCAAGTTGTTGCCAGGGGCCGGCCTGCGCATTCTTCCCGGCTCGCAGCGCGAGCCTTCCCGCAATGTCCGGGACGCGACAGACTCCGATCCGTTCCGGGCGGGAGTGAAAAAGGGATCGCTCGCCCACCAGATCGGCCATGTCTACTCCCCCAAAATCGATGATACCCTGGCCGCGATGAAGATTGAAGACACGGATCTTATCGCACCCAAGGTCGGGCAGGCCATATTCTTTTTCGGCAGTTGCGCGCACAAGGCGCAGAATCACTCATCAGGAGTCCGCGTTTCGATCGACCTGAGGATGAAAAACGCCTACGCAGCCTCAGGGACCCGGACGGGCTACTATGAGCCTCTCTGCAGGGGTCCGGTCGAACTCTGCACGGAATCTTTCCACAAGTCCTGATGCGCTTCAAGGCGGCCGTCCTTTACAAATTCAATTCTCCGCTCGCCATTGAAACTTTGACTTCCGAAGGACCCGGCGCCGGCCAGGTCCAGGTGCGTTTGCGCTTCAGCGGCGTCTGCCACACGCAGCTGCTTGAAGTGCAGGGCAAGCGCGGCAAGGATCCCTTTCTTCCGCATTTGCTGGACCATGAAGGCTCCGGAATTGTGGAAGCCGTGGGGCCGGGCGTGACCAAAGTCAAAGCGGGAGATTCGGTCATTTTATCCTGGATCAAAGGCGATGGCGCCATCAACCCCGTCGTCAGTTATCTCAAAGGGGATCAAAAAATAAACGCCGGCGCCGTGACCACTTTCAACGAA
>MGUQ01000046.1:11410-17441 GCA_001799975.1 Elusimicrobia bacterium RIFCSPLOWO2_01_FULL_54_10 | reverse complement strand
GAACACCGCGCATGTTCAGAAAGGCGGGTCCGTGGCCATTTTTGGAGTGGGAGGCATCGGGTTGAGCGCCGTGCAGGGCGCTGTGATTGCGGGGGCCAGCGTGATCATCGCGGTGGACATTTCCGCCGCAAACCTTGAGAGGGCCGCCTCATTCGGTGCCACTCACAAAGTAAACGCGCGCTCACAGGATGCGGTGGCGGCGATAAAAGAAATCACGGGGGGAAAAGGGGCGGACGCTGCCATTGAGGCCGTGGGACGGAAACAGACCATGGAACAGGCCTATGAATGCATCAAAACTGCCGGCGGGATTGCAGTGCTGGTGGGTAACCTTCCCTTTGAAGAAAAAATCTCCATCGATCCTTTTCATTTGATTTTGGGCAAGAGGATTGTGGGCAGTTGGGGCGGCGGCACTGTGCCGGACAAAGATTTTCCCAAATATGTGGAGCTGTATCTCTCCAAAAAGCTTAATTTGGATTCCATGATCACCCACCGCATCAAGCTGGACGAGGTGGACAAGGCGTTTGACTGGATGGAAAAGGGCGAGGCCGGGAGAGTGCTGATTGAGTTCTAGTCTAGTCACAGGCGCCACTGGGTTTATCGGGATGAATCTCGTGCGGGAGCTTTTAAATCAGGGAGCTTCCGTGCACGCCTTAAAGCGCAAAAGCTCAGACGCAAAAAGAATCCATGATCTTGCCGGTTTTGCCCAAGGGAGAGGAGCTCTCACTTTGCATGATGCCGACCTTGGCGACTTTTCTTCCGTGCGCGCCGCCGTGGAAGCGGCCAGGCCTGAGATCGTTTATCATCTGGCCGCGCGCGCGGACACCTCTCTATCCATGGAGAACGCCCTTGCCTGCATTCAGGAGAATGTCTCCGCCACTTATATCTTGCTGGAGGCGCTCAAAGGGATGAAGATTCGTTCTTTTGTCTTTGCGAGCTCCACGGAGGTCTACGGCCGGCTTCCCGTGCCTTTCCGTGAATCTCAAAAAGTCCAGCCGCCTTCTCCCTATGGGCTTTCCAAAGCGGCCGCCGAAGAGATCTGCGGGTATTTCGCCCGTTCCGGAGTACCGGTCTCCATCGCACGGATCGCCGTCTGTTATGGTCCTTACATGAAAGGGCCCCGGTTCATGACCCATCTGTTCAAGGCCTGTGCCGCCAGGGACTCGAACACTGCGCCAAAACTGGCGTCCAAAGGCCAGACGCGCGATTTTGTTTATGTGGACGACATCGTCCATGGCCTCATAGCGGCTTCAAAGCGGAAGGATGCCCATGGAGAGATTTTCAATCTGGGGTTGGGTAAGTCAGAAACGGTGCAAACACTCGTCAAAATTCTGGGGTCCGCGGCGCAGTTCAATCCCAAAGTGGAATGGGGCGCCTTGCCTGAACCCCATCATGTCAACAAGGTCTGGAAAATCGACGTCAGCAAAGCCAAAAAGCTTTTAAAATGGAAACCCAAAGTGGGGTTGGAAGAAGGACTTAAAAAAACACTGGATTACTTTCGGGGACTGGAAGGGTCGAGGGAAAACAGAACCCAGGAGTAGGGCAGGGTTTGCCGGTCCGGATACCGGGCCGCCAGGATTTTCCACAGTTCACTGTTCATGTCCGGACGGGCAAGCGCGTAAAGTTTCACGGGCCCGAAGAATTTGAATTTTTTGTAGCCCTCCCTGCCGTATTCCCGTAATTTTTTAACCTGATCTTCCAGCTCGGCCGGGGTTTTCGCGAACTCCACTCTTCGGTCGGCTTGGTAGGCGAAAAAACTAGGCGAGTAATCAAAACGGTCATGGACGATCAGGATGTCCCCGAAGGACGTCATCTTTCCCGCGGCCTTGAAAACTTCCATCCTCTGGATGATATCCGGCTGTTCCAGCTCGCCCCAATCGCCCATTTGAGTCCGTGTTTGGGGGGAAATGGGATTAGGATATTCTTTCAGGTATTTACCCGTGGATATCGCGTGAGTCCAAAGGCTTCCCGCAACAATAAATCCCGCGGCCCATTTGAACGCCGGAGATGAGTCGGACTTCGCGAATGCTTTCCAGGTTAAACTGAGCGTGAGCCCAAAAAGCGCGGCCAGCACAGGCCAGATGTGCTTGGGCATCCAGAAAAACGACGCGGCGTGATTGGGGAAAATCGCCCACCAGGACAAGCTTGGGATCAAGAGCAAAAGAAGCGTTTGCCTCAAGGTGAGGCCTCGTTGGGCCGAAGGCCTTACCGCTTCGTCCACCCAAAGTTTTGGAAAAAACAGGGGAAAGGCCGCCATGAGCATCACCATCGCAAACCCGAATCCGAAATGGGCCGTGACCATATTGTTTTCCAGGGTCCTGGCGAAGTATGTCCAGAAGGAGAAAAAGCTTGAGATCCCTTTGTCCAGGGGCGCGGTTTTTCCTCCGGAAAGCGGGCTTCTGATCGTTAACTCCATGAGGGCTTCCCATCCTCCCAAGGCCAAAATGTTCTGATAAATGCGCAGAGCTCCGGCCGTGACAGGAGCAGAAGCCAGGAAAAGCATGCGGCCCCAGGGGAATTTGTTTTGATGCCGCAAAAAGAAATAGTACAGGAAGAAAAACAGCTGAATGAAGACAATGTAATCGTTGGAGTTCATGCCTTCCAGGAATGTGACGGTCCAGGTTGCCAGGAAAAATAATGAGGCGGCCGGTATTCGTCTGACTTTCAGGCGGCCTTCTGCGCGGAGAAAGAAAAACAAGGCCGCGAAACGGAAGGTTTCGGAATAGGTGTAAAGATTAAAAGCGTCCGCGTGATCCAGGAAAGATATGGAAAGCGCGATGAATGCCGTTCCCAGAGCCGAGACCTGGCGGTCAAAGAAATGAGACAGAACCCCGTAAAGAAGCAGGAGAGCCAGGCAGGAAAAGACGATGGCAATGACTTTTAAAAGATAAAGGTTTTCGCCGAAGCGGCGGATGATGAGCGCGTCAAATGTTTCGCTCAATGAGGGGTAGTGGGGATCGTAACCCAGTTTCGAGATATTAGGGGTAGTATACCCAAGGTAGCCCGGGGTATGGTAATTCATGAAATAATGTTTTTTAAAGCCTTCATTGACAAAATGCCGGCTGGAGATCAGGGTTTCGGCGTCGGCATAGGCCAATGCGCTCCAGCGCAGACCATGCTTGGCGCGAAAGGCGCAAAAAACGAAAATAACGGCGAGAAAAGCGCAAACGGCAAGAGTGTAATAGAGGTTTTTGCTTTTCATCGCATCCTGCATGAAAATACCACAACCGTCAATCATTGTCAACATTTCTTGACACGGCACTCAAAGCTAGTTAAAATAGGCCCCTAATCAATGAATCAAAAAATTAAAGTCCATCAAGTCTGTTTCATGGTCCCCTGCTACAATGAAGAAAACAACGTGGTTGACGCCATGGAGTCTATTCAAAAAGCCGCTCAAACCTATCGTCTTGACTATGAAATCCTCGTAGTCGACGACGCTTCTGCGGACAAAACCGCCCAGATTGTCCGGCAATATCAAAGCCAGCATCCTGAACTCCCCATCGTCCTGCACGTCAACGGGCAAAACCGCGGTCTGGGGTACAATTATTTCAACGGCATTCATCTGACCGGCTCCGAATACTACATTTGCGCGCCCGGAGACAATACCGCTCCGCCCGCGGCTCTCTGCAATATCCTGGAAAAATTGGGGCAGGCGGACATGGTGATTCCCTACGTTGAAAATCCGGAAGTCCGGAGTTGGATGCGTCGATTCATCTCCAGGGTGTTCACAGCCTTGATCAACTGCTTAAGCGGCAGGAAGATCCGCTATTACAACGGACCTGTCCTGCACAAGCGGGAGAACCTTTTAAAATGCAAAAACATCGGTTCTGGATTCGGCTATCAGGCGGAAATCATCTGCCAGCTTTTAAAGATGGGCTGCACCTATGTTGAAGTGCCGTTCGCAACGCTGGAACGGATTTCCGGAGGCTCTTCCGCATTCCGGTTCTGGAATTGGATTTCCGTTTCTCAAAGCTTGCTGAGAATCGCCAAATTAAGGTGAAGATCGTTTGTCCCCTCTGCCAAAGCGGGAAGGCGGAGCTTTTCTTTCGCTCGAAACTCCGATGCAGCGTCCGCTCGGATTGGACTCCCCTGCCGGTTTCAACCGTCGTATACTTTTGCCCCGCCTGCCAGCATCTGTTCAAACCGCCGGAACTGACGAAACGGTGGTCCGATTACCAATCCTACAGGTTCCAAGATAATTCTCCTCGGCATGACAAAATGGATTTCAGCGGAGATATGCCGGTCACAAGGTCCGCGGCGGTCATCGCGCACCTCAAGAAAAAACGGGCGCTTGGCAAAGGATCGAAGGTCCTGGACTATGGGTGCCACCGGGGGGCTTTTCTGGCCTTGCTGAGCGGGCGCGGGCATGCGGGCTATGACGTTTCCGAGCAATACCGGCCCGTGGTCGAGGGCTTGGGATTTTCTTACTACACGCCGGACCGGACTCCGCCGGCGAAAAAATTCGATCTGCTCACCTTGATCCATGTTTTTGAGCATCTGGAAAATCCATCATCGGCCATGAATGACGGGATCCGGGCCTTGAAGGATAACGGAAAAATCGCGATCCAGGTTCCTGACCCCGTGACTCAGCCCACCGACCTGTATGTGATGGATCATTTCAGCCACTTCTCTCCCAGAAGCCTGCAGAAATCGGCTTTCCGCCTGGGAGTCCGCGCTCTGGAACCGCCGCGCCGCCTTCTGGCCGGCGAATGGACAGCGCTTTTTGAACGGGGCGCGAGCCGGCCTCCTGCCGGCCGCAATACGGCGCCCTCCGCCTTCAGATCGATCCGGGAAAGTCTGGCGCGCGGGGAAGAGCGGCTCCTCAAGGTCAAAAAGAGCCGGCTGCCTTGTGCGCTTTACGGGGCCGGATTGCTCGGTTCCATGGTCGCCAGATTTTTGAAGGGTCAGGTCAAATATTTCATTGATGATAGCCCCCAGTTGAGAAAGGCAGGCCCGGAAGGCCTTCCTGTCCATTCCCCGGACTCCCTGCCCGGCGACCCCGGGTTGATCCTCATAACCGTGCCGCCATCAGCTTCCGCGAGGGTACAATCCAAGTGCCTGGCCAGGGGATGGAACGCCCGGACGGTATTTAATTTTTTCCGCGCTTCCTGATCCTCTGCCGGGGCGGGAATGACTCGCTTTATAAAACAATAATGATATACTGAATCATGGAGATCAGGATTGAAAAAAATGCTTTGTTAACCAATCCCGCCAATCATTTGGACCTGTTGGCGCGTCAAATTCGCTGCAAGGCGATTGAAATTTCTTGCAAGGGGGCGAGCCCGCACGTCGGTTCCGCCTTATCCTGCGTCGACATTCTAGTCGCCGCTTATTGGGGAGCGATGAACATCGATCCCCAGCATCCCAACAGCCCCGATCGAGACAGATTCATTCTCAGCAAAGGACATGCCGCGACCGCGATCTATGCGGCGCTGGCGTACCGCGGCTTTTTTCCGATGGATTTTCTGGGAACGTATAACAGGGAAAATATCGGATTGCCGGAGCATCCAAGTCCGCGTTGCGCTCCGGGGATCGAGATGTCGACGGGGTCCCTGGGACATGCGCTGTCCGTCGGCATCGGCATGGCGTTGGCTTCGCGGATCAACGGGGTTCCATACCGATCCTATGTGCTGATGGGCGACGGCGAATGCAATGAGGGATCGGTTTGGGAGGCGGCTCTCTTTGCCCCGGCCCATCGCATCGATAATGTCATTGCGATCATTGATTACAACAAGTGGCAGGCGTCCGGACGTTCCGATGAAGTCATGTCCCTCAATCCTTTGAAGCAAAAGTGGGAAAGTTTCGGGTGGAGCGCTCAGGAGGTGGATGGCCATGATATCGGCGCTCTGATCCGGGTTCTTAAAAATGTTCCGGACCCTAGCGGCAAGCCCGTCGCGGTTATTGCGCACACGGTGAAAGGCAAAGGAGTTTCGTTTATGGAAGATGACAACAATTGGCACTATCGAATACCCAATGAAGAAGATTTTATAAAAGCGAAAAAGGAATTACTTCCGTGAGAAACGCGTTTGCCGAT
>MGUQ01000046.1:9787-11394 GCA_001799975.1 Elusimicrobia bacterium RIFCSPLOWO2_01_FULL_54_10 | reverse complement strand
TGGTCGTCTTGAGCGCCGATATCGGATTCAAATTGTTTGATCGTTATAAGGCCAGCTATGCAGACCGTTTTTTTAACTGCGGGATCGCGGAGGCCAACATGATCAGCATGGCGGCGGGAATGGCTCTTTCCGGATTGCGGCCCTTCACTTACACCATTGTTCCCTTCATGCTCTCTCGCAGTTTCGAACAGATCCGGCTTGATGTCTGCTATCACAATCTGCCGGTCACGATTGTGGGAGTGGGGAGCGGTTTTTCCTACAGTTCATTGAACGCGTCCCACCATTCATGCGAAGACATTGCTTTGATGCGGATGCTTCCGAACATGACGATTCTTTGCCCCTGCGATCCATTGGAAGTCAGACTTGCTCTCCGAGCCGCGGCCCGGCATTCAGGCCCAGTCTATATCAGAATCGGGAAAAAGGGGGAGACGGCGATTCATTCTCAAGAATTTGATTTTGCGATTGGAAAAGCGCTCACGATGCGCCAAGGCAAAGACGTCTGTATGCTCAGCACAGGCGCTTTGCTCTCTGAAGTCCTGAAAGCCGCGGATTTGCTTGAAAAAAGTCGCATCTCGTCTCATGTGGTCCATTTCCATACCCTCAAGCCGCTGGATGAAGGGCGCCTGCTCGAAATATTTTCCCAATTTGATCATGTTGTGACCGTCGAGGAACATTATCGTTCCGGAGGATTGGGAGGAGGGGTGGCGGAGTGGATGGCGGATCATCCGAACCCGAAAACCCGTCTTCACCGCATCGGAGTTCCGGACGCTTTTTTTAATGACACGGGAAACCAAAAATACGCTCGGGAATTTTATGGCTTGGATTCCGAAGGGATTGCAAGGCAGACGTTGAGCGCGCTAGGACGGTCATGAAAACGCAGGCCGCCGTTTTAGTTGAACTGAACAAGCCGCTCGTCCTTGTCGACCTTGAAATTCCACCATTAAAGGAAGGACAAGTTTTGGTGGAGGTTCATTTCAGCGGGGTCTGTCACACGCAATTATTGGAGTGCAGAGGGTATCGCGGAGAGGACCGGTTTCTTCCCCATTGTCTCGGCCACGAAGGCAGCGGAGCCGTGCTTGAAATAGGGCCCGGGGTGAAAAAGGTAAAACCATACGATCCTGTGATTCTATCCTGGATGAAAGGGGGCGGGATCGACTCGAATTCCACATCGTATCTCTGGGACAATCGAAAAGTGAACGCCGGCGGCATCACCACGTTCAGCCGCCATGCGGTTGTCAGTGAGAATCGTCTCACGGTTCTGCCCCGTTCCTTTCCGATGAATCAGGCGGCATTGCTGGGTTGCGCCGTTCCAACTGCTTTAGGCACGCTGTGGAACACGGCGCAAGTCGGGCCGGGTCAGAGCATCGCCATCTTTGGCATCGGAGGGATTGGTTTGTGCGCGGTGGCCGGCGCTTCGATCGCCGGATGCTGGCCAATCATCGCCGTGGATATCCGTCCGGAAAAATTAGATCTGGCAAAAAGCCTGGGAGCCACCCATGTCGTGCTGGCTCAAGGTCAAAACGCTCCCGGCGAAATTCTAAGCCTATGCCCCGGAGGCGCAGACTTTGCGATTGACGCTACGGGGCGTCCCGAAGTGATGTCTCAAT
>MGUQ01000046.1:9506-9769 GCA_001799975.1 Elusimicrobia bacterium RIFCSPLOWO2_01_FULL_54_10 | reverse complement strand
TGGGCAAGAGACTGCTGGGAACTTGGGGAGGCGACAATGTTCCGGACCGCGATTTTCATCGCTATTGCAAATTGGTTTCATCGGGCAGGCTCAATCTAGAGCCGTTTCTCACAAAAACGTACAGCTTGGACGAGGCCAACCAAGCGATCGATGACCTGGAATCGGGGAAAACGATTCGCCCGTTGCTTCGGATGAATCAGGATCTGTGAAGATGATCATCGGAGTCGATTTCGATAATACCATTGTTTGCTATGACAAAGTCT
>MGUQ01000046.1:2023-9492 GCA_001799975.1 Elusimicrobia bacterium RIFCSPLOWO2_01_FULL_54_10 | reverse complement strand
TACGAAAAAGGACTGATTCCCGCGGATCTGCCTGTTTCAAAGGGAAGGGTTCGCGACCATCTTCGAAAAAATGGGATGGAAGAGACGTGGATCGAAATGCAGGGTTACGTCTACGGTCTCTGCATGAATCAGGCGCTTCCATATCCGGGAGTCATTGAGTTTTTTCATCAATGCAAGGCACGGGCAGTCCCGGTGTTGATCATCAGCCACAAGACCCATCATCCCTATCAGGGACCTGGTTACGATCTTCATCAAGCGGCTCACCTTTGGCTGGACGCCAACGGTTTCTATGACCCCGATAAAATAGGTTTGACAAAGCAAGAGGTGTTTTTTGATCTGACAAAGCAGGAGAAGCTCAATCGAATCGCGCAAATGAAATGCACTCATTTTATCGATGATCTTCCGGAATTGTTTGCGGAGCCGGCTTTCCCGTCGTCGGCGCAGGGCATTCTTTTCGACCCGAATGATATTTATAACAGTGTCCCTATGCTTAAGCGAGCCCAATCATGGAAAATGGTTCAGACCTTTCTTATTTAGAAGAGATTAAAAACTGCATCCCTTTGTTCGACTCGAATCCAAGGGTGAAACGGGATTCCCGCCTCGTTCCTCTTCCCGGCGGAATCAATAACAAAGTGTTTCGCGTGAACGTGAACGGCAGGAGCTTTTTACTGAAAATTTATTTTCAGCATCCCGGAGATCCGCGCGACCGGTTGGGAGTTGAGTTTTCCTTCAGTCAATATGCCTGGAATCGTGGAATCCGGTGCATCCCGCAGCCCCTTTTTTTCGATACGAACCGTCACCTGGCGCTTTACGAATTTATCGAAGGCAATCCGGTGGATCCAAATCGAATTCATCGGGAATACGTGAGTCAATCCATCGATTTTTTTCATGCGCTTAATCGGCATCAAGACCATAATGGCGACGCGTCTTTGCCCGTCGCGTCAGAGGCATCCTTCACCATTGCCGGATATCTCCATCACGTGGACAGCCGGATGAGAAAACTTCTTCAAATCGATCGTTCTGCAAAAGTCCATCGCGACGCGTTTAGGTTTGTTGACGGAGAGCTGCGCTCCTGCTGGGAACGCGAAAGGGACAGGATCATCCGAAATGCCCATAAACTCAACATGGATATCGAGGTGCGGATTAAAAAGAACGACCGTTGTTTGTCTCCGTCCGATTTTGGTTTTCATAACGCGATATTGGCTTCGGACCGCCGTCTCCGTTTTATCGATTTTGAGTATGCCGGCTGGGACGATCCGACGAAAACGGTTTGCGATTATTTCTGCCAGCCGGCGTTCCCCGTCCCGATGAGATATTTTGAACTGTTCACGAACGGAATCGTCGTGAACCTGTCCGAGCCGGAAAAATTCGTCCGCAGGATTCATCTTTTGTTTCCACTTCACAGAATCAAATGGTGCTGCATCATCCTCAATGACTTCTTGCAGGTTGACGCGCAGAGGCGCGGGTTTGCGGCAGAAGGGGCGGATCAGGATGAAATGAAGGTCAATCAGTTGAAAAAAGCGCGGCGCTATTTGAGCGCCTTGCAGGCCCTGCCGTTGTTTTGACTGTCGGCCAAAAGGGAGGAATTCAATATGGGAGAGTTTATTAATCTATTAAACGTGTCGCCAAAAATTTACGACGGCCCGCCCAGAAAACTGGACCCCACGTTCGGCTTTCTTTATTTCGACGCTGGCCGGGACACCGGGTGCGGAGGCCTCAAATATGACGGCCGGTGGAAACCGGTCTGCCAGAAGATCATTGACCATTATAACCTGGGGCCGACCGATTCGGTGCTGGACATAGGGTGCGCGAAAGGTTTTTTCCTGCAGGACTATTTGTCAATTTACCCGCAGGCGCCGGTGAAGGGGATTGACGTTTCCGAGTATGCGATCAAAAATGCGTCCGAACACGTCAGGCCGTATCTGTCGATCGCCAGCGCCGAGAAACTCCCGTTTCCGGACCATTCTTTTGATCTGGTCACCGCCATGAACTCGATCCATTTTTTGACTCCGGAGAAAGCGCTGCAAGCGGTCAAAGAGATCGTGCGGGTCGGAAAAGGGAAATTCTTTATTCAGGTTGATTCTTACCACAATCAAATTGAGCGGGAACGAATGTTAGCCTGGACGAACATCACCGGGTCGATATTGCCGCCGGAACAATGGCTGGAACTCTTTGGCAAAGCTGGCTACAAAGGCGATTACTACTGGACCATTGTCAAGCCGTCCTCTGCGGTAGAGACCGCAAAGTAACTTGTGAGTTTGCCGCATTGACATGTCCGGGAATAACTGTTATTCTTAGACGGTGAATGCCGTTTTGGAGGTGGATTTTCAGCACTTTATAGAGAGCAAGCGCATCACCCGTCCCGGGGAGATCGTCCTGATCAATCCCCAGATGATACCGGAAGACAATTTCGACCTCACCATCGCAGAAAACAAAGGATATTACGCTTTTCCTCCCATCGGCCTCTTGTCCCTGGCCAAAGTGGCTAGGGAAATAGATCCCAATGTGCGCCTGCGGGTGCTGGACCTCAATTATGAGATGTTAAAGCGCAGCCAGTCCCCCGGATTTAACTATAAATTCTGGCAAGACTATGTCTATGAGCAGATCAAGCAGGCCAAATCGCCCCACATAGGCATCACCTGCATGTTCGGGACCACCAAGCCCGTTTTCATCGAGGTCACCCAGTTCATCAAAAAACACTTCCCTCAAGTCCCGATCCTCTCGGGCGGGGTCCAGGCCACATACGATTATGAGGAATTTTTGCAGCAGCAGCTCTGCGACATGGTTTTCCGGCGGGAATCGGAGATTCAGTTCCGCTCCTACATGAAAAGCGCCGTGGCCGGCAAGGCGGTCTCGGTTCCCATGGGCTCGGCGTTTCAGATTGACGGGAAAGTGCACGAGCTGGGAGAACTTCAAAATTCCGAAGACGTCCCGGTGGACTGGGACATTCGCGAGCTGTACAAATTGATTCCCATACAGGATTATCACAATGTGGGCTCTCTGGCGGCATTTTCCCGCTATAACGGCCGCGAAAAAAGCTTCTCAACGGTTTTGAGCAACCGCGGTTGCCGGGCCCGGTGCACCTTCTGCACCGTGCGCGACTTTAACGGATACGGGATCCGCCAGAGGCCGGTTCAGAGCGTCATTGACGAGGTCAAATTTCTGGTCAAGGATTTAGGCATCAAGCAGATCGACTGGCTGGATGATGACCTGCTCTGGGACCCCAAGCGCACCGTGGAGCTTTTTAAGGGATTGACCGAGCAGGTTCCCGGGTTGGAATGGGTGTGCAACAACGGTCTCATCGCCGTGGCCATCACGGAAGAGATCATGGACTGGATGGCCAAGAGCGGCATGAAAGCTTTCAAGATCGGCATCGAATCCGGCAACGACGAAATGCTGACCGCCATCAAGAAACCCACCACCAAGCCCAAACTAAGGGAAAAGCGCGTTCTCTTTCGCAAATATCCCGACATTTTTGTGAGCGCCAATTTCATCATCGGATTTCCCAATGAGACGTATGGCCAGATGCAAGACACCTTTGATTTCGCCTGCGAGCTGGAGTGGGACTGGTCCAGCATGTATATCTGCCAGCCGCTCAAAGGCACCGACATGTTTTCGGCGTTCCGCTCTCTGGGCGATGAACGCTGCGACGTGGAAAGCTATGACAAAACGCTCAACCCCGGCCGGGCGTCAAAGCATGGGGAATTTGGATTTAAGGAATTTCAGGAAGGCAAAACGGTTCTTTCCGGGCGGGACATTTTTAAGCTTCCCAAGAACCAGGTCCCGAGCCAGCAGCAGCTCAAGGAGGTCTGGTTCACTTTCAACCTGATCGCCAATTTCATCGATAACTACAATTTCAAGCCGGGCGGCAATCCGTCCAAGATCGTGCGCTGGTTTGAGTCCATTTATCAGTCCTATCCCTATGACGCCTCGATGTGCGCGGCCCTGGCCAAAGGATATCGCCTCATGGGGGACAATAAGAATTTCAAGATTTACCAGGAGAAGTTCAAGGCCATCCTGAAAGATTCCCAGTATTGGCAGTGGCGGGTGCAACAGTTCCCGGAGTTGCTCGAGTTCGCTGAAGTTCCCTCCCCAAATTCTCACTAAATCGACATAACGAGTTAAGTTTTGACGGGTTGTTCCGAGGTAGGTTTTACTAAAGTCCAGTAATAATCGCCGTTGTAGCCGGCTTTTTTGAACGTTTCCTTCCATTGTTCGGGCGTATGAAAGGTCTTGATGATGGGCGCCCAGGCAAACATGCGCTCGCGCTCCACTTCACTCATAAATGAATCCACCTGCACGAAATATTTTCCCCGGCCCACGCGCACGATTTCTTTCATGGCGTTGAGCGCGGCTTCGGGTGTCAAAAAATGGATGGAGTTCATGGCGGTGACCAGGTCAAAGGAATGGTCCGGAAACGGGAGTTTCTCGGCGCTGGCCACGGAAAGGAACGGCTTCATGTGCGGCGCCGCGTTCTCAATGGCATAGGCGGACATATCCACGCCCTTCACGCTGGCCTGAGGATGCACCAACAGGTAATCTTGAAGGAAAAATCCCTTGGCGCAGCCCACGTCTAAAACGGAATCCTTGGGGCCCAGATTGTAATGCTTGACGATGGATTCGCAGAGAGGCTTCCAGCGTCCGTCGTATTTCAAGCCGCCGCAGCCGGTGTCGCGCGTGGCTTCAAAATAGAGATAGCCAAAGGTGGGGTCCATGTTGCGCACAGGCCCGTCGTAATACTTGGGTGTGACGTTCAGAAGATTGATGAATTCTCCCATAATTTAGTATTATACAAAATCTGAACAAAAAACTTTCCGTTGTCATTCCCGTCTACAATGAAATGCGGACCCTCGCGGAAATCCTGCGGCAGGTTCAGAGCGTTTCCACCCCCAAAGAAATCATTATCGTCGATGACGGCTCCACGGACGGCTCCGCCGAATGGCTCAAAAACTTGAAGGAGCCGGGCGTGACCGGCCTGTTTCATGAGTGCAATCGCGGCAAGGGTGCCGCCATCCGCACGGCTCTGGAAAAGGTCACGGGGGAGCTGGTGATCATCCAGGACGCGGACCTGGAATATTCCCCGCAGCAATATCCGCAGTTGCTCCAACCCATCTTGGAAGGCCACGCGGATGTGGTTTATGGCTCCAGATTTCTGGGCGGGCCTCACCGCGTGCTTTTTTTCTGGCACTATGCGGGCAACGTTTTTTTCACTCTGCTTGCCAATATCATTTATAACATCAATCTTTCGGACATGGGAACCTGCTACAAGGTTTTCCGGGCCGAATCCATCCGCTCTCTGAATCTCCGAAGCAGCCGGTTCGGCATTGAGGCCGAAATAACAGCCAAAGTCTGCAAGAAAAAGCTTCGGATCTATGAAGTGCCTATCTCCTACTACGGTCGCACCTACAAAGACGGAAAAAAACTCACCTGGACAGCCGCTTTCGACTATTTGGGATGCCTTCTCAAATACCGCTTCATGGACTGACTCCGAAATCCGTGGATTCCGTAAAAATCGCCAAGAACACCCTTTCGCTTTCCGGCCTTCAGATCTTTATCAAGGCCTTGTCCGTGCTTTGGACGTTTTATCTGGCGCGGCGGCTGGGCGTGGCCAGCTACGGGCTGTGGGCCAATATTTTGGCTCTTGTGTCCATTTTCGGCGTTCTGCAGGGGCTGGGCACATTGAACCTGGTGGTGAAAGACGTCAGCCAGGATCCGGGCGTCTCAAGAAAATATTACGGCGCTTCATTGGGCGTATACATGGCCGCCTCTATTCTTGCGCTGGCCTTGATCATCGGGAGCGGCTGGGCGCTCGGATATTCCGGAGAAAAAATAATTTTATTGTCTGTTGCGGGATTGAGCTTTCTTTGTTCGGCGCCTGGGCTGGCGTCGCAAGCCATTTTGCACGGACACGGCGATTTTCTGCTTTACGCGGGCATTTACGCGATGGGAATGATCTTGTACATGGTTCTGGGCGGCGTGTTCGTGGAAAGCGGGCACGGCGTGATTGGGATATTTTTAGCTTTATGCATCGGATATGCCGCGATGGGGATTGTGCTCGTTTGGAAGACCGTCAGAAAATACGGCGCCCCTGTTTTTGAAGGCAGTTTCAGCCAGGCCCGCTCCCTGGTGCGGCTCGGATTTCCCCTGGTTCTCAGCGCTGTCCTGGTTGAGCTGATCCTCCGCGCGGACCGGCTGCTCATCACTCATTTCCGGGGGGAAGCCGCGGTCGGGCTTTATCACGCGGCTTTCAACCTTGTATACCTTCCGCGGGAAATTGTTCTCATCCCGTTCCTGACGGCCGTTTACACGCCGCTCTGCGCCCATTATGTAAAGGATATGGAACGGTTCCACAGGCTGTTCGAGCAGACCTGCGTGATGCTTCTGCTGGTGGCCCTTCCCATCGCGTTCATTGTGCCGTTGTTTGGAACTGATATCATCCGGTTGCTTTACGGGGAAAAATTTCTGGAATCCGGGAAAATACTTTCCATCCTCATTTGGATGGTGCCGCCGTTTTTCCTGGCGTGCGCCTGGCAAAACATCCTCATTATGCTGAACAGGACCGGCACATATCTTTGGACAAATTTTTCCGGAATGGCGTTCAACGTGGCGCTCAACCTGTTTTTAATCCCCAAATGGGGCGTTGTGGGAGCGGCCATGAGCGCGGTGATCACCCAGACGGCCATGATGGTTCTCCTGTTCTGGATGTTGAGAGACCTGTCTCTCCTTGGGTTCCTTAAACGGATTCATGGCCTCACCGGCGCGGCGGTTCTGGCCGGCGCATTTTCATATCTTTTGGCAAAGACTTTCCCTTTTGCGGGACGGTTTTCATGGATTGCGTTTGCGTGCGCCGGCGGAGCCTTGTATGGCCTGCTTGTCTGGAGGTTCAAAGTGCTTCATGGCAACGAGATGGAGTGGCTCAAAGCGCGCCTGCGCTTTCTCCGGGTATGAAGATATTAGTGGCGTACGACAGCTCCTGGCACACCTTGGGATACTATCATGACAGGTATTTTCATAATAAATCGCACGAGGTTTTCGGCTATCCGCTCGACCAGTCCCCAGCATTGAGCGACTTGCGCGGCTGCCTGCCATTTTATGTTACCAGAGGCCTGCCGGTCACGCTCCAATCCCTGGAAAACAAATACAAAACCCCTTTCGATTTTGTGCTCGAAGTTGACGGCCCCGGCCAGCATCACATTTTTAAAAAAAGATCGTCCCGCCTCCATTTTTTATGGTCCCATGACATCCAGCGCGAGGACAAGCAGAAATTGCACCGCTGGATAGAAAAAGATTCAGACTTTATTTTTTGCGCTCTGAAAAGCTACCTGCCGTTCTTCAAGCATCGGCCCGCGGTCTGGCTGCCTTTTGCCTGCGATCCGGAAACTCATTCCAAGCTGGACTTGCCCAAAGTCCATGATGTCGTTTTCGTTGGGAATACGGACCCGCGCATTTATGCGGACCGGGTGAAAATG
>MGUQ01000046.1:1250-2010 GCA_001799975.1 Elusimicrobia bacterium RIFCSPLOWO2_01_FULL_54_10 | reverse complement strand
CCAGGAAATTTAAAATCTCCGTCTTCAACGGGATTTACGGGAAGGAGACGTCGAAGATTTATTCCCAGGCGAAGATGATATTAAACATCTGCAGCTTCGGAGAGATCAACTCCCGCATCTTCGAGGCTCTTTCCTGCGGATCCCTCCTTTTGACCAACCGGCTGGGGGCAGAAACGGGGCTGAACGAGCTGTTTCAGGACCGCAGGCATCTTGTGCTTTATGACAGGGTTGAGGATCTGAGTGGGAAGATTGAATACTATCTGAGTCATGCGGACGAACGGGAGCGGATTGCCCTTGAGGGGCACAAAGAAGCGCTGAGCAAGCACACCTATTCCCACCGGGCCGATGTGATATTAAAAACCGCTCAGGATTTTCTGAAAAGGTAGTGCGACACCTGCCATTCCGTGCCCAGGGCGTAGCCCAAGAGCTCTTCGCAAGCCATAAAAAATAACCGCCATCGTTCCAGCCATTTGCCCGCGTTTGCGGGGCCGTAGGCGCCTGAAAAAATCCGCAGAACTTCTTTTTCGCTCGCGTTGAGATTGTCCAGCCAGGCGCGCGCCGTCTTAGAATAATGTGTTCCGGGCACAAACCAGTGGTTGATGAGACTTAAATCTTGTTGAAAATGCGCGGGCAGGCCGTCGGAGGGCATCAGGCCATTCGTGAAGAAATGGGGGACATCAAAAAAATAGGCGTAGTCGCGGTGGGTGAAGATGTGCATGAAGAACAGGCCGCCCGGCCTGAGCCAAATGGACACTTTTTC
>MGUQ01000046.1:0-1219 GCA_001799975.1 Elusimicrobia bacterium RIFCSPLOWO2_01_FULL_54_10 | reverse complement strand
GTGTCGAAGGAGTTCATGTCGGCGGTGAGGATGCTGACATTCTTCAAGCCCCGCTCGCGGATCTGGCCGTCAATGTATTCTTTCTGGATTTTGGAGTTGGTCACGCCCACAATCTGCGCGCGCGAAAAGGATTCTGCCATCCAAAGCGAGAACGAGCCCCAGCCGCAGCCCAATTCCAGGATTTTCTGGCCCTGGGCCAGGTCCGCGCGGCGGCTGGCGAGATCCAGCATGTTTTCTTCCGCCTCAGAGAGCTTCTGCGTGCTGCCATACCAATAACCGGAGCTGTACTTGAGCCTCTTGCCCAGTACGAGTTTAAAGAATTCCGCGGGAACTTCATAATGCTGGTCGTTGGCTTTCGTTGTTTGCAGCGCGATGGGGCCTTCTTTCATGGATTGAAGAATCTGGGGGAGGCTGTCCTTGCGCCTCGCTTCGCTGGCCAGGCGAGCGGCCAGAAGCGCGCGAATGCCCCGGCGCAAGGCCCATTCCGGAACAATACCCTTATCAAGAAGAAAATCAATCATGGGATGCGCTCAGTTTACAAAAATTCACAACCAAAGGGGTTTGTCAAGAAGAATGCGGCTCAGTTCCAGGGCGGAAGTGAAAGCATCTTCGTGTAATCCCTGGCCGAAATAGCCGCCGCAGAAAAATGCGCGGATGTCCCGCCTTCGGTTCAGGGCGTGAAGATTCTTTTGGGCCTCTAAGGCATTCGGACCGAACGGCAGATGTTTAAAGACGATGCGCCTCACGATTGAGGCGGGATTGACAGTCTCATAATTGAGCGAGAGAAAATAATTTGTTTTGCAGGAGAGGCCTTGCAGTGAATTGAGCCAGTAATGCACGGAAGTGGACGCCCAGGCGCTGAGGTTTTTGGGCATAACTGAGGGGTCGGTGTGCAAGATGGCGGAACTGGACTGATATTTAAAATGGCTGAGGAGGTTTTCTTCTGCCGCGGAAGGCAGATCCAGGATTTCGAGCGCTTGGTCCGCATGGCAGGCCAGGATCACTTTGTCAAAAGATTCCTCGGAGCCGTCAGTCAGCGCGATTTTAATCTGGTCCGGCAGTTTTTTAACTTTCCGCACGGCCGCACCCAAACGGATTTTGTTTTTGAATGGGGGAATAAGTTTTTCGATATATGCTTTCGTCCCGCCCTTGACACTGAAACAAGGCCTGCGGATATGCATGTCCACAGGGCGCACTTCCACTCCCAATTCGCCGAACA
>MGUQ01000045.1:15681-23248 GCA_001799975.1 Elusimicrobia bacterium RIFCSPLOWO2_01_FULL_54_10 | reverse complement strand
AAAAGCGGCGAACGGGGTCCAAACAATCAAGTGGCCATCCTTGCGCACCCGGAGACACAAATCTATATCTGCCAAACTGTCTCCCACGCGTTCATCAAATCCCCCGATTTTTTCAAAGAGGGATCTTGAGATGAGAAGCGCGTCCCAACTGACCGCCGAAGCGTTTCGGATGAGGCGGTGCGGCTGATTGTAAATGATGGCGTCATCCGGCACGCCTTTGAATGCGGTTCCTACGACGTCTCCAAGGCCGAGGATTTTTCCCCCATCCTGAATGGTGTTCTCACAATCCAATATCTTTCCTCCGACCATGCCCACCCCTTTTCTTTGGTGCGGTTCCAGCAAGGATTCCATCCAATCGGATTTGACCGGTTTTAAGTCTTCGTTAAGAAAAATCAGATAGTCACCCGTTGATTTTTTGACGGCGTCGTTCACAATTTTTACTTTTGGACCTTTTCGTGTAACTGCAATCACATCCACTTTGGGTTTGTCTTTCAATTGAAACCTGCAGCGATAAAGCCCCTTCTCATCGGTTTCTTCGACGGTTACAGGCTGGTGCTTTCTCGCGAAAAATTCTTCCAGGGCCCGTTTCCCCGATTCATAAGCATATTGCTTGGCTGAGGAAACGGAGGCCGTGGAGCCCGGCGTGCGGCGCCAGCTGTAAAGCACATAAGGCAGGTGGGCCACGCGGTCCGTTTTTTCAATGGCGCGAAGTAGGATTTCAAAGTCCTGCGCTCCGTCAAATCCGGGCAGAAACCCGCCGATTTCCCGGAAAATGCTCATGCGCAGCACGGACAAGTGGCCGATGTAGTTGTGGCAGAAAAATTCATCCGGGGAGAAATCAGGCTTGAAATAAACTTCCCAATGCGATTCAGTAAGATCAATTTTGTCGTTGTCCGAATAAATCAGGTCCAGCGACGGGTCGCGGTTGAGCAGTTCGGCCACGCGGAAAAGCGCGTCTTCGGACAAGAGGTCATCCTGGTCCATGAAGGCCACAAATTCCCCCGCGGCCAGCTCAGTGGCTTTTTGCGACGCGGAAACAATTCCGCCGTTGACGGTTTCAATTCGGATTTTGATGCGGGAGTCGCTTGCGGCAAGGTCTTGGAGGTGTCTGACAATCGCGGGATCCCCCGAACCGTCATCACAGAGGCAAAGCTCCCAGTTCGGATACGCCTGCTCGCGCACGCTTTGAACGGCTCTGTGGAAGAAATGCAGATCGGGTTTGTACACTGGAACGACAATGCTCATCAGCGGGCGGAGGGTCAGCTTGGAGGATTCCGCCCTCATTTTTGCCAGATCGCCCTGTGTGAGGGTGTGATTTTCTCGCCAGAGGCGATAAAGTTTGTCCGGTTCGCGGCCCTGGCCCTGAAAATACCTTTGGCGCACCAGGAGTTTTCCTGTTTTGATGCGGAACAGAATTTTTTGGAGGGTGGTCTCAAGGCCGTCCCGGGCAAAGGATTCCCGCAGGCGTGAAAAACTGTACCCTATTTTCTTTAGAGTTTCCGTCGGCATAATCCAATAGTATACCACAAGAGGCCGCCGAAGAGCCCCGTTTGAAGCGTCCACAATACAGGGAGAAATGCCGATTTAAGCCCGCCGTAATAAGGAAGCTGAATGCCGATATTTCCCCACAAAGTGAGGCCGAAAAAAAGCATCAAGAGCACCGGAAGAATCCGGTTAAACCGTTCTCCGGCAAGCCCCTGTAAAGCCAAAAGGGCCAGGGCCGTATGAGTGGGAAGAAGCGCGGTCCAGTACCATCCCCCCATGGCGTCGAAATTTCCGGCCGAGCGAATCTGGATTTGGTGCTGAATGAGCCCCAGGAGAAATCCAAACGAAAGAGCAATAAGAATTCCAAAGGCATTCAGGAGCTTTTCACTCATTAAGCTCGGCAAGCGCCTGATCAAACCCGCCCCAAGGCCGAACAGACAGACGCCGAAAATTTTATATACCCATGAAGGAAACGCGACAAAATCCCAGTCGCCCGCCCAGAGAAGGCCGATCAGATTGGAGAAGGCAAAGCTTTTCCAGTTGATTTCCCCCGCTGTTTTCAGTTTGTCCAGAATTCCGGCGTCTTTGGAAACCACCGAGTGGACCGCAGGGTTCCAAGTTCCGTAATGAGAGATGTTAAAGTCAATCCAGGTGCCGGCAACCGCCAGGGCGGCCAGAAGGGCCAGGGAAAATAGAAAAAAAGATTTTCGAAATGCATAGGCGAGCAATACTGCAGGCAAGGCCGTTAACACATAAAGTTTGGTCACAATCCCGGCCCCCATCACGCATCCCAATACAAGCGAGACGAAAACTCCGGGCCCGTCCCTCAAGATTTTGAGAGTGAGCCAGGCAAGAGTGGTCAAAAGCGGGAAAGCGAGCGTATCATTGGTCATGTGTCCCAAGAGAATGAATGTGGACGGAAAAACACAAATGAGGAAAAGCCCAGCGAAGGAGGAGTCTTCGTTCAAAAATAGTCTGAAGATAAAATACGCAGGAATGAGCGCCAGAGACGCCAGAAAGACGGAGAGGGCCCGCATTATTTTAACTGTTCTGAAAATGGGCCATCCGTCAGTCAATTTGTAGACCGGCGATAGCAGATAATAGTAAAGAGGCGGATGCTGGGCCTGCCAACTGGCCTGGACGAACGGAGATGAAAAGTCATTCGTTCCGGATTTTGTTTTCACGGACTCGGCCACTTCCTTGGGAACGGAAGCCTCCGTGAGCGTGGGCACTTTCCCGGTGCGGCTCACATAGGCGACATAGCCATAGTGCAGCCACTCGTCAAAACCGCCCCAGAGGGGCAGAAGAAGCGAGTGCGCCAGGCCGCTAAGAAGAAACAGCGTCCAGATGCCGAGGAAAGGTAAGTGGTTTTTTTTCATCCGGGCGATCGGTCAATTCGTAAATATCAACAGCCGAGTTGGAATGGGTCAAGGTCAGGTGTTTGCTCCAAAATTTCTTAAGGATTACGTTGTGCTCCTTTTTCCAGTTGTATTCCGGGTAGCCTGCGAGCCGGGCCATTTCAGATTCGTTATAAAGCAAATGAGTGATGCCGGCCGATTTAAGTTTTTCATGCAATTCTGAAACGTTCGCGGATGAATTCAGAAGTTGAGAAAAAAGGTGTTCATTGTGAACGGACGGGGCAATCAAACGCCGTTTAAACAGATGGGACCGGGTTTCCCCCATAAAAAGTATTTTTGAATCCTCAGGAAGATCGCCGTTCACAAATTGCGCTGATTCCAAATATCCGTCCGAATAAAGTTTGGCGTGTTTCTCCGGCGAGAGGCGCCAAATGGCGGTGCGGCAATAGGCCAGCCGTTCAAGGAGAGGACGCCATCCGACGGCATTGATACTCATGCCAGCGATGAGAAGGACGTTCAATGCGAGTGCTGTGAGAGGACTCTTTGCAGACTGAATAGATTGTGCGATGGCGAGAGCGAAAAAGGGCAGAATGGGGAGGATAAAATACCTCGCCAGGGTGGTTTGAGTGGCAGAGAATACGATGGCCGAAATCACGAAGGCCATCAGGACGCGCGTGAAGCGGGACGTCCAGCCTTTGAATAGTATCCAGGGCAGGAAAGTGAGCCAAACCGGACCGATAAAATTCATGGAAGGGAAGCGGTGTCCCTCAAGAGTGAGTTTCCAGAAGGTTTTGCCCAGATCGAACCAGCGCCAGCCAGGAGGCCCGTATTGCGATTGTTCGCTCTGAAACTGGTTCCAGTTGAGGGGCGTCATGTTGACCCACCCAAAGAAATCCTGAAAAAACGGGTAAAGCGGATTATGAAAAAAAATATAATTTTTCACCATCCACGGTGAAAACACAAGCAAGGCAGCAGTTCCATAGACCGCAAAACCAAGAAATCCTTTTCGGAAACTGAACACGGAAAAACCTATGGCAAAAATAATCCCCGCGTATTTGGTGCCCGAAGCAAACCCCATGAAAACTCCGGCCAGGATGAGATGGCGGATTTGAAGGTTGTCCCGCTCCTTCCACAGCACAGCAAAGGCGGCAAGAATCAAAAGGGAAAAAAGAATGTCGTTCTTGGAAAACCGGATGTTTTCGATCACGATGGGTGCCGTGGCCCACACCAGAGCGGCAATTTTTCCGCATGCGGGGTCCAGCCGGAACAGGGTCAAGATAATCAGAACCGCGAAACCAAGTTGGAACAAAAGCGGAAGATTATCTCCGGCAACAAGCCCCATGCCGAGGGTGAAAAGCATTTCGGCGGTTTCGGGGAGAGCGGAATGGACGTTATAGGGCACTGGAATGATTCCGCCGTTCACCAGGTAGGTCTGCGGAAGAGCCAGATGATAAACGAGGACGTCATAGAACTGGTCAGGAATGAAAGAGTTGAATGTGAGAAGCGCTACATAGGCCAAAAACAGGATTTTGAAGAACCGGGAGTTTAAAACATTCCCCGCAAATGAGGCTTCGGCCATTATGAGATAGAAACTGTCCTTGAAGGATGGAGATAAAACCAGTGCCAGGCCTCCCACCAGGCTCCAGAGCCATACGCTCTTAAATCCGTTGCAAGCTCCCAAAAGGAGAACAAGATAAGACAACGCCCCAAGCCCGAGCACAGCAGAGCAAGGCACAGCCAGGTCTCCCAAGTTTAGTTTGAAAATTTTAAGAAGCTTGTTCCCAAGGGTGAAGGCGAGAAAAAAAATGAACCCGGCCAGAAGAACGCTAAGTGCGTTCGTCATTCAAATTGGTGATAGTTGCGAACCACGGTTTCCGGGCTGCCTTCTTCGCGGATTTTGCCCTGGTGCACCCAGATGACCCTGTGGGCTATTTTTTTGACGGCTTCAAGGTTGTGCGAGACAAACACCGTGGTGACGCCGCTTTTGATGAGCGATAATATGGCCGCCTCAGACTTTCTTTGGAAGGATTCGTCGCCCACGGCCAAAACTTCGTCAATCAGCAGGATTTCCGGCGCGGTGTGGATGGCCACGGAGAAAGCCAGGCGCAGATACATTCCGTTGGAATAGGTGCGCACCGGAGCGTCCACAAAATTTTCAATTTCCGAAAAAGTGATGATCTCCCCCATTTTTTTCTCCGCTTCGGCGCGCGTGAGCCCCAGAAGCACCGCCACGATTGTCGCGTTTTCCCTGCCTGTCAAATCCGGATGAAAGCCCGCGCCGAGCTCCAACAACGGGGTTCGTTTGCCTTCCACGCGCAATGTCCCTTCCGTAGGGTGGCTGGTGCCCAGAAGCAGGGAGAGAAGAGTGCTTTTGCCCGCGCCGTTTTTTCCGATGATCCCTAAGCATTCCCCCTTTTTTACACTCAAGCTCACTGAATCCAGAGCAGTGAACAAAGGTTTTTTATCGGCGCGGAACGCAAAGGGAAGCTTCAGGACCCATTCTTTGAACCCCGGCGGGCTCTTGAACGCAGGATATCTTTTGGTGAGGTTGACGGCCTGAATGACGGGTCCCATCAGAGCACCTCGTCCAGGCGCTTTTCCAATCGGCGGAAAAGCGCAAGGCCGATAACCAGAAAAATGACGGCCATGAAGGACGCAACCCCCAAATCATTCAGGGAGATCGTATTGTGCAAATAAATGGACCGCCAGAGATTCATCAAGCTGGTCAACGGGTTGATCAATGCAATAAACCGGTAATTCTCGGGGATGGCCGACATGGGGTAAGTGATGGGCGTCATCCAGAAAACCAAATTCATGAGCACGCCCACAAGATATTCAATGTCCCTAAAATAAGTGTTGCAGATGGAGATGGCCAGGGAAATGCCCAAAGTGAACACAAACTGAACTGCGATTGCCAAGGGAATGCCGAGGAACCATATCCATGACGGCGTCACGCCGTTTGCTGCCGCGATGATGAGCATGATGGGAATGGAAAAGAGGAGGTGGACCATCTGGGCCAGGATGACCGCGGCAATCAGATAATGCCTCGGGAAAATGACTTTCTTGATCATGGACACGTTGTCCACCAGAGAGCGGGCGGAGATGATGACGGAGGAGGAAAACCAGCTCCAGGCAAAAAGCGCGCTCAAAAGGAAAAAAGTGTAGTTCTCCATTTGAAACCGCATGAAAACCTTGAAAGCCGCAAAAAACACGAGCGCTGTGAGCAGGGGGTTGAACAAGGACCACAAAATCCCCAAAGTGGTCCGCTTGTATTTTAAAGCGAACTCCTTGTGCGTCAGGAGGACTAGTAGATCAAACTTTCTTTGAATGTCTCGATTTGAGAAGTTCAATGTCCGTTTCCACCATTTCCTTTACGAGGTTTTTAAAGGGCGTCTTGCTTTTCCATTTTAGCTTCTTTTTCGCTTTGGCCGCGTTGCCCAGGAGCAGCTCCACTTCCGCCGGGCGGTAAAATGCGGGGTCGATTTTGACAAATTTTTTGTAATCCAACCCCACTTGCCTGAATGCCAAGTCACAAAATTCCCGCACGGAATGGGTTTCCCCGGTGGCGATCACATAATCTTCCGGCTTGTTCTGCTGGAGCATGAGCCACATGGCCTGCACATAATCCCGGGCGTGGCCCCAGTCGCGCTTGGCCTCCAAGTTACCCAGCTGGAGCTCTTTGGCCAGGCCCAGCTTGATCTTGGCCGCGTGGGAAGTGATTTTGCGCGTCACAAACTCAAAGCCGCGGCGCGGGGATTCGTGGTTGTAAAGGATCCCGCTTGAAGCATGCAGGTCATAGGCCTCGCGGTAGTTTCGGGTCAAATCATAGCCGGCTACTTTGGAAATGCCGTAGGTGGACCGGGGATGGAGCCGAGTTTTTTCCGTCTGTGGAACCTGTTCCACCTTGCCGAACATTTCGGAGGAGGCGGCAAAGTAGAAGCGGCAGTTGGGTGTGAGCTCTTTGATGGCGGCCAGCATGAAATGCGTGCCGTTGATATTGGTGTTCATGGTGGAGAATTCGTCTTCAAAGGAATAGCTCACAAAGCTTTGCGCGGCCAAGTGGTAGCATTCGTCCGGGCCGGTTTCGCGCACCACTTTGTAGATGCTTGGGAAACTTTCCAAAGAGGCCGCATGAAGCTTCAGATCATTCATGAAGTGCTTGATCCGCCACAAGCGGTGCTCGGGATCTTCCATGGCCACGCGGCGCACAATGCCGTGCACTTCGTACCCCTTTGAAAGAAGAAATTCCGCCAGATAAGATCCGTCTTGGCCCGTAATGCCCGTAATCAACGCTCGTTTCACAAATAATCTCCTTTCAATTAATTTAAATCTATGGTCTTGCCGGATTTTGCTGATCGGTAAAGTGCGTCGAGTATTTTCATCGCGCCAATGCCATCGTCAGCATTTCCACTGCCGGACAAGAAATCATCCCACTCGCTTTTCCAGGACAGGTCCTCCCCCTCAAACACCTCTTCAGTGAACTCAGGTGCCTTCCCCGCGGCAATCCGTTTCCCGATTTTCAAGGTTTCTGTGCCGTAGCTTCCCCCCAGCCCGTTGATTTCAAGCGAGCCCTTCTCCCCGAAAATCTCCAAAAGAAATTTATTCTTCCACTGCGTCCAGCTGCTGTGGAATGAGCCCAGAGCCCCGGATTTGAACCTGATCAAGGCAAAACCGTTGTCTTCGGCGGGTTTGATGGGCCAAAAGGCCGTTTGCAAAAAACATGA
>MGUQ01000045.1:9698-15655 GCA_001799975.1 Elusimicrobia bacterium RIFCSPLOWO2_01_FULL_54_10 | reverse complement strand
GCAAGTTCAAAATCTTGCCGATGGCCCCGCTCTTGATCAGCGCATGCGTTTTGGAAAGAGCCGGGTGATAACGGTGATTGAAACCCACTTTGAGTTTCTTACCGGCTCTTTTTGCCGCGCCCTGCATGGCCAGGGCTTCCTTCAAATTCCGTCCCATGGGTTTTTCAATGAGCACATGCTTGCCGGCGGCCAGGGCGCGGCAGGCCACGGGGCTGAGCAGATGGTTGGGCGTGGAAACCACCACAATCTGAACCTGGGGATTGTCTGTAACCTTCTTCCAGTCCGTTTCCGGCCGCGCTGAGGTGCCTGAAGCCAGTGCCTTTGCTTTTGAAGGGTCTAAATCCACCGCAAAGGCCAGCTCGGTGCGCGAATCTTCATTAATCCACCGCGCGCGCTTGGCGCCAATCAGGCCGCAACCAATAACGGCGACTTTGAGTGGATTATTTGTTTTCAAGAGTTTCCCGGACGATGTAAGGCCTCTTGTTCTGGCTCTCAAAATAAACGCGAAGGATCAGCTCGGCCAAAAATCCCATCATGAACAGCATGAATCCGATGATGACGAGAAACGCGGACAAAATGGGGAGTGGGGTTTGACCGAAATTGCGGATGTGGAATATTTTTAAGATCGTCGCAGTCAAGGCAGAGGCAAATCCCAGTGCCACCATGAGCAGGGAGCTGCCCCCGAAAAAGAGAAGCGGGCGATTCATGTGGCGGGAGAGAAAATGCACGGTCACAAGATCCGAAATGTCTTTGAAAGCTTTCAGCGTGGAATGTTTGGAGTCGCCCGCCTTGCGGGCGTGGTGGCGCACTTCGATTTCGGCCACGGTGGCGCCGCGCGCGTGGAGATAGGCCGGAAGGAACACGTGCATTTCGCCGTAGAGATGCACATCCTTGAAAACTTCCTTGCGATAGGCTTTCATCGCGCAGGCGTGATCCCTCAGCGCCAGCCCGGTCATTTTTCGGGTGAGCCAGTTGGCAAAAGCAGAAAGCACTTTGCGGCTCATCGGGTCTTTGCGCTCGGCTCTCCAGCCGGAAACGATGTCATGGCCTTCGCGGATCTTGGAAATCAGTTTGGGAATATCGGCCGGGTCATTTTGCAGGTCGCCGTCCATGGTGACAATGAGCTCCCCGGCTGCTGCGCCAAATCCGGCATCCATCGCAGAGGTTTGACCAAAGTTTCTAGGGAATCGGATGGCTCGCAAGGGTTTAAGTCCCTTCATTTTTTCAAAAGTGCCGTCCGTAGAGCCGTCATCGATAAAAAGAATTTCGTAGGGCTCGCGCATGGCATCCAGTTCTTTCTTTAATGCTTCGTGGAGCGGCCCCACCGTGCCTTCCTCGTTGTAAAGCGGGACAATGACCGAGATCATCCCATCACCTGCTCGCAAATCGAAGATTCGCCTGGTGGCGAATAAGCAGGTGATGGGATCATGCTTTTTTCGCCAAAATATAAATTTGCTCGCGAAACATGGCTTCCAGGGCAACATTGACGATGCCGTCCAGCCGCGAGATTTGTAGAAATTTTGAGACGGAAGCCCACAGGGGATTTTCAAAGCTGGCTCCCAAGTGCATGGCGCCCACATTTCTCCGCCTCGACCATTCTGCGGCATGAAGGACTTTAAATCCGGTTTCCTGCAGCATTTTGGACAAGGTGGCCAAGCTGAAATAAAAAAGGTGCTCCTTGGGCTTGATTTGGAACATCCGCGCCAAAAAACTCTCCAAATTGGGGGTGAGCAGGGAAATTCCCCCGCCGGGCTTCAAATGCGCGCCCGCTTGCCGGAGAACTTCCTTGGGATCTTGAAAATGCTCAAGGGTGTCATTCATAGAAATTAAATCGAAAGTTTGCCTGTCCAATTCCGCAATTTTTTCTTCCCCAAAAAATCCTTTTGCCGCCCGAATGCCCTTTTTAGCGCAGGCGGCAATGGCTTGCGGGTTGGCATCCACGCCTTGGGGTTTCCAGCCTTTATCCCGCGCGGATTCCAGGAATGTCCCCACATTACACCCCACATCCAGAATTTCGCCCTTGCCGCAGTGTTTATTCACAATTTCTAAAATTTTGAGAGCGTTTTGCCTGTCTTCGCCCGCCGTGGCTTCATAATAAGCCGCCGGAGAGCTGCGGTTGTCTCCATATTGAGAAAGCAAGGCTGCCGCTTCGTCCCTCGGGTTCACAAACACCAGGGAGCAGGCTGCGCAGCGGACAATTTTGTATCCGCTCTTTTCCATGAAGGGCCTGAAACCGCTTTTGGGCCCGCCGCAGAGGACGCAGAGCTCAAGCTCTCGCAATGATCCTTACTTGGTACCTTTGAAATTCATGTCGTCAATTCTCCGGAGCGTGGCAAAATTCTTGTCTTTTCGGAGCTTTTCCACAAATTCGGGCTTTTCCCAGGCGTCCCATGGAGCGCTCAGGAACTTTCCGTTGATGCCGTTGGCGGCTTCGGAGAGGAGAAAAACGGTGAGCTTGGCGGCTTTTTCCGGCGGCACCCCGCCTTTTTCAATTTCTTTTTTGGTGCTTTCCAGAAATCCTTTTCCGGCCTTGTCCCCCGCTTTCAAAGTCTGTTCGTGCAGGCGCGTCACCACAAATCCCGGGCCCACGGCGTTGGCTTCAATGCCCAAGGGAGCCAGTTCCTCCGCCAGATTTTCCGTGAGCCGCACCACGGCGGTTTTGCTGGCCGCATAGGCTGAATAGCGGGCGAACGGCCCGGAAGCCCCGCCTCCGGAATAATTGATGATCTTGCCTTTGCGTTCTTTCAGAAGAGGAACAAAATAGTGGCACATGTAAACGGTGCCCAAAAAATTGATTCGCAGCGTTTTTTCAAAATCGTCCAAGTTGATGTCCTGAATGGGGCCGATGGGGCCGTAAATCCCGGCGTTGTTCACAAGGCCGTCAATCGCTCCCCATTTTTCATTTGTCCATTTGGCGAAGGCTTCCACCTGGGAGCGCTCGCCCACGTCCAAAACACGGTACTGATGGTCCGCGGAGCTGATATTTTTGAGTTCCTCCAGTTCGGCTTTCAAATCTTTTTCCGTTCGCGCCGTAATCAACACGGCGGCCCCGGCGCGGGCGCAATGTTCCGCCACAACTTTGCCGATTCCGATGCTCCCCCCCGTGATGACGATTTTTTTGCCCTTAAGCGCATCCATGATTTAATTTCGTCCTATTCTGACGTAGCGATATCCCATCTTGGAGAGTGAAAGATCGATAAGGCAATTTTTAGCGTCATAAATGATTTGAGGGCAGCTTTTACGCAAAGCCGCGGACCATCGCAGAGTTTTAAATTCCGGCCATTCTGTGAGAATCAACACCGCATCCGATTCCTTGACCAATTTTTCGGCGGAGGAGGCGATTGTGAAACCCTTCTCGCCGCTCCATTGGGAAAAATCAGCCTTGGGATCGAAAACAGAAATCTGGGAATACACCTTTTGAAGCTCGCGAACAATCTCCACGGGCAGACTGCGGCGCAAAGTGCTCGTGCCGGGCTTGTAAGTGAGGCCCAATACGCCGATTCTCTGGCCTTTTGCTCCCGCGCCATTGGGCAGCAGAGTTTTCAGACGGCTGATGACCGTGTGCTTGCGGGTGCGGTTTCTGGCGTGGATTTCGCCGAAAAAATTTCCCTTGGCCTGCGAAGCGTCCACAGATTCCAGGACTTTGAGGTCGCGTCCAAGCGTGCCTCCGGAAAACCCGATGCCGGGCGACAAATATGCCTTTTCGCCGATTCGGGGGTCTGATTTCATGCCTTTGACCACATCCAGAATGTCCGCGCCGGTTTTCTCGCAGAGGTCTGAAAGCTCATTGGTGAAGGCAATGGACATGGCAAGGAACGCGTTGATCCCGTGCTTCACCATCTCTGCGCTTTCCAGATTCATGGAAAGCACTTTTGCGGGAATCAGTTTGAACAGTTCCAGCGCCTTTTTCTCCGCAGTTTTATCTTCAGAGCCCAAGATGATGCGTCCGGGATTTAAATAATTGTGAATGGCTTCTCCCAACCTCAGGTTTTCCGGAGAATAAACCAGGTCGAGCGAAGCATTGGCCGACTTGAGCGTCTCGCGGAAATCCCCGCAAGTGCCCACGGGCGTTTGGGAGCTCACAATCACGAGCGCCCCTTTTTTAAGGACTTTACCCAAATCGTCAATGGCGCGCTCTAACGGCGTTAAATCGCTTCCGTCGTTGTCCAGCACGGGTGTGTCATACGACAGAAAAACATAATCGCATTCTTTGAGTTGCGCAATGTCAGCGGTGAACGACAATGTTTTTTGGCGCATGTTCTTCTTGAGTGTTTCTTTCAGGTTGGGCTCAAAAATGGGCGGTTCAGACTGTTTCAGTTTTTGAATGAGGGACTCATCGTAATCAAACCCGATCACCCTGCATTTCTTTGAAGACCAAGCCGCGGACAAAACGCAGCCCAGGTGCCAAAGCCCGAAAACCCCAACAGCGGATTTCTTAGCCATCAGCTGTGCCGCTCGCCCAGGCCCTGGGTTGATCTTAAATCCGTCACCACTTTGCTGCCTTCAAATTCCACATTGTAGTTGAGCCGCAGATAACCTTTGTTTCTCATAAATTCCGTGAGCTTTTTTCCCTTGGAGGGCGAATAGAGCATCAGAAACCCTCCGCCGCCCGCTCCGATGATTTTTCCGCCCAGAACGCCGTGCTCTCTTTTTACGAGTTCATAGAGCTGGTCCACTTCCGTGAAAGATATCTTGTTCGATAATCTGCGTTTATTCTGCCAATGCTTGTCCATGAGCCGCCCGAAACCGTCAAAATCCTGGCCTTCCACAGCTTTCAATATCTTCTTTCCCAAATCCATGATGTTGAGCAGGCTGTCTTCCACTCTTGCGCGGTTTCCGGATTTGCTTTTCATGGCCTTGTTTTGGTCGTCCAGCACGTCGGCCGCGACGCGCTTTTTTTGAAGATAGTAGATATGACAATTGGACACAAGTTCCGCGATGGCCCAGGATGAAAGGGATAAGTGCCGGACCTTCACCTTGCCGTCTTTGGCAATGTCCAGAGCCGTCATGCCGCCAAAAGCCGCCATATACTGGTCTTGCTTGCCGATGCCCTTTTTTAAGATATCCAATTCAATGTGGCAGGCTTCCTCGGCAATTTTTTGAAGAGAAGTATTGTCTTTGAGATAAGCGCGCAGGCCCACAATCAGCCCCACCAGATAGCAGGAAGAGGAGCCCAAGCCTGTGGAAGCAGGGATGTCTGCCAAGGAAGTGACTTCCATGCTGTGCTCAATGCCGTGAAGGCGCAGAGCCTCGCGCGCAAGCTCGTGTTTTAATTCGCGCACATGCTCCACGGATTCACTTTTGGTGTAGTGCAGGATGATGCGCTTTTCCACGAGCGGGCGATTCAAGGCCACATACATGTATTTGTCCAGACCCATGGCCAGAATGAACCCGCCGCGCTTTTCATAGAAAGAGGGCAGGTCGGTTCCTCCCCCGCCCAATGTCACGCGGAACGGCGTGCGGGTGACGATCATCCCATCACCTGCTTGTTCGCCGCAAGGCGAATCTTCGATTCGCGAGCAGGTGATGGGATCATGCGCGGGCCCCCGGGGCATTTGCGAAAGCTTCGGGCGTATCGATGCCGTAGCAGAAGCCCGTGATCAGAAAGGAGAAAAGTTTCTGGCCTTTGGCCAGGAGTGCCGGGAAAATATCTTTTCCGAAATCAGAAAATCCTTCCGGGATTTCTTTCAAGACAGAAGGGTTGACGGCGTAGATGCCGCTGTTCACCAAATTTCCGCCGCCCGCTTTGCCTTCTTTGAATTTTTTGATGAATCCGTCTTTGTCCACCGCCACCTTGCCGCCGGCAATTCCGCTGTTGCGGGTTTTGGCGGGGTCAAAGAGGGCCAGAGTAACCGCGGCTCCGGAATTCTTGTGCGCGTTCATCAAATCCATCAGATTGCAGTCGGTATAATTGTCGCCGTAGAGAACGAAAAAATCCGAACCGGTGAATTTTTTCT
>MGUQ01000045.1:8689-9665 GCA_001799975.1 Elusimicrobia bacterium RIFCSPLOWO2_01_FULL_54_10 | reverse complement strand
CGCCGTAATGGAGATTGATGTAAACCTCGCGAACTCCGTGGCTCTCCAGTAAATTCAAATTATGGAACAGCACGGGCTTGCCGCTCACCTCTAAGAGAACTTTTGGCTTATGATCGGCAACCTGAGCGATGCGGGTGCTTTTGCCCGCGGCCAGAAGTAGCGCCTTGGCCGTCATGGTTACGCGCCTGCCTTGGCCAAAACATTTTCACGGATGAACTCCACAGATTTCTGCAGCCCTTCTTTGAGGGAAGTTTTGGGCTTCCACCCGAGCTTCTGGGCTTTGGAGACGTCGGCCAATGTGATCTGGGATTCCCCGGGCAGGTCCGGCTTGAACTCGGGCTTGATCCCCGACCTCAATATCTTCTCGACTTCTTCATAAATTTCCTTGACAGAATTATTGGTTCCAGAGCCCAGATTGAATGTGCCGCCGTTCGTGCGATTATCATTGAGGCAAAGGAGGTGGAAATCATTTACGTCATCCACATAGATAAAATCGCGGCGCTTTTCCCCCGTGCCATAGATCACCGGCTTCTCTTTTTTGAGGAGTTTGATGATGAACGCACTCATCACGGGCGGGATGCTGCGGCGGTAGTCCTGCCGGGGTCCGTAGACGCAAAAATACCGAAGCGCCGTGAAATTCATCTTGTGGAAGCGGGCATAGGCCTCCGAAAAATATTTCTCAGCCATTTTGCTGGCCGCATAATAACTTTCCGGCTTTTCATCGCTTTCAGGCGTGGGATAGGCTGAACTGCCTTCATAAATGGCCGATGACTCCGCGTAAATCACTTTTTTCACCTGGGCTTGCTTGGCCGCTTCAAAAACATTCACCGTACCTGTGACATTGATGTCCGCAGTTTCCACGGGGTCAGCCTGGCAGTCGGAAATGCAGTTTTTGGCCGCCAGGTGATATACGGCGTCCATGCCTTTGAAGTGAGGATAGATGTTTTTAGAGCGGATATCCTCTTTGATAAATTTT
>MGUQ01000045.1:7115-8652 GCA_001799975.1 Elusimicrobia bacterium RIFCSPLOWO2_01_FULL_54_10 | reverse complement strand
CGATAAGCCCGGCAACGCCCGTGATCAGGATTTTTCCGCTCGGCATGGCGGGTGTTAGATTTTGAAGCCGGACTTGGTGCTGTCTTCGAAGAAGGTCTTCACCGTGTCCAGTGAAAGCTCATTCAAATCTTTTCCAAGCATGGAAAGTTTTTTGATGATGTCGTTAGTGACCGTGATGATGTGGCAGCCGCAGTCCTGGGCCTGAATGATGTTCAAGACTTCGCGGGAGCTGGCCCAGAGCAGTTCGCACTTTGGCAGTGGTTTCAATATTTTCGCGCATTCTTTCATGGCGGAGATGGGGTCCACGCCCGTGTCTGCGACGCGACCGGCAAAGACCGAGACGATGGAAGGAACATCGCCACGCAGGCAGGAGGCCACATTCTTGACCTGCTCCACGGTCAAGATCGCCGTGATGTTCAAGGGAATGCCTTCGGCATGGAGTTTTTTGATGAGCGGGCCTGTGAAGATGCCCTTGGTGTTCTGAACGGGGATCTTCACATGGATGTTCTTGCCCCAGGAGGCGATTTTTCTGGCTTCGCGCTCCATTTGGTCGATTTCGTCTGAAAAGACTTCGAACGAGATGAAGACATCCTTGATCTCTGCGAGCACTTCCTTGGCAAACTTTTCGTAATCCGCCACGCCGGCCTTGCGCATGAGCGAGGGATTGGTGGTGAATCCGTCCACGGACTTGGATCGGGACGCCGCGATCATGTCGTCCTTGTTGGCTCCGTCGGCGAAGATTTTGATGGTCAAATCTTTCATAAAAAAACCTCCGTTTATTTAAGCGATGCAGATTCCCATTTCATTTCATGGGCCTTGAGCTTGGGGTGCGAGACCAGAAGATGCCAAAGCACGGCCTGGAACGCCTCCGCGTGCGTGGTGACCGTCTCGGCGTTCACCGTGGGGATGATAAGGCAGACGTCCGCCGTCTGAGCCGTGTAACCGCCATCCCGTCCCACAATGCCGAAAATTTTGCTGCCCACGCTCTTGCAGTGCTTGAGCGCATGGACAATATTGGGGCTGATATTTTTTTCCGCGTTGCCGCCGCCCACCGAGAAAACCAGGACTGCGTCTTTTTTGGTGATGCGGCTGCCTTTGAGCCAGTTCGTGAACACGGAATCCCAGCCGTCGTCGTTGATGCGCGCGGTGAGCTCGCTCACGTTGTCCGTGGGTGCGTAAGCTTCCATTCCGCAGATTTTGCGGAAGTCATTGACCGCGTGAGACGCGTTAGCGGCGCTTCCCCCCACGCCCAGAATAAAAAGCCGCCCGCCTTCATCCCGGGTTTTGGCGATGGCTCCGGCCATGGTCTCGATTTTTTCGGGATCGAGTTTTTTGATAACGGCGACGACTTCTTCCAGATATTTAGCGGAATATGACATGTCAGCCTTTGAGAGCCTTCTTGAAATAGGGAATGGTTTTGGAGAGGCCCTGCTTCAGCCCCACTTGCGGTTCCCATTTGAGCGCTTTTTTGGCCAGGGTGATGTCCGGGCAACGCACTTTGGGATCGTCCACGGGCAGAGGCTTGTGAACAATCTTA
>MGUQ01000045.1:6707-7105 GCA_001799975.1 Elusimicrobia bacterium RIFCSPLOWO2_01_FULL_54_10 | reverse complement strand
CCACAAGAGTTTTTACGGCCTGTGCGAGTTCGTTCAAAGTGATTTCTTCAGGGTTGCCGATGTTGACGGGCTCGTTCATGTTGGAGAGAAGAAGTTTATAGATGCCGCGCGCAAGATCGTCCACATAGCAGAGGCTGCGCGTTTGCGAGCCGTCGCCGTAAACCGTGATGGGCTTGCCGTTTAAAGCCTGGGTGATGAAATTGGGCACGGCGCGCCCGTCATTCAGCCGCATGCGCGGACCGTAGGTGTTGAAAATTCTTAAAATTCGCACGGGCATCTTGTGATAGCGGTGATAGGCCATCGTCATGGCCTCGGCAAAGCGCTTGGCTTCGTCATACACGCCGCGGGGCCCCACCGGATTCACATTGCCCCAGTATTTCTCGTGCTGGGGGTTGATG
>MGUQ01000045.1:5936-6677 GCA_001799975.1 Elusimicrobia bacterium RIFCSPLOWO2_01_FULL_54_10 | reverse complement strand
GCGATCATGAAGATGGCTTTCTTCTCCTTGGCAAGGCCCAGAGTTTTGTGCGTGCCCAGGGAGCCCACCTTGAGCGTGGGAATGGGAAATTTTAAGTAATCCACTGGGCTGGCCGGGCTGGCAAAATGCATCACCGCGTCGATCTTGCCCGGAATGTGGATGAAGTTGGTGACATCCTGCTGGACGAACTCAAACTTCTGATTGCCGAAGAGGTGTTGGATGTTCTTCGTGCTGCCTGTCACGAGATTGTCCATGCAGATGACGGAGTGGCCGTGGAAAAGCATCAGGTCGCAAAGATGGCTGCCCAGAAATCCAGCGCCGCCGGTGATTAAAATGCGCATCAGACGGATTTCCTTCCGATGGACGCGTAGTGGAAGCCCAGTTTTTTCATGGCTTCCGGCTCGAAAAGATTGCGACCATCAACGATGGTGGGGTGCGTGAGCAGTTTTTTTATTTTTTTAAGATCCATCTTCTTGAACTGTGGCCATTCCGTGACAATGACCAAGGCATCGGCGCCCTTGGCGGTCTCCATGATGGAGTCTTTCAAGGCTACGTTCTGCAGAACTTTGCGGGCATTGGGCATGCTGATGGGGTCATAGGCCTGGATCTTGGCTCCCCGCTCCTGCAGCATTCGGATGATCTCGATGGAAGGAGCGAAGCGCATGTCGTCCGTGTTGGGTTTGAACGCCAGGCCCAGGATGCCCACGGTCTTGCCGGAGACGATCAAGAGAGACTCTTCAA
>MGUQ01000045.1:0-5927 GCA_001799975.1 Elusimicrobia bacterium RIFCSPLOWO2_01_FULL_54_10 | reverse complement strand
CAAACTGGACGATCTGTTCTTCATTCACTTTTTTGACCGATTCCAGCATTTCAAAGTCCGCGCCGAGCTTTTTGGAGATCCACAAGAATGCTTCCAGATCTTTCGGGAAGCAAAACCCGCCAAATCCGCAGCCGGCGTTCAAAAATGAGCGTCCAATGCGGGGATCAAAGCCCATGCCTTGCGCAACCTGCTCCACGTTTGCTCCCACTTTTTCGCAAATCCGGGCGACGGAATTGATGTAGGAAATTTTCGTGGCCAGGAAAGAATTGGACGCGTGCTTGATGATCTCGGCACTTTTGGTGTCTGTGAATATGATGGGACATTTGAGCCGACCATAGAGTTTGGCCAGCTCTTTTTTGGCGCGTTCAGACTCCACGCCCACAATAACGCGGTCGGGTTTCAGGAAATCCATCACCGCGGTGCCTTCCCTCAGGAATTCCGGGTTGGAGACCACATCGAAAGGAATCTTCTTGCGGTTGTATTTGTGAATGGTTTTGCGCACCCATTCGCAGGTTTCCACGGGCACGGTGGATTTCTCCACGATGACGAGGTAGCCCTTCATATTGGACGCAATCTCCCGCGCGACATTCTCCACATAGGAGAGGTCCGCGGAACCGTCAGAACGGGGCGGCGTGCCCACGGCGATGAACGCAAAGTGGGCCTTTTTGATTGTCTCCGCAATCGACATCGAAAATTTCAAGCGCCCCGCTTTAACGTTCTTGTGCACCAGCTTTTCCAAACCGGGCTCGTAAATGGGCATTTCCCCTTTTTTAAGCATTCCGATCTTGTGCGGGTCGTTGTCCACGCAGGTGACTTTATATCCCAGCTCGGCAAAGCAGGCGCCGGTCACGAGGCCCACATATCCAGTTCCGATCATGCAAATGTTCATAAGTTGTTAGATTCCTCCAAAAAACTCAAGATAGCTTCTTTCCACGGGCGCATTTTAGGGAATCCCTGCAGGTTCCAGGCGAAATTGTCCATCGGGGTGTAGCCCGGGCGTTTTGCCGGAAGTTTGAGAGAAGCCTGGGTTCCTTTTTTGATGAACCCGGTTTTCGCTCCCAGAGATTCCGCAATGAACTTTGAGAGCTCATAGCGGTTGCAGTATCCTTCATTGACGACATGGTATGTTCCGTACGCGTGCGTTGCGGCTAAAAAACCGAGGGCGCGGGCCAAATCCTGAGAATAAGTGGGCGAGTTCACAATGTCCGTGGCGGCCACCACAGGATCGCCGCTGGAGGCGGAGCGCACGATCCGCGGAATAAATGTGGGCCGGGAGGTTCCAAAAACAAGCGCGGTGCGAACGATGTAAAACCTGCGCAGAAGCGTTTGGGTGAATTCTTCACCCCAGGCTTTTGAAAGGCCGTAATGGTTAACGGGGTTGGTCTTGTCCAGCTCGGTATACGGAGATTTCTTTTTTCCGTCGAACACCTGGTCCGTGGACACATACATCAGCTCGGAATCAAATTTTTGGCAGGCCAGGGCCAGGTTGCGGGTGCCGAGAGCGTTGGCTTTATAGGCGGTCTCTGGATCTTTTTCGCAGTCGTCAGGATTGGAAAGAGCGGCCAGGTGGATGACGCAATCGGGATTTATTTTCTCGATGGCGTTGGCGGTGGTGTCCTGGTCCACGATGTCCACCGTGCGCCACATGTTGAAAGGCACGGCCTCCGGCTTTTTCCGCCCGATGCCCCAGGTTTCGTGGCCAGAGTCGTTGAGCACGGGCCAAAGATCGTGCCCCACCAGCCCGGAAGTTCCTGTGATCACAATCCTCATTTGGAGCGGCCCGCGTACTGCTTGCGAATGTAGGTTTTATAAGTATTTTTCCCCTTGATCTTTTTCCACCAGGACTCGTTGGAGCGGTACCACTCCACGGTTTCCGCCAGGCCCTGGCTGAAATTTTTCTGGGGCGCCCAGCCCAAATTTTTAAGCTTGGAAGAATCCAAAGCATATCTGAAATCGTGTCCCGGACGGTCCTGCACAGGCTCGATGAAATCTTCCCCTTTTCCGAGGAGCTTTAAAATCATTCCGGCCAGCTCGCGGTTGGACAGTTCATAGCCTGATCCCACATTGTAGATTTCCCCCGGCTCGCCCTTGTCCAACACTTTCTCAATGGCGCGGGCGTGGTCTTCCGCGTGGATCCACTCCCGTTTGTTGTCGCCTTTGCCGTAAAGCGGAACTTTTTTGCCTTGCAGGAGATTGGTGATGAAAAGCGGAATGACTTTTTCAGGGAATTGATAAGGGCCGTAATTGTTGGAGGCGCGCGTAACGATGACGGGAAAGCGGTGCGTCACCCAATAGGAGCGGCAGAGGAGGTCTGCCGCGGCTTTTGAGGCCGCATAGGGGCTGTTGGGCCGCAATGACGAAAACTCCGTGAAAGAGCCTTTATCGATGGAGCCATAGACTTCATCGGTGGAGATGAAAATAAATTTTTTGACATTGGCCTTGCGCGCGGCTTCCAGAAGCGTGTGCGTGCCCAGCACATTGGTTTTCAAGAATACCTGGCTGTCCAAAATGGAGCGGTCCACATGGGTTTCCGCGGCAAAATGAATCACGGCGTCAGTGCCGCGCATGAGCCTTTGAACGGTGGGAGCATGGCAAATGTCGCCTTTCACAAAGCGGGCAGCTGATTTCGCCCCGTTTGTGCCAGCTGCTTCAGAGCCCGCATAAGTGAGCAAGTCCAGATTGGTGAGGGCGTCATTGGGGTGCGCCCTCTTCCAATAGCGGATGAAGTTGGTGCCGATAAACCCGGAGCCGCCGGTGATCAATAGTTTCGCCATCTTCCGTCTTCAGAAAAAAAGTCAAATGTGTTGCGGAGACCTTCTTCAAATCCCACTTGGTTGGACATCTTAAGGTCGGATTTGAGGCGGGAAATGTCCGCAAAGGTTTTGCGCACGTCGCCTTCGCGCTTTGGAAAGAACTTTTTCTTTAGGCGCTTGCCCATGAATTTTTCCAGCAGCGCCGCGATGTCCAGAAGAGAAGTAGAGCCGCCGCAAGCCACATTATAGACTTCGTGTTTTAAATTCTTGGTGCGCGCGGCAGCGATGTTGGCGCGGGCGATGTTGGCCACATAGGCGAAATCCCGGGACTGCTTGCCGTCCCAGTGGATTTCCAGAGGCTGGTCCTTCAACGCCGAGATGATGAATTTGGGCACCACGGCGGCATATTTTGATTTAGGATCCTGGCGCGGCCCGAAAACATTGAAATATCTCAAGGACACACAGGACAATCCGTAGGTTTTGGTGAAGACATGGCCGTAATGTTCCCCCGTTACTTTGGAGGCGGCATAGGGAGAAATGGGAGCAGGATAATGGGTTTCTTTCTGAGGGTAAACCGTGGAGTCGCCGTAAATGCTGGAAGATGACGCCAGGACAAAGCGCTTAACTTTTGCAATCTTACAGGCCAGCATCATGCTGAGCGTGCCTTCCACATTCATGGAGGTGCAGGCCTCGGGTTCTTGAATGGAGCGGGGAACGGAGCGCATGGCGGCTTGGTGGAGCACATAATCCACGTTTTTCACGGCGCGCGCCGCGGCTTTGGCGTCGCGAATATCGCCCTGAATAAATTCGATTTTTGAGAGCACGGGAGCAAGGGAATCCTTGCGGCCTTCAGAGAGATTGTCCAGAACGCGCACTTTTTCGCCCTCAGCGACGAGAGCCTCCACGATGTGCGAGCCGATGAATCCTGCGCCGCCCGTGACCAGCCATTTAGCCATCAGGGAATCTCCACTCTAGAAGAATCGCCGATCATGATGCGATAGGCGGAAGGTTTTACGGGCGTCTGTTTGACCACCGCGTTTTGACCGATCAAGGACCCTTCAATGCGCTTGACGGATTCAACCACGGAATTTTCTAAAACGATGGAATTGTCGATCTCGCTGTTCTCAAGGCGCGTGTCGTGGTAAATGGCCGTGTAGGGGCCGACATAAGAATTGATGACCTGCGCTTTTTCGCCGATGATGGCCGGCCCGCGCACCGTGCTGTTGACCACCCGAGCTCCCTTCTCGACGATCACAATCCCTTCAAGTTTGCTGGCTGAGTCCACGGTGCCTTGATTGCGCGTTTTCATGGAACCCAGCACCAGGCGGTTGGCTTCCAGTAAATCTTCCAGGCGTCCGGTGTCTTTCCACCAGCCGGCCACGGTGTGAGGCAAGACCGTGAGTTTTTTGTCGATCAAGTATTGGATGGCATGGGTGATTTCCAGCTCGCCCCGGGCGGAAGGTTTGATGGATTTCACAGCCTTAAAAATATTGGAATCGAACATATATACGCCCACCACGGCCATGTCGGATTTGGGATTCTTAGGCTTTTCTTCCAAATGCCGGATTTGGCCGTTGGAAAGCTCGGCAACGCCGAACTGTTCCGGATTGGGCACTTTGGCCAATAAAATCAGGGAGTTGGGCTTTTTTTTCTTGAACTCGTCCACCAGAGTGTCGATGCCGTCCCGCAGGAGGTTGTCGCCCAGGTACATCACAAATTCGTCTTTTTTTAAGAAAGGCTCGGAGATCTTGACCGCATGGGCCAATCCCAGCGGTGCGGATTGGGGAATGTAGGTGACTTTAAGCCCCCACTTCTCGCCCTTGCCCACGGCCGCGCGGATTTCGGCCTGAGTTTCCCCCACCACAATGCCCACTTCCTTGATGCCGGCCTGGGCGATGGCTTCCAGCCCGTAAAAAAGGATGGGTTTGTTCGCGATGGGCACCAGCTGTTTGGCAGAAGTGTGCGTGATGGGGCGAAGTCGCGTGCCCTTGCCGCCCGACAGGACAAGTGCTTTCAAGCGCAAAAAACCTTAAAAAATTGAGGATACACAGTCGGAAAATTGTATCAAATCCGAAAGAGCAATTGAAGGGCGGCAATCATGGGACGGAGGCGTCCCGCCAGGGGTAAAATTCAGATCCCTGCGAGACGGTTTGTTTCTTTTCGCGCTTCTCTTTGTCCATTTTGAGCTCCAGATTGAAGAGGAATTCCAGCACGCCTTTTCTTTCCCGGAACACGGCAGAAACAATCCAGCAACGCCATTCGCGCCGCACTTGCAGTTCTTTTTCCGTGAATTCCGCGCTCACGGGATTCAGAATCGTCCCGTTGCGGTAGCGGATCAAGGTGCGCAGGCCGCCTTCAAATCGCAGTTTGGGGCTGGGCGCCCAACGCGCTGCCTGGCGGATCTCAAAGGCATCGCCGCGTGTGGAAAAATAGCTGGTGTCGAAAGTGTAATAGTTTTCGCCCAGGATTTTCCGCCCTAGCGTCACTTCGCTCTGGGTGTGGAGCGCATGGATGGAGCCTGTGATAGGGTCGGACAGGATGTGTTCCTGCCTGAAGAATATTTCAACATTGTCCTTGGGGTCCAGCACTAGTTCTCCCCGGAGCGGCCCGTAGTTGCGGCGCTCCAAAAACGCAAGAGCCTCGCCCTTGGCCTTGGGCAGGTTGTGCGTGGTGTCAAAGCGCAGGGAAGCCAGATCTCCCCCCAGCCGCAGCAGGGAGAAAAACCGGAGCGAATGAACTTCCCGCCCTTGATCATCCGCCGTGTTGTTTTGCAGGCGCTGAACGAAGGTGTGGGTCAGGTCCACGTCAAAATTGTAGCCAAACCTCTGCCGCAGGTTGCCCTCTGTGGTGAGCCGTTGGGTGGCCTGCACTTGCTCAGATCCTTGCGGTTTGTCCGTCCACTGGTTCGAGAGGGAGACTTTGGGCACAAAAGTGCTCCACACGGGCACAATCCTCATTTTTTTGAGCAATGAGAAGCGCGCATCCGATTCCCGCCGGAAATTCCGCGCCAGAGGCTCGCCGTAAAACGATTTGCCGGCATAATGCTCCGTGAAATTGGCAGAAATAATTTTTTCCATGCCAAAAAACCCCGCAGGAGTCTGAACCTGGTTCCATTCCAGACGGGGCCCGGCGGCGTCATCGGCAAAGAATTTGCGGCTCGAGAGGTCAAAGAGT
>MGUQ01000044.1 GCA_001799975.1 Elusimicrobia bacterium RIFCSPLOWO2_01_FULL_54_10 | reverse complement strand
GCGATGCCCTCGTTGGCGTAAATCTTGGCCGGCAGAGGCGTGGTATTGGAAATCTCCAGGGTCACGAACCCTTCCCATTCCGGCTCAAAAGGCGTCACATTCACAATGATGCCGCAGCGGGCGTAAGTGGACTTGCCCACGCAGATGGTGATGACATTGCGCGGGATTTTGAAATATTCCACGGTGCGCGCCAGAGCGAAGGAGTTGGGGGGAATGGTGATGAAGGTGTCAGAAACAATGTCCACAAAAGCCTTGGGATCAAAGGCTTTGGGATCGATCACCGCCCCATAAGTGTTGGTGAAGATTTTGAATTCGTTGCCCACGCGGATGTCATACCCGTAAGAAGAAAGGCCGTAGGAGATGGCTCCTTTGTTGACCTGCCCTTCCACAAACGGGTCCAGCATTCCGTGCTCTTTGGCCATTTTTCTTATCCAACTGTCGGATTTTACAGGCATTGCGCTCTCCTTATACTTCTAGTCATTAACCGCACTTGGTGAACCCGCATTGCTTGCAGGTTGCGCAGCCGTTTTCCTGAATCATCGTCTCACCGCAGTCCGGGCAGATGCCGGCGAACTCTTTGGTGAGGCGCACTTCTCTGGCCTGTTGAATGGTGCTCAGATCTTCCACTTCCGGGGCTGGAGCCGCAGGGGCCGCCGCTTCGTTCTGCGCGAACTTGAGCTTGAGCTGGGTGGTGCGGGCCACGGGCTCGGGCAGAGTGGACGCCCGGGGATAAACATTCTTGGGATTGAAGGAGTCGCCGTAAAGGTAACGCCCGATCACAAGAGATACGCCTTGGGCCACGGTGGTGACCATCACGTTGGTGCCATCCGCGGATTTATCGAACGCTACTTCCCGTGAGCGCACGCGCCAGAGCTGCTCCATGATCTCGCGGGGATCCACGCCGGCGCGCAACAGCAAACTGGCCAGGCGGCCGGTCACTTCGGCTTCCGCGTCCAGGGACTTCACAAAGATTTCGCAAAGCCCGAACTCATCTTCATTGATGGTGACATAGATGGGACCGCGGGGGGTTTCCACGCGCTCCGTGCGGCCTTCGGTCACCTTGGGGCGCTGGCGCGCGCCGGGGGCGGGCGCAGGAACGGCAGCTGCAGCCTGCACGGAGGTATTGCTTGCGGCCGTTTTGGCTTTGGTTTCCGCGTCCGTGATCAGCACGCCTTCGCGGCTGCCTTCGCGGTAAACTGTAATGCCTTTGCAGCCCATCTTCCAGGCGTTGAAATAAACTTTCCCCACATCTTCTTCCGTCGCTTCGCGCGGGAGGTTGACCGTTGAAGAAATGGCGTGGTCGATGTGCTTTTGGATGGTGGCTTGCATGAGCACGCGCTTTTCCGCGCTGACTTGGTGCGCGGTCACAAAATAGGACGGGAGTTGAGCCTCATCCTTAATGCCGAAGCGGGCCATGTATTGGTTTACCAGGGTGTGATAAACCTTGAAATATTCCTGGCTCAAGGATTCCGAGCGCCGCGTGTAGCAGAGGTCGAAGATGGGCTCCACCCCGGAGGTGGTGCCGGCTAATGATGCTCCGCTGCCCACGGGCGGGACAGTGAGCAACGCCACATTGCGCAGGCCGTGCTGGCGTATGCGCTCCTGCACCTGCGGGTACAACCGCTGAATGAACGGCGAGCGCATGTGCTTGTCCAGGTCAAATCTCTTGAAAATGCCTTTTTCCATGCCGATGTTGACGCTCTCATCATACGCAAAGTTCTTGATGCGCTCAAAGAGAGTGTCCACGAAAGAAATGGCTTCATCTGAATCGTATCTCATGCGCATCTGGCAGAGCATGTCGCCCAGGCCTGTGAACCCAAGGCCGATTCGGCGCGAGGCCATGGAGGCTTCCGTCTGCGCCTTCAAAGGATGCTTGTCGGCGTTATAGTCCAACACATTGTCCAGGAAGCGGATGCCGTAGCGGGCCGCTTTCTCGATGGCCACCCAATTGACGCGCGCGGACTCCGTGAACTCGTCTTCCACGAACTTGGAAAGGTTGATGTTGCCCAGGCAGCAGTCGCCGTAGCCTTCCAGGGGGATTTCTGCGCAAGGATTGGTGGAAATCACTTCCATGCCGTTGTATTCGGAAGTGGACTCCCGCTTGATGTTGTCCCAGAAAATAATGCCCGGTTCCGCCCAGTCCCGTGCGCCCGTGATGAGCTCGTTCCAAATGGTGCGGGCCTTGGCCTTGCGGTGCACTTTCACCTTGTCGTTTTCGAAGAAAAGGTCAAAGTCCTCGTCCTTGTCCACCGCTTTCATGAGCGCGTCGGAAACGCGCACGGAGATGTTGGCAAAGCGCACGGTTTTCAGATTGCGCTTGACGCGGCAGAACTCCAGAATGTCCGGGTGGGAGTCGCGGATGGTGATCATGAGTGCCCCGCGGCGGCCGGCCTGGCCGATGGTGCCGGTGGTGAGGGAGAAAAGGTCCATAAAGGAAACGGAGCCCGTGCTGGTGTGGGCCGCGTTGTTGACGCGCGCACCCTTGGGACGCAATACGGAGATGTCCGTGCCCACGCCGCCGCCGTAAGAATAGGTGCGGGCGGCTTCTTTCATCCATTCAAAGATGGATTCCAGCCGGTCGTCCTGAACGGGGATGACATAGCAGTTCAAGAGGGTGACATTGCGGGGATTGCCGGCTCCGAAAAGGATGCGGCCCCCGGGAATATATCTGAAATCTGAAAGCAGCCAATAGAACTTTTCCTGCCATTCCGTCCGCAGGGCATCGGTTTTCTCCACGCTGGCAAGCTCGCGCGCCACGCGAGACCACATCTCAAGCGGAGTTTTTTCCACCACGCGGCCGCTTCTGTCGCGGAGAGCGTATTTGTCCAGGAACACGCGCGAGCGCAGGTTGTCGCCCGCAAAGAAATCGTTCGTTTCTTTGGAAAGCGTTGCGGGCCCGAAGAACACGTCCTCTTTTGTCAATTCTCCGGAAGCGTCTTTGGCGCTATTCAACACTTCCCGGACTAGTTCTTCTTTGGATGCGGATGCTCCCTGCGCGGACTGATTCATTCTTTCCTCCATGGTTAATTTAGGGATAAAATAACGGAATTGCGTTTTTTAAGATTGAGTTGGCCGCCCGGCCGGGACACTTTGCGCAGAGGCTTGCGGGATTTCAGGCGCTTGATCTCGGACAAAAAAGAATCGATGTCGGAAAAATTCCTGTAGACGGAAGCGAAGCGGATGTAGGCCACCTGATCGATGGCGTGGAGTTTTTTCAGGACTTTCTCGCCGATTTCGCGCGATGGCACTTCCATCACATAGTCTTTGAGCTCATATTCCACCGCGTCCACGAGCTGATCGATGGTGTCGATGGAGATGGGGCGCTTTTCGCAGGCGTGCAGGATGCCGCGGCGCAGTTTGTCGCGCAAAAAGGGTTCGCGGCGGCCGTCGGATTTGACAATCATGAGCGGCATTTCTTCCAAACGCTCATAAGTGGTGAAGCGCTTGCCGCAGCCCTTGCAGGCGCGCCTGCGGCGGACGACATCGGCCCTGTCCACCGGCCTCGAGTCTAAAACTTTGTCGTCGGAGCTGTTGCAAAAAGGGCAGCGCACGGGGTCAGATTCCTCTAGGGGTTGTGGTTGCGGCGAGATTGGCGCTACATCTTGTAGTGGGGAGAAGAGCGGGGGCGGTCATCGAATTTGGAATTTCGCGCGCTTCATTTGGGTCACCCAATGTTAGTAAAAGCGTCCACGATCTGTCAAGTTTTTTTATTCCGACGGTAAAAATGCGTTTGATTTCGCTTCTTTTGCAAATGATATAATGTTTTGCCGATGCCCCTCACAACTTCATTTTCTCCCGAACCCGTTGCGCGGCTGGTGAACGCCTTTGATGCGCCGTATGACAACGCCGTAGCCACCGCGCGCACCTGTTATTCCTCAAAAGTAGTGTATGCGGAGGACGTCGGCAAGGATGATGCTTCCCGAGGACGGCGGGATGCCATCGCGCAAAGTATTTTTCAGGCCGGGCACCACACCACGCTCCAGCACGCCACCTTCCAGTTCGTTTTGGAGAAAGTGAGCCGTCAGTGCATCTGGAGTTTTCTGCATAGCCATCCTTTTTATAATTCGGAGCAGGTGAGCCAGCGCTATGTGGCGGTCTCCCCGGAAAATTTTTCCGTCCCGGAACTGCCTCAATCTTCCCAGGAACTTTATGTGTCCACCATCCATCTGCTCATGGAAGCCTACTCCAAGCTTCAGGAGTTGCTCAAGCCCGCGGTGGAAGCGGAGTTCCGCCGCATTTTTCCTTCGCGCAATCTCTCGGAGAAGCGCTGGCAGAGCTCGATTAAAAAACGCTGTCAAGAGACAGCACGGTATGTGCTTCCGGTGGCCACCCATGCGCACCTGTATCACACTATTTCGGGGATCACGCTCCTGCGGTACATCCGCCTAAGCGAAAATTACGACACTTCCGCCGAACAAACCCTGCTTGTGCGCAAAATGGCGGACGCAGTAAAGGCCTGGGACCCTGATTTTCTTAAAAATGCTCAAGATCCGCTTCCTCTCGAAGACACTCCGGAGTATGGGTTCCTTAATAGGAAGGACTATGCCCCCACGGATGCCAGCGGGTTCCTCCGCGAATTCGATGCGGGCCTCTCAGGCCGGTGCTCGGTGCTTACGGATTATAAAACTCATGCGGGAAAGTCCATGGCCCAGGCCGTGCGCTCCGTTCTGGGCCTGCGCGCAAACGAGTTGTCGGACGCGGACGCCATTGATTCGGTTTTAAATCCCTCCAAGAACGCTTATTTATCTGAAACCATGAACTTGACGCAACACGGCAAGCTCACGCGCGCGATGGTGCACCCTCATTTCACTTTCCGCAAGAAAATTTCCCATACTGCTGATTCCCAGGACCAGCGCCACCGCACCATTCCCGGTTCCCGGCCTGTGCTCGCGCGGCATTTTTCATCCGCGCCAGACTATATCGTTCCCGCGCTCATTGACGCCGCCCCACTTGCCAAGGAATTTTATTGTGATACAATGGATACGCTTTGGAAGCGCATGGACCTGCTTTTAAGCCAGGGCGCCAAAGTGGAATCGGTTCTTTATCTTCTTCCCAATGCCTTCCCCATCCGTTTTGAGGAATCCGGAACCCTGCTCGATTTTCATCACAAATGGGTGCACCGGCTTTGCTACACGGCTCAGGAAGAAATCTGGAAAGCGTCCAAAGAGGAAGTTGAACAAGTGCAAAACATATCTCCCTTGATCGGAAAATATCTCCGGGCTCCGTGCAGCCTGCGCCAGGGCGCGGGCCGAAAACCCTTCTGCCCCGAAGGCGAACGCTTCTGCGGCGTGCCTGTGTGGAACCAACCTCTCGAGAAGTACCAGCGCTTAATTTAGCATGCCATCCGTCGTTGTTTTGGGAACCCAATGGGGGGATGAGGGCAAGGGCAAGATTGTGCACTTGCTCGGCAAGCAAGCAGACTACATTGTCCGTTATCAGGGCGGGCCCAACGCGGGCCACACGGTTGTTTTTGACGGCAAAAAATTTGTTCTCCATTTAATCCCCGCCGGCATCTTGATTCCCAAAAAAATCTGTGTCATCGCCAACGGCGTGGTGGTGGATCCCCTCTCTATCCACGAAGAAATCAAATTATTGGAACAGCGCGACATCAAAGTGAAGGGGCGTCTGTTCATTTCTGAGCTGGCGCACCTCATTTTCCCATACCACAAGATTCTAGACGCGGCCAAGGAAGACGCCGGCGGCAAGTCCACCAAGATCGGCACTACGCGCAAGGGGATTGGTCCCACTTATGCGGACAAAGTGGAGCGCGTGGGCATCCGCCTCATCGATTACCTCGAGCCAGACACATTCAGCCGCCTGCTGGAGCAGAACCTGAGCCTGAAAGCGCACATCATTGAAAAATATAGCTCTATCGACAAGCTACGCGCCGAGATTTTAGAGCAGGCGGAATATTTGCGGCCGTTCTTGCAGCCCTTTGCCTGTGATACCTCAAAACTTCTGAACGAAGCCCTCCATAAAAAGAAAAAGGTCATGTTTGAGAGTGCCCAGGGCACTTTGCTGGACATTGATTTCGGAACCTATCCTTATGTAACCTCTTCCAATCCGATTGCAGGCTCTGTGGGCGCCGGCTGCGGAGTGGGCCCTTCAAAAATCGGCTCTGTTTTGGGAATTGCCAAGGCGTACACGACGCGGGTGGGCGAAGGCCCCATGCCCACGGAGCTAAAAGACGCAGTAGGTGAGCAGCTTCGGGCGACGGGGCAAGAGTTTGGCGCCACCACGGGCCGTCCGCGCCGCTGCGGCTGGTTTGACGCGCCGGTGGTGCGGCGCTCCATCATGGTGAACGGCATCAAAGACTTGGTGCTCACCAAAATCGATGTTCTGGCCAACGTCGACCCCATCAAAATTTGTGTGGCGTATAAATATAAAGGAAAGCTTCTCAAGGATTTTCCCAACAGCCGCGCCGCCATCATGGAATGCGAGCCGGTCTATGAAACCGTGCCGGGCTTTGGCGCCATTTCCAGCGAGCTCAGAAATTTTAAAGATTTGCCTTCCAACGCTAAAAAATATGTTTTAAGATTGGAAAAGATTTTGGGCCTGAAGTTCACCCTGGTGTCGCTCGGCAAAAGCCGCGACGAGACCATTTCCACGTCCAAAAAATCAATTTGGTAGGAATTTAACAAACAACAAAAAAGCACAGGAGATAAAAATGGCAAAAAAAGCGAACTCAGCGTTCATGAAGCCGTTGCAGCCGGATGCACTCTTGGGAGAAGTTGTTGGAACCAAGCCCATCCCCCGCACGGAAGTCGTGAAGAAGTTGTGGATCTACATCAAGAAGAACGGCTTGCAGGACAAGAAGAACAGAAGGAACATCAACGGAGACGCCAAGCTCAAGGCTGTTTTCGGCGGGAAAGCCACTGTGTCCATGTTCGAAATGACCAAGCTCGTTTCCAAGCACCTCAACTAAAACCAGCTCAGTAACAAGTTCAACAAAACGCCCTTGGCGGTCACCCCTTCACAGGAGGATTGCCAGGGGTGTTAGTTTTACGGTATCTATAGATACCGTAGCCTGGATGGATAGCTACTATTTTCCCTAAAATATAAGTATTATAGAAGTGAATATAATTTATTATACATATAGGCATTTATTATATCAATTATAATGTACATTATTATATATAAACAGTACATATTAAACATAAGATAATATGTATTATGGATTGATATTACACTATATTTAGTGTATAATTAGAATATGAAAAGAAGATTATCAATTGTAGACGATATGGCAATGTCACAATTAGAAATAGGATCAATTCCCGGTGGAAATCGTTCATGTTCGGATTGGATTCGAATGATGAGGATTTATCTTCGTATGACACAAATGGAGCTGGCCCATCGGGCGGGTATTTCCCAAGCGCATATTGGCGCCATTGAGTCGGGAAGTATTATGCCTCGAATCGATACGCTTGTAAAAGTCTTTAATGCGCTTTACTGTCAGGTAAATATTGCGCCCAGACCTAAAAAGCCCTTGAATGAAATTTTAAGAGGGCGGGCGCGAAGCGTTGCCTTGAAGAGATTGAAACAGTCTATGGGAACAATGGCGCTTGAAAAGCAAGCGCCTGATAAAGAGGTTTTTCGTCAGCTTTTGGAAAAGCAAACGGATGAGATTTTAAGCGATCACAAAGAGCGGTTATGGGACGGACCCAATGATGAGTTCTGAAGACCATACGGAAGGAGCAACAGCGGGAGAGGATATTTCCGGACTGCTTGAAGAAAGTTTAATTGACCGGCGGGACCGTGATGCCGCGGAATTGGAATCCATCTCTCGCGCCTATGATAAACACGTCTTCAGAGCGCGGAAAAAAAAGAATAAATGGCTGACTGATGAATTTATTCGTCGTGTGCATCAGGATATGTTTGGAGGCATTTGGGATTGGGCGGGAAAATACAGAACCGGTTCAACCAATATAGGAATAGACTGGCATCAAATTCCCGAACAGATTGCGCAAATAGTTGGAGATTTTGAGTTCTGGAATTCTCCGCAAAGCAAAATGGATGCTGTGGAAATTGCCGCCCGGTTACAAAACAGGCTTACACGAGTTCATCCATTTAAAAATGGGAATGGACGGCATGCCCGTCTGATAACCGATATTTTTTTTCATTCCCAAGGGCATAAACTGCCTCAATGGCCCCAACTTCAAATGCTGCCCAGAGGAGATATTATCCGCAATCAATATGTATTAGCCATGAGAAAGGCGGATATGGAAGATTATAGGGATTTGATAAAATTTATCGAACAGTGGTTATAAAATCGGGTATTTCTTCCCGTTCTTCTTCATTTTGCGCTCAAGCTCTGTGGTCAAATCAATCCCGTACTTCTGCGAGAATCTCAGGACCGTGTGAAGGATATCCACCACTTCGTCGCAGATGGCTTCGCGGGTTTTGGGACTCTTGAAAAGCTTTTCCACTTCTTCCTCTGACTTGAACCTGAACTGAACGAGCAGTTCGGAGGCCTCGGTGATGATGCCAATGGCCAGGTCTTTGGCGTTATGAAAATGGTCCCAGCTGCGGTCATCACAAAACTTCTGAACCTTGGCTTTTAAATCCTGAACGGTGGTCTTCGAATCCATGGTGGTGAGAAATGCTATCAAATTCCAGAATCGACGGCAAAGGCCGGAGTTTGATATCGAGCCGGCTTTGAGATATAATAACTCCCCTATTCCTTTGATAGCAGCAGTGTAGTTTTCCTCAGTTTTATGCAGTTGA
>MGUQ01000043.1:3457-12252 GCA_001799975.1 Elusimicrobia bacterium RIFCSPLOWO2_01_FULL_54_10 | reverse complement strand
GAGCATTTTGGTGGCGCCTTTTGCGATTGCCGGATTTGATTTTGAGATCCGGGCGACCATCGTCGTTGTTTGCCTTCTCGCACTTGCCGTGGCTGTTTTCTACAGCCGCCGCGGCGCACTTTCCAGCCAGTTAGATCCGAATTGAAAATAGCCACATTTAACGCCAACTCCATACGCGCCCGGCTCGGGATCATCCTCAACTGGCTCAAGTCTGAAAAGCCCGACCTGCTTGCCATTCAGGAAACCAAAGTGCAGGACCTCGAATTCCCCAAGGATGCGATTGAGTCTTTGGGCTGGCACGTCATTTTTCGGGGACAAAAAAGCTACAACGGAGTGGCTTTCGTCTCCAAAGTTCCGCTTAAAATAGTTCAAAACCGGATTTATCCGAATGATCTTGAGGAAGACGCAAGGTTCATTGAAACTGAAATCAACGGTGTCCGGATTTTCAATACCTACATTCCTCAGGGGTTTGAAATCGATTCGCCCAAGTATCAAAAGAAACTCCAGTTCTATAAAGACTTGAAGGCCTATTTTCAAAAGAACATGAAGCCCGGCGAACCCGCTCTCTGGATGGGGGACATGAACGTGGCTCCGACGGAAATCGACCTGGCGCGGCCCAAAGAAAACGAGGACCATGTCTGTTTTCACATTGACGCGCGCAACGCCCTCGCCGACATCATGAAGGACACCTGGGTGGACTTGTTCCGCGAAAAGGAAAAGGGCCCGGGTCATTATACATACTGGGATTTTCGCTATCCGCCTGCTTTCAGCAAAAATATCGGATGGCGAATCGATCACATTCTGGGAACCAAACCCATGGTTTTGCGCCTGAAAAAAATCTGGATTGACAAAAAGCCCCGCGCACTGGAAAAACCCTCCGACCACACCTTCCTCGTCGCTGAATTCAGCTGACGGCCGGCCATCCTCCAGGGATGGCCCCGCATGGTATAATATAGTCATGCCCCTTACTTTGCTCCGTCCCCAATATTGCTCTGATTTTTACGCCTATTCCCGGCGGAAAACGCGGGAAGTGATGGTGGGCAATGTCGGCGTGGGGGGAAGCAACCCCATTCGCCTGCAGTCCATGACCACCACCCGCACCACGGACACGGACGCCACCGTGGCCCAGTCCATCCGAATGATCCAGGCCGGCTGCGAAATTGTGCGCATCACGGCCCCCACCGTTGATGATGCCAAAAACCTGAAAAATATCAAACGAGAACTCGTGGCCAAGGGCTACAACCAGCCGTTGGTGGCCGACATCCACTTTTTGCCCGCGGCAGCCATGGAAGCCGCTGAACATGTGGAGAAAGTGCGCATCAACCCCGGGAATTACGTGGATTCTAAGGTTTTTAAGGTTGTTGAATACACCGACGCTGAATATCAAAAAGAACTTGACCGCATTGAGGAAAAATTCACCCCGCTCGTCCTAAAAATGAAGAAGCTGGGCCGGGCCATGAGGATTGGCACCAATCACGGTTCGCTTTCCGACCGCATCATGAACCGCTTTGGGGACAGCCCCGAAGGCATGGTGGAATCCGCTCTGGAATTTGTCCGCATCTGTGAAAAGAACAATTATCATGATCTCATTCTCTCCATGAAATCCTCAAATCCCAAGGTGATGATCGCTGCCTATCGCCTTCTGGCCGCCCGGATGACCGAGCTGAGCATGGACTATCCTTTCCATTTGGGTGTGACAGAAGCCGGGGACGGCGAGGACGGCCGCATCAAGAGCGCCATCGGCATCGGAAGCCTTCTGGAAGATGGCATCGGCGACGCCATCCGTGTGTCTCTGACGGAAGACCCCGAATTTGAAGTGCCCGTCTGCATTGTGATTGCGGACGATTACCAAAAGCGGACGCAGAAGGCATCCGCGATAAATGAATCCCAGCCCTATGTGGAAAGCCCTTATCACTATTCGAGACGGAAAACCAAGCAGGTTCAGGCGGGGCCGTTCAAGCTGGGCGGCGAAAACACGGCGCGCCTCATTTCCAATTTTGGAACACCTTCGCCGGATGCTCTCCTTAAAACTCTCGAAGATCAGCTCAAGGACTCCAAGAGCCTGGCGCCGGAAATTGTGGAGTGGACGGTGTCCAACGAGAAGGATCTAAAAGAAATTGAAGATTTAAAGCACAAACTTTACAAGGAAACATCCCGGCTGGGATTTTTGGTTCGCTTTAATGACTGCCTGCCGTTGGTGGACAAAGGTCTCGAGATCGCGCATGCGGCGATTTTTAAATATGGGGAAGGGGATGACGGCCCCACCCGAAAGGACAAGTTCACCAAGTTCCTTCAAGCGGCCAAGAAAAAAAATGTTCCCGTGATTTTGGAAGCCAATGTCTGCAAGGACGCCAAAAAACTGGCCAAGACGGGAGATTTGACCCCCGCTTATAACACTTTGGACGGGATTTCCTGGGCCGAAAGCGTGGGCATGGAGAACATCATCATTTCATTCAATCTTCCGGGCCGCTACGAGATGATACGCAATGTCCGTTTTCTGGCCGCCAAGCTTAATGAGATGGGCAAGGACTATCCCATCCATCTAAAAGTCCAACCCATGGCGGAGGAATCTTTCGATGAGTACCGCGTGCATGCCAGCATTGTGCTGGGGTCTCTTCTTTGCGACGGCATCGGGGATTCCGTGCAGGCGGGCACGGGGTCAGACCCCAAAAAAGATCTGGAACTCCTCTATAACATTCTGCAGGCAGCGGGCGTGCGCATCACCAAGACGGAATATGTCTCTTGCCCATCCTGCGGAAGGACATTATTTGATTTGCAAAGCACGACGGAACGGATTCGATCGAAGACCGGGCACTTGAAGGGCGTTAAAATCGCCATCATGGGATGCATTGTGAACGGGCCGGGGGAAATGGCAGACGCGGATTTTGGCTATGTGGGCGGAGCGCCCGGGAAAATCAATTTATATGTGGGCAAGGAATGCGTCAAAAAGAGCATTCCCTTTGAAGAATCTGACCAGAAGCTTATCGAGCTCATCAAAGAGCACGGCAAGTGGCAAGACCCGACTTAAAAAACCCCGATTATTGTTTGAGCAGGTAGTGAAGCAAAGTGCGAACGGGGAATCCCGTGCCGCCGGCTTTACAGTAAGGCAGTTCTCTGTCCGTCCAGGCGGGGCCAGCTATGTCCAGGTGCACCCAGGGGCGGTCGTCCATAAATTCTTGCAGGAAAAGCCCGCCGATTATGCTTCCTGCTTCTCCGCGAACCGAAGAAATATTCTTTAAATCTGCCACGGGGGATTTTAAACCCTCTTTGTAATCTTCCACCAGCGGAAACCGGCAGAACCTCTCCCCAGAATCTTTGGACGATTCTTCAATCTCGGAAGCAAGATCATCGCTGTTTCCCATGATGCCCGCCACGAGGCTTCCCACGGCAACCACACAGGCCCCTGTCAATGTCGCGATATCGATGACCGCGTCCGGCTTCTGTTTGACCGCGTAATGCAGGGCATCTGCCAAAACCAGGCGGCCTTCCGCGTCTGTGTTCAAAACTTCAATTGTCTTGCCGCTCATGGAGCGCAAAATGTCTCCCGGCTTCTGCGCGCGGCCGCCGGGCATGTTTTCCGTGACAGCCAAAATTCCGTGCACTTCAACGGCGGGCTTTAAAGCCGGAAGCGCTTTGAAAACGGCTAAAATCGAGGCGGCGCCCGCCATGTCCATCTTCATGGTTTCCATGTTCTGCGGGCTTTTGAGGGAAAGTCCGCCCGAGTCAAAAGTGATGCCTTTGCCGACGAGAGCAATGGATTTTCTGGAGTTCTGCGGCTTGTAATGCAGGTGGATGAAAACCGGCGGTTCCGCGCTTCCGCGGGCCACGCCCAGGAGAGCGCCCATCTTCATTTCTTCAATCTCTTTTTTGTCAAAAACTTTAAGGGTAATTCCGGCGGCTTTGCCTTGCGCGGCCACGGTTTCCGCCCGCTTGGAGAACTCCAGAGGCGTCATGTCACTGGGAGGTTCATTCACCAAGTCCCGGGTGAAAAGGGCAGCGTCCGAGAGGATATGGCCCATGCGGAGGCCTTCTTTGATGCTTCCCTGAGCAAGTTTGGAGCCGACAAGGGTGATTTCCCGGAGTTCCTTGTCGGAGGAAGATTTTTTCTTGTATTTGTCGAAAGAATACAAAGCCAGCGAAGCTCCCTCCACTGTGGCGACGGCTTCACTTTTGGAGTCCAGAATTTCCGGCAGGCGGAGCGAAAAGGAAGTTTGGGAAAGGGAACGGATTTTTTTGGCCGCGATGGCCGCGCCCTTGCGGAGGGCCTCTAAATCAAATTTTTTGCGGTCTCCCAACCCTACCAGCACCACCAGGCGCGCCGGAGAGCCGCTTTTGGGGTGGAGGAGCGAGGCACGCCCTGCCTTGCCGTTGAACCCTTCGGACTGGGCGGCGTCGAAAAGTTTTTTGTCCTGTGGGAAGCCCAAAACAGCCTTTTCTTTTTCAAATACGAACGCGGCCAAAGGCTGGCGGGAATCTGTCTTTTCCGTCTGAAGGGCTCGAATCACAGGACCTTAATTACACTAAAACAATGGTATAATTTCAAGGACTCCCATGACACGACGAGTGGTGGTATTTTGCAATCCCGACAAGGCCGAGGCCAAGAGGGCTTTCAAGAGCTTGTCCGCATGGCTCAAGAAAAAAGGCGTGGGCATCATTCCCCATTTAAGCGATCCCCTTTGTTCCTCGGCGGATTTTGCCGTTGCTCTGGGCGGCGACGGCACCATTCTGGCCGCGGCGCGCGCTTTGGCTCCGCATCGCGTGCCTATTTTGGGAGTGAATTTGGGACGGCTGGGATTTTTGGCCGCCACCGAGTTTAAAAATCTCAAATCCATGGTGCAAAGTGCCTTGAAGGGCGATCTCAAGGTTGAAGAACGGCTCATGCTCCGAGTCAGTGTTTTCGGCAAGGGCGGCAAAGCCCGGTTTTCAACTCTGGCCATGAATGATTGTTATCTGCACGCGGGATCAAGCTCGCGGATTGTGGAAGTGGAAACCCGCCTGAACGGCGAGTTCCTGACGGTTTATAAGGGCGACGGAGTGATTGTATCCACCCCCACGGGCAGCACGGCTTATTCGATGGCCGCAGGAGGCCCCATTGTGTCTCCCGGGCTTGGCGTCCTGGTGGTCACTCCCATCAGCCCGCACACGCTGTCGCAGAGGCCCTTGCTTGTTTCCGACCATGGCCGGCTGGACTTGATTGTGAAGCGGTCGCCGTCTTCCATGTTTTTTTCTGTGGATGGACAGGTCAATGCCAAGTTGGAGCAGGGAGCAAGGGTGGAAGTGCGGGCCGCGGAGAAAAAGCTGCGGATTTTGGTGAACCCGAAGCGGAGTTATTTTGAAATCTTACGCGCCAAATTGGGCTGGGGCAAATGATACAGGAACTGGAAATCAGAAATTTTGCCTTAATTGAAACGCTCCGGATGAAATTCGGCGAAGGGCTCAATGTGATGACGGGGGAAACCGGCGCGGGCAAGTCCATTGTGGTGGACGCTCTGGGCATTCTGCTGGGCGACAAAGCCCAGGCTTCCGCGGTGCGCAAAGGCGCGGACCGCTGCCAGATTTTAGGCATCTTTGAGATGGAAAAAAACAAGGCGGCTGCGGCAATTTTGAAGGAACTTTCCCTTGAGAACGATGAGGGGGAGCTCATTTTGAGGCGGGAAATTGACGCGCTGGGCAAATCGAAAGCCTTTGTGAACGACCGGCCCGTGACTCTGTCCACACTTTCATCTTTGGGCGGACATTTAATTGAACTGCACAGCCAGCATGAGCACCAGAAGCTGTTAAAAAACTCCGACCAAAGAGATTTTTTGGACCGCTTTGCGGAGGCTTGGGATCTGCGGGATGAAGTTGCTCAAGCTTTTGATGAGTGGAAGAAGCTGATCGATCAAAAGAAGACATCGCAGATTTCAGACCAGGAAAGGGAGCAGAAGCTGGACCTTTACACATTTCAAGTGAAGGAAATCGAGGACGCAAAGCTCAAGCCGGGGGAAGAGGAAGATCTGGACGCTATCCTGCCCAGGCTTAAAAACGCCGAAAAAATCCGCACAGCCTTGCAGGAAGCATTCGACAATCTGCGGGAAGATGAGGGTTCGATTTCCGAACGGCTCCAAAAAGTAAAGCATGCATTGGAGAAACTGGATGCCTTGGGCATGAGTTTTAATGCCGCTCCGAAGCTTCTGGAAGAGACTTTGCTGAAAGTGGAAGAAATTGAAGGGGAGATTGAGAAGGCGATGGGCGGAGTTGAGGCCGATCCCGCCAAGCTGGATGAGATTTATTCCCGGCAGGATGCCATTTCCAAGCTTAAGAGGAAATATGGCCTTACCATTTCGGATATCTTGGCTCATTTGGATAAGATCAAAAAAGAGATGGAGCCGCTTAAGAATTACGCAGAAAATCTGGCCGGATTGGATAATGAAATTGAGAACAAATTTTCTGGACTCATGAAAAAGGCCCGGGCGCTTTCCGCCGCGCGCAAAAAAGCGGGAGAGAAGCTGTCGGCCGCCGTGGAGAAAGAACTCAAGGATTTGGGATTTTTGAAGGCCAGGTTCTCGGTCAATTTAATCGCCGAGAAAGATGACAACGGCAAAGACGCGCCCACACATGACGGCTTGGAGAAAGTGGAATTTATTCTGTCCGCCAACCCCGGGGAAGACATGAAGCCCATCAAGCAGGTGGCGTCTGGCGGAGAACTTTCCCGCATCATGCTGGCATTGAAGAAAATTTTGGCTCAGGCGGATTTGGTGCCCACGCTCATTTTTGATGAGGTGGACGCCGGCATTGGCGGCTCCATGGGGCATGTGATCGGCGAAAAATTGCAGGGGCTGGGCAAAACACATCAGGTGATTGCCATCACGCATCTGCCTCAAGTGGCGGCTTATGCGGTGCGCCACATTGTGGTGCGCAAGGAAGTGGCGGCATCGCGGACGCACACTGAAATCGAGCTGTTGGAGAAAGACAAACGGGTTGAGGAAATCGCCCGCATGCTGGGTGGAGTGGCAGGCGGGCGGGAAAAGCCTACAGCCGCGTCTCTTAAGCACGCCTCCGAACTGCTTGAGGAAGCGGGCAAGAAATTTTCATGAAACTGAAGATTCGCAAAGCGGGAGTTAACGATGTCCCAGCCGTTCACGGTTTGGTGGCCGAGGCCACGCGGCGGGGCAAGATTTTGAAACGGTCCCGGCTGGAAGTTCAGAAAGCCATCAATCATTTCTGGGTGGCCGAGGAAGCTGGCAAGCTCGTTGCCTGCTGTGCGCTTGAGATATATAATAAGAAACTCGCCGAAATCAGGTCGCTCGCGGTCCAGGCCGGCAGGGAAAAACAGGGCATCGCCAGCCGGCTCGTGGAAGCCTGTTTGCGCGAAGCCCGGCGAAGGAGGATTTACGAAGTGCTGGTGATCACCAACAGGGAAAACATTTTCAGGAGACACGGATTTTCCGAGCAGCTGCAGGATCAGAAAGCGCTTTTCACAAGGCCATGACGAACAAATTGAACCAACGCAGTTCCATGATGACGGAGGGCGACACCCGCGCGCCCAACCGTGCCATGCTGCGCGCCGTGGGTTTTAAGGACGAGGATTTCAGCAAGCCCATTGTGGGCATCGCATCCCTTTGGAGCGAAATCACGCCCTGCAACATGCACATCCATGAGCTGGCCAAGAAAGCCAAGGACGGCGTGAAAACGGGCGGCGGGATGTCCCAGACTTTCGGCACCATTACGGTCTCCGACGGCATTTCCATGGGCCACGAGGGCATGAAATATTCCCTCCCCAGCCGCGAAACCATTGCGGACTCCATTGAAATCGTGAGCGGCGCACAGAGATTTGATGGGTTAGTGGCTGTGGGAGGATGCGACAAGAACATGCCCGGCTCTTTGATTGCCATGGCGCGGCTCAACATCCCGTCTGTTTTTGTGTACGGCGGCACCATCTTGCCGGGAAAATACGAAGGCAAGGCCGTGGACATCGTGAGCATTTTTGAGGCGGTGGGCAAATATAACGCGGGGAAAATATCCAAAGAACAGTTCCGCGGCATTGAGTGCAGTGCCTGCCCCGGCGCGGGCTCCTGCGGCGGCATGTATACGGCCAACACCATGGCTTCCGCCATCGAGGCGCTTGGCATGAGCCTACCCGGAAGCTCATCAAACGACGCGGAAAGCCCTGAGAAGGCGCGCGACTGTGAGCTGGCCGGCGAAGCCGTGACCCGCCTCATCAAGGACAAAATCACTCCGCGGGACATCATGACCAAAAAGGCTTTTGAAAACGCCATCGCGCTTGTGATGGCCTTGGGCGGCTCCACAAATGCGGTGCTGCACCTGATGGCCATGGCGTTTGCGGCCAAAGTGAAGCTCACTCTCGAGGATTTTAACCGGATCAGCGGCAAGGTGCCGCATCTGGCCGATTTGAAACCCAGTGGGAAATTTGTGATGAACGATTTGAACCACGTGGGCGGAATCCCCGGTGTGCTCAAGATGCTGGAAGCTGAAGGCCTGATTCACGGCGACTCCATGACCGTGACCGGCAAGACGCTTTCCGAAAACCTGAAAGAGGCTGCTCCGCTCTCATCGGGGCAGAAAATTGTGCGCGATTTCAAAAACCCTTTTCACAAAACCGGGCCTCTCGTGATTCTGCACGGAAATTTGGCGCCGGAGGGAGCTGTGGCAAAAATATCCGGGCTTGTGAAAACCACCATCACAGGGCCGGCCAAAGTTTACAATTCGGAGGAAGAAACCTTGAAGGCCATCCTAGCCGACAAGATTAAAAAAGGGGATGTGGTTGTGATCCGCTACGAAGGCCCCAAGGGCGG
>MGUQ01000043.1:0-3449 GCA_001799975.1 Elusimicrobia bacterium RIFCSPLOWO2_01_FULL_54_10 | reverse complement strand
TCCGCCATCGTGGGCAAGGGTCTGGGCGAAGAAGTGGGGCTCATCACCGACGGCAGGTTTTCCGGCGGCACGCACGGGCTTGTGGTGGGCCATGTGGCGCCCGAAGCACAAATGGGCGGCCCCATCGCCGTCATCAAGAGCGGGGACACCATCACCATCAACGCCGAAAAGAAAGAGCTCAAGCTTCATCTTTCGCCTAAAGAGATGTCCGCCCGACTCAAGAAATTCAAGGCCCCGCCCCTCAAATTCAAATCCGGCGTGCTGTTCAAATACGCCCGCAGTGTTTCCTCCGCCGCCGTCGGCGCGGTCACAGACCTGCCCTGATCCTTGCTCCGCAAAGCCGTCCGGACTCTTTTGAGAGGCGGAATTGTGGCGTTTCCCACGGAAACGGTTTACGGCTTGGGCGCGCGGGTTTTTGACGCCCAAGCCCTCGACAGGATTTTTGAAGCCAAAGGCCGTCCGGGAGACAATCCCCTGATCGTGCACATTGCAGATTATACGCAGTTGGAGCGGGTTGCGGCGCGAGTGCCGCAAAAGGCCCGGCTTCTCATGAAAAAATTTTGGCCCGGGCCGCTGACATTGGTTTTAAGAAAAACGCGGGAAGTGCCTGCCCGGGCGACTGCGGGACTTCCTACCGTGGGCGTGCGCATGCCGAGCCACCCCGTAGCCCGGCGTCTGATCCGCGCATTGGGCGAGCCGATTGCCGCGCCCAGCGCGAACATTTCCGGGCGGCCCAGTTCCACAACTTTTCAAGATGCGCGCAGGGAACTTAAGGGCAAAGCCGACATGATTCTTAAAGGCGGAGCGAGCCGCATTGGCCTCGAGTCCACCGTGCTGGACTGCACCCGCAGACCTTTTCAGATTTTACGGCCCGGGTTTGTCACTCTGGAGGATCTTAAAAAGTGGGTTTCCGTGCAAGCCCCAAGCTTCCGGCGGCTTCAGGCCGGGCCGGCGGCTTCTCCGGGCTTAAAGCACAAGCATTACCGCCCGCGCTATCCCGTAATTGCCATGCCTGCGGAATATTTGAATGCAGAAGCGGGTTCCTTGATGAAAAGAGGGTTTCGGATTGGAGTTTTGTTGTTTCGCGCGCGGGTGCTGCCAAACTCAATGATGATTTACAGGAAAGATTTCAAAGGAAACATGAAAAAATACGCCCGGGAGCTTTACGCGTCCTTCTTGCAGGCGGAGCGGGCCGGCGTGGACGCGCTTGTGGTGGAATCTGTTGCCAAGTCAGGACTCGGGACTGCCGTGATGGACCGCATTGAGCGGGCCGGGGGGAAATAACGGCATGTCCGCCATTGACGACGCCTACGCCTACTGCGGAAAGATCACGAAGGGCCATTATGAAAATTTTCCCGTGGGTTCGTTCCTTCTCCCTAAGGAAAAGCGCCGGCATATTTGGGCTATCTACGCTTTTGCGCGCACGGCGGACGATTTTGCCGATGAAGGCCGAATGCCGGGAGACAGCGATGAAGAACTTCAAAAACGGATTGCGCTTCTGGACGGTTGGGAATTCAAGCTTGTGCAGGCAAGTCGCGGTGAGGCCCACGATCCCGCTTTCGTGGCCTTGGCCCAGACATTCAAAGAATTGGACATTCCCGTGCAGCTCTTGAAAGATCTGCTCACCGCTTACCGTATGGACGTGCTCCAGGGGCGCTATAAAACCTGGGAAGACGTGCTTTTTTACTGCAAACATTCGGCTAATCCCGTGGGGCGTCTGGTGCTCCATGTATTTGGGTACAAAGACGAGGCCATCCATCAATTGTCGGACAAAATATGCACGGCGCTCCAACTCACCAATTTCTGGCAGGATTTAAACATAGATCTGGCCAAAGACCGGATTTATATACCCCAGGTTGACATGCAGAAATTCAAAGTAACTGAAGGGGATCTGCATGCAAAAATTGTGAATCGCCCTTATCAAATGCTCATGAAATATCTCGCCGGCCGCACCGCGGCGCTTTTCAACGATGGCCTTCCGCTTTTGACCCGCGTGGGCAAGGATTTAAGGCTTGAAATGCGACTCACCTGGCTGGGCGGCACGACGGTTCTTAAAAAAACCGAGAAAGTCGGTTTTGATGTTTATCGCAAGCGTCCCGCACTCTCCAAACTGGACTTTGCCCTGCTTTTGGCACGCGCCATGGCCCCCGTTCCCATCCGGTCCATCCATGCCTAGCCTCCAATCGGAAGCCGTCGCGCGCGCGAGCGGCTCGAACTTTATTTCCTCCTTTTGGTTTCTGCCGGTTCACAAGCGCAGGGCCATGAATGTGATCTATGCCTATTGCCGCTTGACGGATGATATCGTGGATTTGGCGCAAGAGAAAGGAACTCCTCTCAATGCCGCGCGCCAGGAGCTGGAAGATTGGAGGAAGCTGACTGTTGCGGCGGTGCGAGGAACTCCGCTTCCTGGATCCCCGGCCGTGCTTTTGGAGCTTTCCCGGACGGTCACCGATTATAAAATCCCCGAAGAGCATTTGATGGGGTTGATTGACGGCTGTCAGATGGACCTGGAGAAGAATTCCTATTCCACTTTCAGCGAGCTTTATGAATATTGCTATCGCGTGGCGGGCACGGTGGGGCTGATGTGCCTGCCGGTTTTTGGGGCTCAAAACATTCAGTCCAGGGATTTTGCGGTTTCCCTTGGGTTGGCTTTCCAGCTGACAAACATCCTCCGCGACGTTAAGTCAGACATTGCGCGGGGGAGGATATATTTTCCGCAAGAAGACCTCTCCCGCTTCGAATTAACTGAATCCGAATTTATTTCTTTGCCCACGGGCCATGTGACCGGGGCCAAACTGGAAAAATTCAAAAACCTCATGGTTTTTGAAATTGAGCGCGCGGAAAGCTTCTATGAAAAGGCCAATTCTGAAATAGCTTCCGATGATAAAAAAAATCTGGCCGCGGCGCTTGTGATGGCTGCCGTTTACCGCGCCATATTGAAAAAAATTGGCAAGAACCCTTTGGCGATACTTGACGAAAAAATCCGGCTTTCACGCGCGGAATCCTTGATTATGGCGCTTCAAGGCTGGTTCAAAAGCGTGGTATGAAAACCGTCATTGTGATGGGTGCGGGCTGGGCGGGGCTCTCCGCCGCAGTGCGCCTGGCAGAGGCGGGATATGCGGTCACGGTGCTGGAGGCGGGCAAGCGCCTGGGCGGCAGGGCGTCATCATTTGCGGAACCCAAGACGGGAGCCTCCGTGGACAACGGCCAGCATCTCCTGATGGGATGTTATACGGAAACACTGCGGTTTTTGGAAGACATCGGATCTTTCAACAAACTTTTTATGCAAGAAAGCCTTTCTGTGGATTTTGTGGACAGGAACGCAAAGTCTTTTCAGCTCGCATGTCCGTCTTTGCCCGCCCCTTTTCATCTTTTTGCGGGCATTTTGGGCCTTGGCACACTTTCTCTGGCGGAAAAAATCCGGATGGCAAAAGTTTTCTTTGCCGTCA
>MGUQ01000042.1:4028-4908 GCA_001799975.1 Elusimicrobia bacterium RIFCSPLOWO2_01_FULL_54_10 | reverse complement strand
GCTACTATTTCGGCCACCATCAAGACACCGCGCTTCGCGAAACCGCCAAGCTCTTCACCCGCTACTATGGCTATGAACGCATCCGCCTTGCGTATGACATCGCGCCGGAAGACATCACCCGTGCGCTTAGCCGCGGTAACCTCGTGATCGTGCCGGCTGCCGGCCGGATTCTTGCGAACCCGTACTATCTCTCGCCTCCTCCCTATCACATGATCGTGCTTGTCGGCTACGACGAAGTGGCGAGGGAATTCATCGCAAACGATCCTGGCACAAAACGGGGCGAGTCCTGGCGCTATCCCTATGCCGCGCTTTGGGAGGCGATCCACGACTGGACTGGCTCGGAGGCAACGCTTCTTGAGGGCCGCAAAGGAATGATCGTGGTTATGCCGCCGGACGCGTAGGCGCGGGCGGCCGATTTGCGGCATGATGCCGGCACTAGTATGAAAGGGCTTATTCCCGCAACGCTCATCGCGCTCGCGGCCGCGGCAGTCATCGCTTCCGATTATTTCTTGATTCCCGGAACGCTCATCGCCAACTTGGGCCCCGGCGCGCTTCGCGAGTCCAAAGAGTCCGTTGCCGAACGCGTGCGAAACGCCGAGGAGCGCTCGCAAAATGCCAAGGGCGTCTACATGACCTCCACCGTGGCGGGAGACCGGGGCAGGGCGGCCTCGAAGCTCCGCGAAGATATTCTGAAGCTTCTTGAAGAAACCGAGCTCGATGCCGTTGTCATTGACGTCAAGGAAACCGAGGGCGGCCTGATGCTGACAGATCAGCTTCGCGAGTTCATTGCCGCGCTTCACCAAAAAAACATCTGGGTCATTGCCCGGCAAGTCGTGTTTAAGGATAGCTCCCAGGAACAGGCTCATCCCGAGTGGTACCT
>MGUQ01000042.1:2480-3757 GCA_001799975.1 Elusimicrobia bacterium RIFCSPLOWO2_01_FULL_54_10 | reverse complement strand
GATCTTTTCGGGTACGTCGCGATGCATCATGCCGATCTCGGCATCGGGCAGCGCCTCGCGGACATCGGGGAAAACTTCGACTACGTGTCGCTCATGGTCTATCCTTCTCACTACTATGCCGGCTTCGAGGCCGAGGAGGATCCGGTGCGGCATCTCCCCGCACTATGGTATCCGTACCAAGGCCCTGATATTTCCCGCGTATCCTCAAACCATCCCTACGAGGTCGTTCACCGTTCGCTTCTCATCGCGACCGACGTCCTGGCCGGCAGGACCGCAACGACCGCGAGCGGTCAATTCGTAGCGACCTCCACGCCCAAGACCGCAATGCCGAGCAAGGCGAGGCTCCGGCCCTGGCTCCAGGATTTTGATCTCGCGGCGGATTCCGCCCGCGGCATCCGGTATGACGCGGCCAAAGTCCGGGCGCAAATTGATGCCGCCGAGGCGGCGGGCGCTTCGGGGTGGCTTCTTTGGAATGCATCGAATGTGTATACCCGAGCGGCGCTGAAGCAGGATGCGGACTAAGCGTTCGCGATAAGGACTCGACAAAACGTTCCTCAGGCGCTACCGTACGAGTAAGAAGCACCTCGGCAAGCGAAGCGCGTTAGGGAGCCCTGAAGAGGGGGCGGCACTCCGACCGCCTGGAACCGTCGTGCCGCTCAGGACACGGCGTGACGGATCGTCCGAGGGACTCCCGACGGAGGGGGGGTCCCGTGGAAAACGCACGGATTTCGGGAAGGATCGCGCGCGGTACGACACGATTGCACATAGAGAACCGACGCGTAGGTCAGGTACTAGAATTCGTGGCTGTTTTGCGGGAGTTCTCTCCCTTTTCCGAGCGGTCGCCGGCAGTTCGGCGACCGCTATTTTATTTTCGCTCGCGTATGTTATATTTCCCTCTGCATCACGCCGGAGTCGTATAGCGATCCCCGCGCCATTTGCCACCTTAGCTCAGCTGGTAGAGTCCCGATTCGCTCCGCGCGAAGCGCGGCTTGCGAATCGAGGATCCTCGATGGCTTCGCAAAAATTCTGAAAGCCGGAGTAGCTCAGCGGTAGAGCAGCGCTTTCGTAAAGCGAAGGTCGGAGGTTCAAATCCTCTCTCCGGCTTTCAGAATTTTTGAGCCATCGGGACAACACTTTCGTAAAGTGGAGGTCCCCGGTTCGATCCCGGGAGGTGGCTTCAAAGGTAAAACGCCCCGCAGAAAATCCGCGGGGCGTTTTACATTTGAAGTATCTTTACGACTTCGCTCGAACCTATTTTATGCGAAATCTCTGACGAA
>MGUQ01000042.1:1923-2398 GCA_001799975.1 Elusimicrobia bacterium RIFCSPLOWO2_01_FULL_54_10 | reverse complement strand
CGCCCCCTCCATTTTTGCCCGCTCGCCGGAAATGCGCGGCGGGAAGTTATCCTGAGCCGAGGGTCTGGTAAAGAATTTCAAAAATTGCTAAAATTAAGTTATCCACATCTACTATTATGTTGCGATTAGCTACGGCATTCAGCGGAATAGGAGCGATTGAACACGCATTAAAGCGTATGAGGGTAAAATATGCGCTACTTTTTGCCTGCGATAACGATCCGAATGTCAAAAAAAGTTTTTTTGCCAATCACGAAGTCAACGGCACAAAGTGGTTTGACCTTGTGCAAGATGTGGACGGCAGAAAATTCCGTGGGAAAATTGATTTGTTTGTCGCCGGCACTCCCTGCCAGTCGTTCTCAATGGTCGGAAAGAGGCGGGGGCTGAAAGATGCTCGCGGGACACTATTCTATGAATTTGCACGGCTCGTTGACGAAATAAACCCCAAGGCGTTTATCTTTGAGAACGTAAAGGGTAT
>MGUQ01000042.1:1587-1833 GCA_001799975.1 Elusimicrobia bacterium RIFCSPLOWO2_01_FULL_54_10 | reverse complement strand
GATCCGGTACCGCTGAAGATTACCATGCAGGATTTGCTTGAAGATGGTGCGGACACTAAATATTACCTTCCCGAAAAAGGTATCAAGTTCGTCACCAATCCGAAAAACCTGAAAAAGAAATATACACAAATAAACGGCAGGGTCGCGCTCTGCCAAAAAGCAAATCAGCAGTTCAACTGGCACGGCGATTTTGTCTTTGAGCCGTCCGGCCGCGTTGACGAAAAATACTTCCTTTCAGATAAAGTT
>MGUQ01000042.1:0-1577 GCA_001799975.1 Elusimicrobia bacterium RIFCSPLOWO2_01_FULL_54_10 | reverse complement strand
TTTTGGCAAGCGGCACGAAAAATTTTTACAGCAAACCCGAAACAGACCTTGCCGTTGCCCGTCCGCTACTGGCTACAATGGCAAAGATGCATCGTGCCGGAGTGGACAACTACATTACACGCGGCGGAAAAATACGAAAACTAACTCCGCGTGAATGTTTGCGGCTGATGGGATTTGATGATACTTTCAAAATCGTCGTTCCCGATACCCAAATGTATAAACAGGCAGGCAACGGCATAGTTGCCGATGTCCTGATACATATTCTGCGGAGTATGGGAATTAAAAACGGAACAAAGAAAGTGAATTTATAAACATGCCGGATAACGAACAAAATTTTATAGAGATTGACGGGGAGCGATTTGAGCTTCTTGACGAGGTGGATAACATCCCGATGGCGGATTCGTTCGTTAAAACGAACAAACTTCAGGGGACGGTGGGACACGGGGAAGCCAAATTATATGTCGGCGCACAGCAGGAAAAGAACTTCAATGAGTTTTTTGGCGATTTCAGCGGACGGGCATTCTTTCTGAAAAAAGACCTCGCGGACTATTTGGAAGATGCCAAGTTTGAATACGAACAACAGGAACAAAAGTACAGGCAGGATATTTCAGATAGGTGGGAAGAGCACCATCAGCGGCTCCAAAACTTGTCTAATCGCGAATTTTTCAGTATAGCGCAAGCTGTGCCGCAAGACCGGGCACGCTATTACATCAGGTCGGAAAACGAAATATTCGATTTCTTCAGAAGCATAATGCTCCCGATAATTTCCTATGTTTCCATCCTGAAATTAAAGGACGCGGGCGGCAATCTCCTTTTCCTATTCAGGCCATCTTTGAGCTATGCCTTTAATCTCTATTATCACCCCGCCAAAGAGCGCGAGGTGGAAAAAGAGATAGAAGAAAAAAGGTTGCCCGCCGAAACGAGGGAGCAACTGGTAAAGGCGCGCATAGGACAGGGTGCCTACCGGCAAGAACTGCTTGAAGAATCCTCCGAGTGCGTCATCACTAGAGTAAACGACGAACGAATTCTCATGGCAAGTCACATAAAGCCGTGGAGCGTATCAGACGACGACGAAAAGATTGACCACAACAACGGACTTGTGCTTACACCGACTTACGACAAGCTGTTTGACCAGGGTTTCATTTCGTTTGAGGATGACGGGACAGTTCTCCTTTCGCCGTATATCTCTCCACTGAACCTCAAGAAGCTAAGTTTAGTTAAAGGCAGACAGTATGTCATTCCGCCGAGCGAAAGACGGAAAAATTATCTCCAGTATCACCGCGACCATATTTTCAAGAAATAGTTATGACAACAAAAAAAGGCAGTAAAAGAAATCCGCGACCTGAGTGTAACCAAGATGTGCGACACTTGCGGAAAGCGTATCATCCGAGAAAAAATGGCTATCAAGCCCCCAGCCGTTTCTGCTCGGCGGAATGCTCAAGAAGAGGCAGAAAATCAAATTGGTAAATGGCAGATGTTCACACAAAAGCACAACGCTCAAAGAATATGGCGGCTATCAGGGCCAGGTACAATAAAAGTACCGAAATCGCTCTGATAAAACTTTTTCATGCTGCCGG
>MGUQ01000041.1:13967-15916 GCA_001799975.1 Elusimicrobia bacterium RIFCSPLOWO2_01_FULL_54_10 | reverse complement strand
CGGGACTTGAACACATATTGCTCCGCGTCGTGAAAGCCGAACTTGTAGTCGTCTTTCTTGAGTTCGTCGGTGGCTTTGTCCGGCTGGCTCATGCGGGGGCTCCTGCTTTCTGTCTCTCTTCAATCCATTCATAACCCTTGGATTCAAGCTCAAGGGCGAGCTCTTTGCCTCCGGACTGCGCTATCCGGCCGGCCACCAGAACATGCACGACGTCCGGTTGTACATAATTGAGCAATCGTTGATAGTGCGTGATCACGAGCATGCCGATGTCCGGCCCGCGCAGGCGGTTGATGCCCTCTGAGACGACCTGCAAAGCGTCGATATCGAGGCCGGAATCCGTCTCATCCAGGAGGGCCAATTTGGGCTTCATGAGCGCCATCTGCAAAATTTCGAGGCGCTTTTTCTCGCCGCCGGAAAATCCGTCATTCACATAGCGGCCCGCGAAGGAATCGCGCATCTCGAGCAATTCCATCTTTTCTTTGAGCTCTTTTCTGAAATCTTTCACCGCCACTTCGGCCCCGCGGACGGCTTTCAAGACCGTGCGCAGGAAGTTGGTGACGCTCACGCCGGGGATGGCCGTGGGATATTGGAAGGCCAGGAACATGCCTTTGCGGGCGCGTTGATCGGCTGAAAGCCCCGTGATGTCCTCCCCCTGATAATGGATGGTGCCTTTGGTGACGATATATTTTGGATGGCCCATCAAGGCGTTAGAAAGGGTGGATTTGCCGGAGCCGTTGGGGCCCATCAGGGCGTGGATTTCCCCGGGCTTGATCTCGAGGTTCACGCCGTTTAAAATTTGTTTGCCTTCGACTTCTACATGAAGATCTTTGACTTGGAGCAGCGGGGTCATGACGCGAGTACCTCTTCTTTTACAAGATATTTGGTGAGATTGTTTTGGACTTGCACTTCCGGGCCCAGCAGCGAGGACAGCGGAATTTGGTTCAATTTGCTGTAAACCTGGACGATCACCATGGACCAGATTTGACGCACATTGCAGGCCTTGAGATGGACGCATTCCTTGCGGTTCCCCGTGAACTGCCCGCAGAGATCGCGCTTGACATGGCTGAGATTGATGGGATGCTCGCTCAAGGCCTGGATGACGGCGCCCACAGACACTTCAGCGGGCTTTTTGGCCATCACATAGCCGCCGTTCAATCCCCTCACGCTTTTAACCAGACCTGATTTGCGCAGGCGGTTCAGAATTTTCCCGGCGTAGTCCGGCGAAAGACCCTCCATCTCCGCGATGGAGCGGATTTGCATGGGACGGCTCCCCCCTTCAGCAAGCTGAAGAAGGCACCTGAGCCCATACTCCTGGAGGGAGGTTATTTTCAAATTTCGACCGAGTTGCCGCAGCCGCAGGACTTCTTGACGTTGGGGTTCTGGATGGCAAATCCCTCGCCGCCGAAGTCCGTTTTATAGTCCACAACGCTGCCTTTGAGGAGATCGGCGCTCTTGGCGTCAATCACCACTTCAATGCCCTCGGACGCCAGGACATGGTCCCCGTCCTTTTTGACGTCATAGGTGAAGCCGTACTGGTAGCCGGAACACCCGCCCGCTTCCAAATAGATGCGCAGCGCCTTGCCTTTGGCCGCAGGATCAGAGGCGGTCAATTCCTTGATTTTGGCGATAGCGTTGGGGGTAAGGCTGACGACGCTTGTTGTTTCTGCGCTCATAATTTTCTCCTTTTTATGATTGGCTTACCTGTAAAGTATACCTATACTTGACTTTTTTGTCAAGTATTAAATAGACAACTTTGTCAGGTATGGGGAAAGGCTATATGCCGACGAGGACGTCGTCGCCTTCCACCTTGATGGGGAAGCTCTTTACGGAGGCCGCCTGGTGGGTGGCAGAGCCCAAAGTGACGTCATAAGACCAGGCGTGCCAGGGGCAGGTGACGGTGGTTCCGGCAAGATCCCCCTCCGAAAGGGGCCCGCCGCGGTGGGCGCAAG
>MGUQ01000041.1:10845-13952 GCA_001799975.1 Elusimicrobia bacterium RIFCSPLOWO2_01_FULL_54_10 | reverse complement strand
CGGCCTTGCCGGATCCTTGAGGAACTTCGGATGTTTTTGCCGCTTTGACGAATTCTGCCATGTGGCCTCCTGAAAAAATTTTGGACCCGGTCGGAATCGAACCGACAACCTAGCGATTAAGAGTCGCTTGCTCTGCCAATTGAGCTACGAGTCCGTGGAATTGAGGGGCTATTCTATCAATCTCCGAGGGAGAAGGCAAATCCCCAGGAGAAACACGAATGTTACATCTTTGTTACAGAATTATCATGAAAATTATACAGCCGATCGTTACACTTATAGCAAGAATCAAAACAAAGGAGACATACAATGGAAGACCTAAAAACGCGCTTGTCAGTCCTTCTGCTCGAATACCGCTACACGCGCTCCCAGAGGACTCTGCGGGAGATCGTGAACATGATCGAACGGATGGACATCCGCAAAGACGCCAAGGCTTTTGTTGAAGTCTTTTCGGTCAGCTTAACTTAAACCGTCCGATTTCTGGGGATTCCAGGGAGCAATCGGGGGGCTCCCTGGCCCCACCTTTTCCAGCATCCACGTGTCTGTGCTAAAGCTAAAACCTCCGCTTTGAAACTGAAGCCGAAAATCGTCCGCCGTCTTGATGGGAGTAAAAAAGAGCATTCTGTTCTCTTCTCCCACATTCAAAATCCTTAAAAAATCCACCCGTCCATCCGCGCCAAGCCTGCCGTGCTTTTTCAGTACTTTTCGAAGCTCGGGATCCTGAGATGTTTGAAAGAATCCATCCAAATTGAGCAGGCAAGAGCCCAGCGCCCCTTCCAGCTGAATAAACTCCCCCTTTTTATTCTGGATGAGACGCGGGGCCGCATTTTCCTCAATTTTATCTTTGCCAATAACCTTGGCCAAGTCCGTTAGGAACGGGGTTAAAACCGCATAGTTAAGGATGGCCGTATTGGTATTGAAATATTGTCCGCCTTTTTCCCCCTCCGTGAGGCCCATGGCCGCAAAAAGATCGCCCTGTCCAACCGTTTTGGTCTGGGCTTCCTCTAAAATTTCCTTTTTGACGGCTCCACCGGCTTTTAAGATGCCGATAAGCCCTCCCTTTTTATCAATGTCCGTTTTGGTGGTGGTGAGCATTACCGCTGCAATTTTTTTCTTCGCCATCCAGCCCACGACGACAGGGTCCACAAGATTGTTGATGCCGTCTTCATTATAAATGGCATTGATGCCTTTTTCCTTGGCGTAATCACAGATGAATTTCTGGCCCCAAAAGCCATGGCCGCCAGGGGCTTTGCGGCGCACAGTGACTTTTCCTTTTTCATCCAGAGTGGGGAGAGCCGCCTGGAGGCGCACGGGCCTCAATCCCAGGCCGGGGGCGCGGGAAAGGATTTGAGCGTAAGTCTTTTTGCCGAAGGGAGTGGAAAGCCCCATGCGGTGGAAAATGTTGACGGTGCCAAGCAGTCTGCGCACGGAGGGGAGCGTGTCGGGGGAAGTCAGCTGCTGCAAGATGATTTTGGCGTATTGGGTGCGCTCATGCATGACCCGCAGAATCTTGGCTTCCGAGATGGATACAAGGCCGCGGCGGCCTTTATATTTAAGGGCGAAAAAAAGGTCTGAACCTTTGGCGCCCAGCTGAACGGGGCCTTTCCTGCCCAGAAGCGGCCAGATGCGCCGTAAATATTCCTCGCGCCTGAGCGAGGTGCCGATGCCGCCGTTCATGGGGCTCAAGGTGAGCTGGACGGATGCGGCCGCGGCTTCATACGCTTTGCGGGACAGAACGAGATTTTCGTATTCTTCGGCGCCGAGAAGTTTCCCGCGGTCTGCGGGGCTCAACAAAGCCGAGGGAAAAAAATTGACCCCGATTTCAAAGGCCGGGGTCTTGCGGTTTTCGCGGAACTGGCGGAGGAGGTCGGAGAAGTATCTGGCGTCGTCGGAAGGGAGGCGGAATTTCATCCCGCGAGATCAATGGCCAGACGGGACATTTCGTCGAGGGATTTTTGAGAGAAGGATTTTTTGGGCGATTCCGCGTAGGTGCGCAGAAGGGGCTCGGTACCTGAAGCGCGCACGAGAACCCAGGAGCCGTCGGAGAGCACCATTTTAAGGCCGTCCAGAGTGCGGACTTCCTTGACGGAGGCGCCCAGCCACTTGTCGCCGATGCGGGATTTGAGACGGGAGATGAATTGGTTTTTGTCCGCAATCGGTTTGGCCAGGGGCGCGTCATGGCGGAGATAGCATGAGGCGCCGTAGCGTTTTTCCAGATCTTTCAGAAGGACGCTCGTTTTTTTGCCCGTGCGCAGCATCATTTCGATGAAAAGAAGCGCGGAAAATAGCCCGTCGCGCTCAGGAAGCAGGGTTTGTCCTTTGGTTTTTTTGTCCACCCAGCCGAAAGCGTAGCCGCCGGATTCTTCGCCCCCAATCAAGACATCGCCTTTGAGCAATTCCCGTGCGATGCTCTTAAAACCAACGGAAACCTCCGTAAAGGGCAGATTGTGGGCCTTGGCGATGCGTTCGGAAAGATAACCCAGAGACACGGCCTGCACTACGCGGCCGGTAAGGCCTTTGGTTTCCACGAGATAGTTGAGGAGCAGGGCGAAAACCTGTTGGGGCGTCAAATAACGCCCGTTTTCATCCACCATGCCCAGGCGGTCGGCGTCGCCGTCCAGGGCAAATCCCCCGGCGGGGCGGGATTTCTTGACGAAGCCCTTGAATTCGGCAAGATATTCTTCGATGGGTTCCGGATGCAGGCCGCCAAAAAGCGGATCGCGGAAATTGTGCAGGAGCGAAACTTTGAGCTTGCCTTTCTGCTTGAACAGGGCTTCGACGATCTTCCCGCCGGGCCCGTACATGGCCTCGAAGGCGACCGGGAGGGGCTTTTTGAAGAGGGAAAAATCGATGTGGGTGGAGAGATAGTCAAAATAATCCTTAAGCAGGGGTTTGAGCGGGGCCACCTCTGAGCCGTCCGCTTTCAGCTCCGGATCGCCTTCGGCCGCCCGGGGGATTTGCTTCTCAATGAGTTCGACCGTTTCGGGAGCGATGGAGCCGCCGAAAGAGCCCTTCACTTTATATCCCAGGTATTCCGGCGGATTATGCGAAGCGGTGAGCATCACTCCGAATGGGGCTTTCAGTTTCCAGGTGATGAAAGAAAGAAGAGG
>MGUQ01000041.1:10357-10824 GCA_001799975.1 Elusimicrobia bacterium RIFCSPLOWO2_01_FULL_54_10 | reverse complement strand
CGGGCGCGGGAATCGACTCGTTCTTAAAAGCCAGAGCCGTGGCGCGCGCGGCCAGGCGGACGTTTTCGAAGGTGAAATCCCGCCCGATGACCCCCCGCCATCCATCCGTTCCAAACTTCACGGCTGAGGTGCGGGATTTTATGACGGGCTCAGATTTTGCTGAGGGCTTCTCGGATTCTGTCGAAATCAAGGGGCTGTAAAAAGATGAAGTTGGCCTGGCGAACCTGCGGGCTGTCCAGGATTTCAGATTTCAAGATGGGGTCCGCGATGAGGACCAGGGGCGCGTCCGGACAGATCTGCTTGAGCTTGCCGATCATGTCCATTCTGAGCTGGCCTCCCATGACCGGATTTAAAACAAACATCTTGGGATCATCGACGAAAACGTCAGCCAGCTCCACCAAGCTGCCGGAAACCGTGTTCCCGGCATAGCCCATCGTGTCTAAAAACTCCGTCATGCGGCGGCTCTC
>MGUQ01000041.1:8880-10340 GCA_001799975.1 Elusimicrobia bacterium RIFCSPLOWO2_01_FULL_54_10 | reverse complement strand
GATCCAGGCGGTGGACATCGTGGGCTGCAGGCGCGGCAATGTTGGCCTGAATGGGCGGCTTTTCGCGGTTGAAGCGCACGCCGAACTGGTAGTTGACGCCGTCGTCATCCAGACGGAACCAGATCACCTTGGCCAGGACTTTGTCTTCTTTTTCCCAACCAGGCACGTTGTGGAGCCCGCGGATTTGCAGCCAGCCGCTGTCCAGAAGCGCGTTGTGGAGAGCGCGGTACGGGCACTCGCTTTTGGAGCAGTTTAAATCCTTGACGGTGGAACTGCAGACGGCGCAGGTTTGGGGATTTGAAGAAAGGGGCCAGGTGAAACCGGTGCCCAGAGGATGCACATCGTTGGTCCAGATGGAGACGCTTTGGTCGATTGGCACGTCGGATCCGGCCGGAATGCACTGGACCGGGATTTTGAGCGGGATTCGTTTGTTCTCTCGGTTCTCTTTTTCAGCCACTCCCGGCGATTATATCATTTTTCTGGCTTTCCAGATTAAAATTCCGCCTGTGCCGGCCAGAAGCAGGGAGAGAACGATGCCCACAATCAGCACCGAGCGCACCCGGGGAGCGTCGTAGCGGTGGAGGACCACGGGAATGGCCGGGCCGTCCACGCCGATGGGATAGTCGGAGGTGAAAACATATTTTCCCTTCTCTTTAATGATGAGCTCAAAGAGCGGCACCTGCTCGTCGTCCTTTTCGGAATAGTATTTTCTGGACGGAAATTTGTTGACGGTGAAAAACTCTTTCTCAGAAGAATCAGAAAGCCAGTAGTCCATGTTGACGGCGTTTCTCTTTTGCTCCGGGGTGAGCGTTTGAAAGCTTGCCGCGCCGATGTAGGTTCCCGTGAGGCGGAGGTCCAGAGTCAGCTGGCCCGGGACGCGGAAGGTGATGGGTTTGTGAAATGCGGCCTGAAAGAGAGGTACGAGGCCCAGGGACAGTGAAACGGCCGAAAGAAGAATGAACCCTCCGCCCGCCCAGCATCCGGCTTTTTTCATTTCTGGCGGCGCTCCTCCATGCGTTCGTCGAAGCGGTAGCCCACTCCGGAAACGGTTTTAACAATGGGGCCGTAAGAGCCGAGTTTGCGCCGCAAACGCTCCATGTGGGTGTAGACGGTGGCCAGGAGAGACTTGGACCCGGGCCCCCACACGGCTTCAAAAATGACGCGGTCGCTCACCACGCGGTGGCGGTTTTTATAGAGATGTTCGAGCACGCTGAATTCTTTGGGAGTCAGGTGGATATCTTTATTTTTCACCTGCACCATGCGCTTGCTGATGTCGATCATGAGATTGCCTTTCTGGACGATCTGCGCCCCTCTGGCGGCGCCGTAGCGCCGGAGCACCACGCGCACGCGCGCCACAAGCTCCTTGGGACGGAAGGGTTTGGTGATGAAATCATCCCCGCCCAGGTTGAGCGCCGAAACTTTGTCGATCTCCTGGTCGCGCACGGTGAGAAAAATGATGG
>MGUQ01000041.1:0-8847 GCA_001799975.1 Elusimicrobia bacterium RIFCSPLOWO2_01_FULL_54_10 | reverse complement strand
ATCAAGTCCGGCGTTTCCATGGCCAGTTTTTCCCAAGCCTCCTCTGTGGTGTGGGCCAGGCCCACTTTGAAGGCGTTCTCCAGGAGAATGTCTCCCAGAAGGTTGCAAATCTTTGTGTCATCGTCGATGGTCAGGATGTAGGGTTTCATTTTTTCAGCCATTCATCGCGCAGGGCGGTGAAAAGCGTTCCCCCCTTTTCGTCCCGGACATCAAGAGTCTGCGCCCAGCCTTCTTTGGAGGGCAGGCGGGACAGATATTTCGATTCCACTTTTTTCATCTGCTCCAGCGCCGCGTCTTTTAAGAATTGAGCGCGCAGTTTTGTGCCGGTCTCGGAATCTTCATCCTCATCGCTTTCCAGGGTGAGCGTCACGGTTTGTTTTGCGGCGTCATAGGCGGAGGTGACTCGTTTCACACCCAGCAGGGCCGCCGTGAACGGATTGGTTTGGGCGCCCAGTCCCAAGCGGAAGGCCACCCAGCGGCCCATGTATTCCTGGAGAGTGAGGCCGGTCCAGCCGTCTTCAGGAAGTTCTGTTTTGGGGTCGAACCGCCGCGTTTCCAGGATGAAGCGTTCGTCGAAATCTCCTTTGGAAATCGTCATGTAATAGAGAAACCGCAGGTCTTCAGTGCGGCGGATGAAGGTGGTCTGCACGCCCCAGGCGTCGTCGCGGGCGTCCAGAACGATAAAATCTATCTTTTCGTCAGTGCTCATGGCCACGCGGGTGAGAGACAGCATGGCGTTTTCAAGCCTTTCCGTGACCTCTTTGGGCAAATCCAGAGTGGCGCTCACCATGTTATCTATCTGAAACGAGACATAGAGGGTCTTGCCCGCCACCCGGACACGGACATCCTCCGTTTGAACTTCCTTCTTAAACAGTTCCCGGATGGATAGCTCAAGTTTTTCTTTGGGATAGGTGGGGGTGCAGGCGGGGGCGGAAAGGCAAGCGGTCATAAGCAGGAGAGCGGGCAGGGCACGGTTCATGACCCCGGGGTGTTTTCCGAGCGGCCGGGGAACATCCTGGCCTTTCCGTGCCGCCTGAAGATTTCTTCAATTTCGTCGTAATCCAGCTCTCCCTTTTTGACAAGCTCTTCCACAAAAATTTCAAGGATTTCCCATTCCCGCTTTAAGATCGCCTCCACGTCGGCCAGGCAGGATTTCATGATCTGGTTGAATTGCGCGTTGAGGGAACTTTTGAGCTCGCCGGACAGCATGTCGGCGCCCTGACGGGGATTCTGGAACTGGGTGAAATCTCCGATCAAGCCGTCTCCACCCATGCCGAAATTCCAGACCATGAGGTTGGCCAGGCGCGTTGCGTGCTGAAAATCGGAGGCCACGCCGCTGGAGGTGACGCCGAACTTGATTTTTTCGGCCACATAGCCCGCGATGGACACTTTGATGTCGGCCAGGAGTTTGTTGCGGTCTTCCGTGAAATATTCTTCCCGGGGATGATGGTGCACCACTCCGAGGGCCCCGCCTCTGGAAATGATGCTGGCCTTGAAAACGTCGTCGGTGGGATGCATGAAATAGAGGGTGACCAAGTGCCCAGATTCGTGATAAGCGGTCAGGCGCCGCTCATAATCCGACATCGTGAGTTTGCGCTCCATGCCCAGATCGATGCGGTCCATGGCTTCGGAGAGGTCGCTGAACTGGATTTGGTCGCGGTCTTTGCGCGTGGCAATGAGCGCCGCTTCCTTGATGATGTTCTCGATGTCCGCGGGAGATTTATAGACGGCTTTGCGCGCCAGGCGCGGGACGCTGATTTGGGGGTCATATTTGATCTTGCTCAAGTAATACTGGAAAAGTTTTTCGCGGTCATGCAGGTTGGGGCGGTCGATGTGAATTTTACGGTCAAACCGCCCGGGCCGCAAGAGGGCCGCGTCCATCACGCTCAGGTCCGCGTTGGTGGCCCCGATCACGACGATGTTTTCGTGGGAGTCTTTTAAGCCGTCCATTTCAACAAGCAGCTGGTTCTGGGTGCTGTTGGTTTCTTCCCCGGAGCCCATGAACGAATGCGTGCGGCCGCGGCCGATGACTTCGATTTCGTCGATGAAGACAAGGCAGGCTCCGTGTTCGATGGCTTGAAGGCGGGCTTCCTGGAACAGTTTTCTCACGCGTGAGGCGCCCACGCCGACGAAAATTTCCACAAATTCGCTTCCGGCCATGTTGATGAGCGGGATGCCCGATTCCGAGGCGATGGCTTTGGCCAGGAGCGTCTTGCCGCATCCCGGAGGTCCCACCATGAGCACGCCCTTGATGATTTTACCCCCCACCTGCTTTAAGCGCGCGCGGTCTTTCAAAAGCTGAACCACTTCCCAGGCTTCGCGCTTGGAGTCTTCCAGCCCGATGACATCGCGGAATTTTATTTGCAGATTTTGCGCCTTGATGCGCCCTTTCTTGAAGGACGCAAAGCCGCCGCTGAACACCCACACATAGACATAGGCGAAAATGGCGGCGCTCACCACCGTGAAAAAGATCTGCTGCGGGATTTGGGCGATCATGAGGATGCGGTAGAAGGACTCCACGAACATCATGGAGACCAGCATGGCGATGAGCACAATGATCATGAACACCATGACGAGAAACGGGACTTTGTAGCGGATCCACCAGACTCTGAGTTTTCCCATGATTATGCTTTGAGCGCTTCGCTCACTTTTGCGATCAGATGCGCGTTGTCAAACGGCTTGTGGACAAATCCTTTGACGTTTTCCAGGTCCACAAACGCCTGCTCGAGCTGGGCGTTGGCGGAAACGACAAGAACGGGGATTTTTTTGGTTGCAGGATCGGACAGGAGCGTTTGGTGGATGCTGCGCCCGTCCAGGCCGGGAAGGACGGCGTCCAGCAGAATCAAATCAGGGTGGTTTTTTTTGGCAATTTCGCCGACATGGCGGCCGTCCCGCTCCACGCGCACTTCGTAGTTTTCCTTCTCCAACCGCGCGCGCATGAGTTCGGCCAGCGACAGGTCATCTTCGACGATGAGAATCTTTTTCATGCTCCAGGATTGTAACAGAAGAATCCTTCCTTTTAAAGGGGAGTCCCGATATTTTTTGTATCATATCGCCCATGGAGACCAAAGTGCTCATTGTGGACGATGAACCGTCGGTGGGCGAAGTCCTGAGAGACCTGCTGGACGAATACGGTTTCGCCACGGACCTGGCCGCGGACGCGGAAACGGCCGTTTTCCGCCAAAAAACCTTCCGTCCCACGGTGGCCCTTGTGGATTACCGCCTGGGCGCCGTCACCGGGTTGGACCTGGCGCGGACTCTGCGCAAGGAGGACCCCGACCTGCCCGTCATTCTCATGACCGCCTACCCGTCTCTGGACCTGGCGGTCAAAGCCATCAAGGAAGACATTTACGATTTTCTGCCCAAGCCCGTGGACCGGATCTTTTTGGTCCGCAGCGTGGCCAAAGCCATCGAGCACCGCAACTTGGTTGAAGAAAACAAGCGTCTGCTGGCCAACATGAAGCGGACCAGTGCCATGAAATCCAAATTCCTCTCCATCGTGACGCACGACCTGCGCACCCCGCTCACTTCCGTGCGCGGTTTTTGCGATCTTCTGCGGACGGAAAATCTCAGCGAGGCTGAAAGCGACAAATGTTTGCTCAACATAGACAAGTCCGTTAAAAGAATGACCGACATGGTGGTGAGCCTCATGGATCTGGTGAGCATTGAAGCGGGGAAGCTTAGGGTGGACATGAAACCCTTTGATTATTTGAAAATCTGCAGTGAAGTGGAGGGCATGATGCTGACTGTGGCGGGAACGAGAGGCGTGACCGTGAGCTGGAAGGTTCCGTCCGGATCCCTCACGGTCAACGGCGACACCGGCCGCATTCACCAGGTGCTGTCCAATCTGATTTCGAACGCCTTGAAGCACACGCCGAAAGGCGGACGGGTCAACATCAGCGTTTCGGCAGAAGATTCAAAGATATCGACGGAAATAACCGATACGGGCGAAGGGATTTCGGACCAAGACCGGGAGAGGATTTTTGAGCAGTTTTACCAGGCGGAGTCGTCCACCCACAAGCGCGAAGGCATGGGCCTGGGGCTGGCCATTGCCAAGGAAATTCTCAATCTGCACGGCGGGGACATCGGCTGCCGGAGCCCGGGGCCCGGGCAGGGCAGTACTTTTTACTTCACCCTTTCCATTTCCAAATAATCGGCGTTCATCGTCTTTAAAATCTGCTCCGCGCGCGACCGCGCCCATTCCATCTTGGGATAGCGGATTTGCCGGTATCCGCTCACCTGTTCCGGCGCTTTCATGGCTTCCACGTAGGTCTTATAATCCGCTGAGTCTTCAAAATAATTGAAGTTTTTCACGAGTCCCGAGTACCAGTCGCGGAATTCATTTTCCCGGCGGTGCCAGCCGGGCAGGAGCGCCCTTAAAAACGCGCAGTGCTTGATGATGCGGAGCATCCAATTCCTGGCGTTTAAGTTAAATTCCAGATCGAATCCCAAAACGGTGAACTGCGGACGGTTCAAATGGGTGTAACTGATGCGGTCGCCGTTGGCGGGGTCCACGCCATAGCGTTCCATGTCCCGGGCAATTTTTTCCCGGGTGGTGAGCAGGTGGGCCACATAAACTTCGTCCTTGATGGCCATCACCCTGAAAAGGTTTTCGATCACCGTTTTGGTGGCGGCAAAGCCCAAATCCTTGCGGTCTTTGCGATAGGTTTCCCAAATCATGGACAGATATTTTTCCGCAGCCGTCACGCCGCCGTATTGAACGAGCTCATGGGCGCGCACCGCGATCTTTTCGTTCCAGGCTGAGCCCAAATCCATCCAGCGCACGGCCTGCTCCACAATCTCGCGGTATTTTTTCGCGGCGGCGCGGCCCGTGAAAAGTTTTCTTTCCAGAATAGCCGCTTTTTCGTCGAGCGTTGCGGCATAATCCCTCTTTTTCGCTGAAGTCCCCAAGCCGTGGAAGCCGCCTTCGGCCGCGATCTGCCGCCCGATGTGGAACGCGGCCAGGTTTTCGTCCAAGTCCTGCTTGGGCACCGAATTTTCCACCGCGCCCAGGATGTTCTTCAACGAAACGGGAAGAAGCCCTTTCTGGAACGCCGCGCCCAGAAGGAGGATGTTGACATACAGCTTGGTGCCGAAAACTTTCTGCGATACCTGCGAGAAATCCTGGCTCAAATAATCGCCGCTCCGGGTGCCGCCTCGGATGATTTTCTCCAGTTCGGCCGTGTCAAACTTGTCCCTTCCCATCAGCGACAGCACGGTTTCGGTCTTGTGGGTGTTGACCACGGCGGCCGTGCGTTCGGCGCCGGCCACGCGCATGTTGTGGCTGGAGTCCAGGCCGCGGGCTGTTTCTAAAATGTCGATGCCCAAAATCAGATCCGCCTTGCCGTAAGGGACAAGCGGAGAGAGGATCTGTTCCTTGTTTTTGCTGAAAACGATGTGGCCGAAAACTCCGCCGTTGCGGATGGCCAGGCCTTTTTTATCCAGAAAATGCACCTGGTAACCTTCTTCCAGCCCCGCGCGCACCAGGATGGCGCTTATCACACCCGCGCCCATGCCTCCCACGGCGAATGTCGAGATGTAATAAACTCCGTCGAAGTTTCTGGGCTGGGGAGCGGAAATGGGTTTTGTCAATTCCGAAGGGCTTTTTGCCTTGCGGGGGCGGATGCGCGTGATGCTGATTTTTTCAAACGAGGGGCAGACTTTGCCCTTGGCGCAGGCGCCGTCGGACACGCAGGACGACAAATCCGTCGCAATCTTGGGGCCCAGTTCCGTTTCTTCCACGGTCAATCCCGGGCAGCCGGTGGCGTTTGTGCATTCGAGGCAATATTCGCAGGCTTCGGGCGTGATGTTGATGAACTCTTCTTTCTCCACAAATCCCTTAGCTTTGAGCACGGCCTTTTTCTCTTTTTTTAAGCGGCGCTGGAAAGTGATGCCGCATTCTTTGTCCGCAATCACAATTTTGACGCCCTTGCGCGCCACCATTTCCTTGAGGAGTTTGGCATAAGGCTCGCGGTCTTCGGGGTTGGCGCGGATGACCGGAATGTCGGAACTTCCCCCCGTCATGCCGCGGATGATGTCTTCAATTTTTTGCGCGAAAGTTTTCCGGCCCAGAATGTCAAAATCGTTGCCCGGCGTGGGCTGGTGGCCGGTCATGGCGGTGGTTTTATTGTCCAAAATCACATAGGTGATGTCCTGTCCGTTCTTGATGGAGTCCGAAACGGCAACCATGCCGGAGTGGAAAAATGTGGAGTCGCCCAGGAAGACCACCTGCTTATTTTTGATGTAGGGATCAATGCCCGCGCCAGTCCCGCCGCCCAGGCCCATGCCGGAATAATTCTGCATGAGGCCTTCGTTGGGCGCGAACTGGAGCATGGAATGGCAGCCGGACTCTCCGTGGAAAATGACGTCGCCCAGCTCTTTTTTTATTTTGAGTGATACCGTTGAGGAATCCCTGTGGGGGCAGCCGGGGCAGAAAGTCGGCGTGCGGATGGGGATGGAAAATTTTGAGCTTCCCGTTTCGCGCACGATGTCCACTTCCTCTTGGATTCTGGGTTTGTGCCCCTTCAGTTGGGGTAGGTCAAGCGTGAGAAAAAACGCGCCCAGGCGGTCAATGAGGAGTGAAGGGTTAAGCCCCCGCACTTCGGGAATTCCGGGCAGGCTCTGCGGAAAACTCTTGCCGAAAACTTTGGTGCCGTTGAAGCGCGTGGAGTCGCTCTGGGCCGCTTTCTGCAGAATGGCGCGCACCTGGTCTTCAAGGAACGGGCGCTTTTCTTCAATCACAATCACCGTCTCACAATGCGAGAGAAATTTTTCAACGAGAGTGGAATCCAGGGGGTGTGTCAAACCGAGCTTTAAGATAGGAAACTTTCCGTTCAAGCCCATTTCAAAAAGGGCATGTTCGAGATAGCTGTAGGAACCGCCCGATGTGATAAATCCGACCGCGGCGCGGGATTTGGATGATTCGTCCAGGTTGATCAGGCGGTTCAGGCCCTTCTCCTGCACGATTTCCAGCAATTTTTCAAAACGGCCGGCAAGCGTGGCTTCTTTTTGGGATGTGTGGGGCGGGATCATGACAAAATCTTTCACTTTAATTTTGGAGGACGAAAGCTCGGTTTTTTCCAAGAAATTGACGGTGGGATAGCGGTTTTTCTTCACACGCACGCTGCCGCCGCCATCGGCCTGATTGGTGGTGATGATGTAGGCCACATAGAGGTTGCAGGCGCCTGAAATCTCGAAGCCCAGGTCCATCCAATCCTTGATTTCCTGGAATGTGGAGGGCTCCAGAATGGGCATGTGCAGGTGCTGGGCGAGAAAGCGGGAATCGCTGTTGATTTGGGTGGTTTCGTTCCAGGAGTCGTCTCCTACAACCACCAGGCAGCCGCCTTTGGGGTTGTTGGGTTCGGTCAGGTTGCCGATGGCCAGGCCGTCGGCCGCCACATGGAACCCCACGGATTTCATCACGGAAACGGCCCGCACTTGGGCCATGCGGGCGCCGTTCAAGCGGGCGGAGGCCAGAGCTTCGTTGTTGGCCATCTGGCCCAGAACCCCGTGGGTTTTGAGGAGTTCACGGTTTTCGTAGATTGCGTCGAAGATGTCGGAGACGGGCGAACCCGGATAGCCCGTCAATAGAGCCATTTCGGCTTCCAGCCCCCCCTTTAAGAGGAGCTCGTTGCCGGTGAAAGGCACAAGGCCTGATTCGGATTCGAACCTATTATTTTTCAACTGCTATATTATACAGGATTATTTGCTCTGTGGATTCAAGAAAAAAGGGAAGAGCGACATCTCATAATATGAATAAAGTAATTTACTATAATAGTATTGACAGAGTAAGCCGTTCATGGTATCCTTCATTCAAGCTTTACACAGGAGGATTTATGCTCACAAAAAGGACTCGCGGCAACCAGATCACGATACCCAAAGAGATCGTCATTAAAGCCAGGCTCAAGGAAACTGACGAATACTTTGACATTGTTTATGAGCACGGGATCATCATGATCAAGCCCGTAGAAATTGAAGACCGCATTCCCCCCGAATCATACGATAAACTCATCCGCAAAGGCCTTAAAAAGGAGCCCGGCGACATTTCGTCTAAAAGCCGGCGTTCAGACCCGCTTAAAATCGGTCGTTAGCCCGCCCGCTGATGGAGTATCTGTATAAGAAGCATTTTCTCTCCGCATTTAAATCCTTAAAGACTTCAGAGCAGTTTCTTGTGCGCGAAACCGTTCATCAAATCCAGGATTATCACAAAACCCGCCAGGCGGCCTATGGGCTAAGGATCAAGAAGCTTTTTCAAAGCTCTGAAGGCAAGGTGTTCGAGGCCAGGCCGACCATCGCTTTGAGAATTCTTTGGGTTGAGGGCGAGGGAATAGTTTCTTTTGTTCTTTTAGGAAGCCGTGACGAAGTGCGCCGTTACCTGAAGTCGCTTTAAACCAAGAAAAAATTAGAAATAATATTTAATACTTGCCATCGCCACCAGGGAATCCAGATTGACTTCCGATGTGGACTCAATAAGAGTTCTGCTGAATGTTCTTCTGATTTCCAGAGTCTCATGCGCGTTGGTCCGGAAGATCAAGTAGTTGATGTTGGTGCCGATGGTGAAATTCCGGCTGATGTGCACATCGAACCCGCCGCCGACTTGATAGCCGATTCCGTTGTCAAATGAAGCCTTGTAGCTGACAGTGGTCCCGGGCGGAACGCCTTGATTGAGTTCATCATCGACGTCCGGACCCAGCTTATAATGCGCCAAGACATACCCGATCCCTGCTCCCAGCCGCAGCGCCCCCATTTTTTTTCCAGCGCTTGAGTGGACGGGCAGGACGAAATAAGGAGCGAGCATGACCGGAGCCAGGCTGATCGTCGCATCCGTGTATTCGCTCTTTGTTTTGC
>MGUQ01000040.1:9245-13021 GCA_001799975.1 Elusimicrobia bacterium RIFCSPLOWO2_01_FULL_54_10 | reverse complement strand
GCGGTGGATTCCCAAAATGATCGAACAGAGGAATCAGTATTATTCCATTGTGGACGACCTTCTCGATAAAAACAACTCGTTGAAGGACCTCCATGAGAAGATGACCCACCGGTGGAATGTTCCCTATTTTGAGACGATAACTCCCGAGAGCGTCCTGGACCGGATGAGGAATTACGTTATCGGGGTGTATGTATCGGACGAGCAGGTGCAGCTCACCGCCATCGCCGAAATGAATCCTAAAAAATTTGATTTTGTGCCCGGCCCCAAGATGTATTATGGGGCCCTGTTTTATTATCCGGCCGCGGCGTTCATTGCGTTGGGAAAAATAACAGGCCTCCTCTCTCTCACTCCCGGCGTGGAATACTATTTCACTCATCCCGATGAAATACGGAACATGTATATGCTGGTGCGTTCTATGGGAGGGGTTTCCGTGGTGCTTGCAGTGCTGCTCATCGGGTTTCTGGCCGTTAGATTTTACGGGGAGGGCTTCGGACTTCTGTCCGCGGCATTTCTGGCGACGTTCCCTCTTTCGGTTTCGCTGACCCATCTGGCCAAGTCGCACATCCTCGGAATGTTTTGGATCGTCCTTTCCCTCGGTCTTGTGGCCAGGATTCTCAAGTGCGAAAGACCGGGCGAGGGCCTGCTTAAAGAGTTTTCCTTTTTGGCGGTCGCCCTGGGATGCTGTGCGGGCGTCATATTCACCAACCTTATCCTGGGCGCCGCAATATTTTTCACCGAATGGGCCGCGCAGGATTGGAGGCTTTCCCCGGTCTTCAAGAGCAGGAGGTTCTGGGCTTCCAGCGCGTTGTTTTTTCTCGTATCTGCCGTTTTGAATTTTCATTTTCTCCTCCAATGGTCCGAGTTTCAGCGATATGTCCAGTCGATGTTCATCTACTTTCCCGCTTTTCATGAATTGCAGCTCAATGAGTGGCCTGCGTACGTCAAGGATGTCTTTACCGAGCATGTCTCGCTTCCCGTCCTTCCTTTTCTTGTCTCCGGGATTTTCTTTGCTTTTAAAAAGAAGGAGAAGTTCATGCTTGTCTGTGTTGGGGTTTTTTTAATTTTATTCGCGCAAAACCTTGTGACCACGCGCCACACGCCCGTCAATGCCAGGCTCCTGCCTCTCATTGCGGTCTTGAGCGCATGGGGAGTCCTGGGGCTTTGGGGCGCGCTCACCCGGACGTTTGGGAGGGCGATTTTATCGCTTTTCGTCGCAGGGGCGCTTGGAGTCGCGGCCGTTCAATGCGCCTATTATTGGTGGCTTCACCGCTCTCCCTCCCGCCTCGATATCGCGGGGGAATGGATCAATCAAAATGTGCCCAAGGGCGAAAGCCTCGGCGCCTGGGGCGGGAGCTTTGCGCCGGTCGAGTTCCCCGCAATCCGCTTTCTCGACTACAAGATTATTTCCATTCCCCATTCCTATGAACTCGATTCCACCGCCATCCCTATCAAAAAGATGCCCAGGTTCCTGGTTGTCGCAAAAGGGTATTCTCCCGGTTTGGCGGTCCGCTATCCGGAAAGCCGGTATCTCGCTGAACATTATCGGGATGTCGTGGTATGGAAGGATGCCGATCGCACTCTTGAGAGGTTTTTTGGGACGCTCTGGATCAACGCGGGAAACATGAGCGTGGTGAAGGTGATGGAAAAGAAACCTGGCATCTGATATACTTGAAACTTGCCAGAGCATGATAAATTTACCCTCGTGAAATATTCTGTCGTCATTCCCATCTACAACGAAGAAGACACGCTCCCCGAACTTTATAAACGGCTCGAGGCGGTGATGTCGGGTTTGAAGGACACCTATGAATTGATCTTCGTCAATGACGGCAGCAGGGACCGCTCGGAAGAAACTCTGAAAAGTTATGCCGCCCAAAACCGTTCGATCAAAATCATAAGCCTCTCCAGAAATTTCGGCCTCCAGCCCGCATATTCAGCCGGCATCAATCACGCCTCCGGCGACATGGTCATCCCCATGGACGGCGACCTCCAGGATCCACCCGAGCTCATTCCAAAAATGATAGATAAAATGCGCGAAGGGTATGACGTGGTTTACGCCGTCAAAATAAAGCGGCAGGAGAACATTTTCAAGCGGTTCGCCTTCTCCGCGTTCTACCGGATATTGAGAAGAGCGGCCAATGTGGACATGCCCCTGGATGCGGGGTCTTTTTCTATCATGAACCGCAAGGTGGTCGACATCTTCAAAATGCTTCCCGAGAAAAACAGGCTGGTAAGCGGCATCCGCGCCTGGGTGGGATTCCGGCAGATCGGCTTCCCTTTTGAGAGGGACGCGCGCTTTCACGGCAAGCCCCGTCAAACGTTTTTCCGGCTCATGCGCATGGCCACCGACGGTCTGTTTTCATTTTCCAGCGTTCCCATTCAGGCGGCAACGGTTCTGGGCCTGATCGCTTCGGGTCTCTCGCTCTTGATCATCATTGTCGTGGTCATCCTCAAACTTTTTACCGACATCATCCCGGTTCTGGGGTGGGCCTCCCTGATCGTCACGGTGGTTTTTTTTGGAGGCATTCAGCTTGTTTTCATCGGGATTTTGGGCGAGTACATCTGCCGGATTTTTGACGAAGTCCGGGGCCGGCCGCATTATCTGGTGAAGGACAAAGTGGGTTTTGACGATGCCCGATGACCATCGCAAATCCCTCGCGGTCCAATGGTGGTTCCACGTCCGTAATTTCAGGTCCCGGGAAGTGTTCAGCCTGCTCAAACAATACGGACGCGGCGACGTTTTGGACGTCGGCGGGTGGGATTTTTTCCTGACCGCCGTAAAAAAGAAGATCGATTTCAACACGTGGACCACTCTGGAGATTTCGGAAGCCAAAAGGTTTGAAACGGGCGATTCCAGGGTCAAGTTTGTCATTGGGGACGGCTGTGAGATGAAGTTTGAAGACAACCGGTTTGACACCGTCATCAACATCCAGGTCCTCGAACACGTTTTCGAGCCCATCCGAATGGTGGAAGAGATCGGGCGGGTGTTGAAACCCGGCGGGTACGGCATATTCCTCATTCCCCAAACCAGCACGGTGCATTTCGCTCCGGAGCATTACTACAATTTCACCCGTTTCTGGATCCAAAAAACGGCGCAGCGGGCCGGCCTCAAGATCGAGGACATAAAACCACTTGGGGGCGTCTGGACATCCATGGCGTCTCACCTGGTGTTCTTCTTTCCGCAGAGCTTCCGTTTCGGCGGGATGTCGTCTCCGGAATGCAAACGCAGCATTTTCTTTTATTTGCTGTATCCTTTGATGGCCGTCTACGCCCTCCTCAGCATACCCTTTTGCATGCTCCTCAGTCTGGGCGACCTCACCGAAGAGCCCAACAACTATCTTGTTCTCGTCAGAAAATAACTTCCGCCCCAAAGACCTGTGGCTTCTGGCCGCATGGACCGCCGCCGTGATTGGCTGGACGTATTATGTGAGTTTCCGTTCGCCCATTGTGGTCGATGTCGGCGTCCTGGTGGACCGCAGCTGGAGGATTGCCAACGGACAGGTTCCGGGGAGGGACTTCTATTGCCCGACCACTCCCTTCACTTATATGGCGCAGGCGTTCCTCTTCAAGATGTTTTCCCCGCACATTTTCTGGTCGAAAATCTATCTGGCCCTGCAAATGTCCGTGATGCTCCTTGCGGGCGGAGTCTTCTATAAAAAAGTCCTTAAATGCGGATCGATCCCCTTTGCGGTCGCTCTGGCCGTGACCGCGGTCTGGCTGCCCGGAAACATTCTGATGATGCCCTGGTATGACGTTGACGCGACCTTTTTTGCATATCT
>MGUQ01000040.1:9146-9232 GCA_001799975.1 Elusimicrobia bacterium RIFCSPLOWO2_01_FULL_54_10 | reverse complement strand
CTGGGAGCGGCGCAATCGGGACTTTTGAGGAGCGGAGCATTCTGGATTCTGGCCGGGGTTTTTGCCGGCCTGTCATTTATGAGCAA
>MGUQ01000040.1:0-9126 GCA_001799975.1 Elusimicrobia bacterium RIFCSPLOWO2_01_FULL_54_10 | reverse complement strand
CTTTTTGCCCTGGGCATTGCTCTGGTCGCCGCCGTTTTTGCCGCCTATTTTATGAGACACCATGCTTTACCCGACGCGTGGGACTGGATGTTCCGCCGCGCCACGCAGAGGCACGGGAAAGGCAACCTCTTGATGTCCATGCTGGAATCCACATGGGACGCGTTGACGGGACCCCGGAACCACTTCATAAAATTCCTCCTTCCCTTTTATCTTTGGGGAATATGGCTTTCATGGAAGAAAAGCTCATTCTGCACGGCAATGTATTGCTTCATCGCGATGTGGCTGGGGATGTCGCAGGAAGGAGGAGTGCGGGACCCGAACCAACAGGGTTATCTGGGACCCTTGTCCGCCATTCTTCTTCAGTCGACAGCAGGTGATTTTAAATGGAGCCGTCGCATTCTTGTGCCGGCATTGGGACTTATGCTTTTTTGGGGTGCGTCCATGAGGTGGAGACAGCCCTATAAGGCCGGGGACATCCGCTGGACCGTCCCGGATTCCAGGATCGACGGGGTGTATTTCCGTGAACAGGATTATGGATATGTGCGGGGTCTTCTCGACTTTGAAAAATCCATCCCCAAGACTGAAAGGATCATTCTCATGCCGGACCCATTGTTCTTCTATTTTGCCACCGGCCGGATTTCGCCTGTGCCCATCACTCATTTCCTGGTTTCGGGCTGGGAACTGAACGCGGAGGAGCAGGAGAGCGTTCCCAAGCTTCTTGAGAGGGAGGATGTGGTCTGGGTGATCGTGGGCAAGGAGGAATATTTTGACACGGGCTTTCTTAGGTTCGGCGTGCAGGGCGATTGGAAAACAGCCATAAAAAACAACCGCGCCATGATGTCTCGGAGCGACTACTCGCAGGTTCGGGATTATATCGACAGCCGCTACACCGAGGTTCCGGGACCCGAGGGATTTTGGGTCCTTAAGAGGCGGGACAATCACCGCGGGCGTGCTCCGGCGCGCTTGAATAAGACTCCGGATTGAGGTAGGATAGAGGTCGCTAAAATCCGATGAAAATCCTCCTTCTCCAGCAGATGTTTGAGAACACAAACACGGGATACATGCCCAAATTTGCGCAAGCTGACCGTGCAGACACGGTCAAATACCCGCCCCTGGGACTCCTCTATGTGGCCTCTTATTTGATGTCCAACGGATATCCGGACGTGACCGTCCGCGACGCGGATGCCACCGGCACTCCGGCGTCGGAAGTTTTAAAGGAAATCGCGGCTGATCCTCCGGACCTGGTGGCCATTCCCGCCTTTACCAACGCGTTTTTTGACGTCCATGAGATCGCCAAAGGGATCAAAAAGATCAATCCCAAGGCGCACATCTGCATCGCCGGGCCGCACGTAAAGCTTTTCAGGTCCCAAACCCTGGCTCTCCCGGAAATTGACTCCACCATTTCCGGCGACGGGGAAGTCCCGTTCTTGCGGCTGGTGGATTATGTGTCCGGGAAAGTTCAGGACCCCCATTTCCCGGGGCTGTCCGTGAAAACTCCCGAAGGCCTTGTGGAGTCCACGGAATCCTACTCCATGGAAAACATGGACGCCCTGCCGTTCCCCGTGCGCACGGCCGTGGACATCACCCGCTACCACAGCATCGTTTCGTCGCACAAGTTCATGACCACCATGATCAGCATGCGCGGCTGCCCCCATCAGTGCACCTTCTGCGCCATAGACCGCAATGTGAAGATGAGAAGCGCCGAGAACGTGGTGCAGGAAATGGTTGAAATCGCCAAATTGGGCATTCATGAGATCCATTTCGTGGATGAGACCTTGAACCTTTCCCGGCAGCGTCTTATCAGCATCTGCAAAGGCATCATCGCCTCCGGCATCAAGGTGGAATTCAGCATCCGCTGCCGCGTGAAGCCCTTTGACGACGAAATGATGCGGCTCTTGAAAGAAGCCGGCTGCATGAGGATTTTTTTCGGGATCGAATCCGGCTCCCAGCGGATCCTGGACAAGATGAAAAAGCATATTACGCTCAAGGACATCCAGGAGACCATCAATCTGGTGCAAAAATATAAACTCGAATGGGTCGGATTTTTTCTCTTCGCGTTCCCGGGCGAAACCTACGAAGAAGCCCGGCAGACCATCGAATTTGCCAAAAAGCTGAATCCCAACTTCGCCCAGTTCACCGTTTTTACGCCGGTTCCGGGGGCGCCTCTGTATGAGGAGGCCATGAAGGACAAGTCCTATAAGCCGGAAGTCTACAATGATTTCACGGCGAATCCCACAAAAGGCGACGAATATGCCTGGTGGGAGACCAGTCTCACCAAGGAGCAGATTAACGGGATCATTGAAGACGCCTATCGTGAATTCTATTTCCGCCCTTCCTATATCCTGCGCAGCCTCATGACCGTGAAATCTTTCACCGAGTTCAGCGAACAGCTGCGCATCGGCGTCAACCTTTTCGCGAGCGTCTTCAAATAACTTACCTTCATTGACAAAATAGGGGATAACTGTTAGATTTGAAACAGTTTGATGGGCCATCGCCGAGAATGAGTCCGCCGCATGAGCGGATCCCGTTCTCGTTTTTTTTGTCAGGAGGCATTTTGAGACGGATAGGTCGGGTATTTATTTTCGGGATTCTTCTGCTTTCCGCGGGACGGGCGGAAGCGGTCTGGCGTTTCTCCAACAGCGGCACGGGCCAGGACTTGAATGCCGTCTATTTTATTGACACGAGCACCGGCTGGACCGTGGGCGCATCAGGAACGATCCTCAAGACGGTAAATGCCGGCACGGACTGGGCGGCACAGACGAGCGGAGTGGCCGTCACCCTTCATGATGTGAAGTTTTCCGGTGCCGATTCATCCACTGGCGTTGTCGTTGGAGCCGGAGGCCTTATTTTGAGAACGACCGACGCCATCACCTGGCAAGCCATGGCCAGCGGAACCGGGAACACCCTCTTTGCGGCGCACTGGGCCAATTCCACCGGCACGGTCGTTGCCGTCGGCGCTTCCGGAACCGTGAGGATTTCCACCGACTCCGGATATTTCTGGCGGTCCGGCGATCCCAGCGGAGAATCTCCATCTGTCAGTCTCAGATCTGTTTTTTTTGTCAATGAATCCACCGGTTGGGCCGTTGGAGATTCTGATACCCTCATTCGAACGGGCAATGGGGGCAATAACTGGACCCAGATATCTCCCGTAACGACGCTAAGCGCTCTTAACGACGTCTTTTTTGTTAATTTCAGCACGGGGTTCATCGCTTGTGACTCCCTTTTTACGGGCCCTGTTCTTAAAACGGTTAATAAGGGCGACTCCTGGAGCTCGAGGCTCGGTGTGGCCACGGATTTTAACGCGGTTCACTTTATCAGCACGGACACCGGCTGGATTGCAGGCGATGGGGGCCTCATCTATAAATCCACAAATTCCGGAACCACATTTCTTCAGGAGACAAGTTCGACCACAAACAATCTTTCCGACGTCTTCTTTATCAATTCCACCCTGGGTTTTGCCGTCGGAGCGTCCGGCACCATCATCAAGGATTCTCCTGCCGGCTCGGCCACCGACTCCACGTTTGTGAGCACAGCCCCGATCACGCAATATGGGTCCGTAAGGCCGGTGAATAATCTCTTTGACCCCTCCAAGGGCGAATCCGTGACCATTTATTACAGGTTCATCATTGCGGGAAGGGTTTCCTTAAAAATTTATACGATGCAGGGCCGGCTTGTCCGCACTCTCCTGGATGAGCACAGCAATGAAAGACCTGCCCCTGTCACCGTCGTTTGGGACGGGAAAACCGACGGCGGGGAAATCGTGTCCACCGGAATATATTTTGTGCGCATGGAAGCGCCCAACTTTTCGCAAAATCACAAGATCGCGGTCATTAAATGACGGGTCAGCGTCCATTCCTGATTGTGCCGCTTCTTTTGTCATTGGCTTCCGTCCCGCATGCGTTGGCCGGGACCACATCCGCCAATTTTTTGACCGAGAATTTGAATGCCCGGCAGGTCGGCCTGGGCGGCGTCAATGTGGTGGGCGTCGAAGGCGCCGATTCAATTTTAAGCAATCCTTCGGGCCTTTCCTCCCTCCGCCGCCCCGAGGTTGAGTTTTCTTTCGCGACCGGGCACGATGACAGCCGCTACAGCGCTCTTTCTTATGGATACCCCCTGTCGCTGATGAACATGAAGTTTGGAGTGGGCGGATCCCTTCTCTTTTACACTGCCGGCACGATCGACGTCCATTCTCTGGACGGCACCTCCCGCTCGTTTAACGCTGAAACTTCTTATCTGGGAGCTTTGTCGTTCGGCGCCCGGATCAACCGGTATGTTTCTGCGGGCGTGACGCCCAAATTCGCCATGTCCACCCTGGTGGAACAATATCGCGCCCGGGCGTTCGCCTTGGACGCCGGAGTGATGCTTTACCCGCTTCACAACTGGGTCGGGGAAAAATTCACCGCGGGAGCATCGCTTCAAAATTTGGGCTCACAGATCACCTATAAGACTGCCGGGAACGACCTCCCCAGGACGGAATCCTTCGGTTTTTCAGCCGTCACGCCGGAAAACGCCACCCTGGGGTCTCTCCTGGGAGCGTATCAAGGGGAAAAAGCATCCGGACAGATCATGACGCACAGGGTATCGGCTGAATATGCCCGCGGACGGTACAATTCAAGAGCGGTCTTTTTGCGGGCCGGGATGAGGCTCAACACCCATCATGAAAACTACAGCGTGGGCTTGGGTTTCAGGGAAGCCAGGTTTCAAATGGACTATGCGTTTTTAAGCGAGATTGATTTTGGGCTGTCCCACCGCGTCACCGTATCCTTCCGGTTTGGAGAAGATCTCCCCAAAGCAGGGAAAGATGAAAAGATCGAACTGATCGATCTGAGAAAGGAAATTGAACCGGCCAAAAAGGATCAAGACACTCTCATGAAAGATTACTATAAAGATGAACTCCCATTGATAAAGGAAAAACCCAAGAATGAGGATGAATATTATCTTCAGGACGATGACGAAATAAGAAGAAAGAAAAAAGAGGAAGAACAGGAATGAAATCGCTTACCTTGACTTTACGGGCTTTATATAGCATATTTGCAAACGATGACAAGAATAACTAAGCTTCTTGCCTGGGCGTTCTTGCAATCTCTTCTTCTGCAGGGGACGGTTTTCTGCATCGAAACCACTTTTATCACAGATCCGAAAACCGGAAAAAAAGTCGAAGTCGCCAGCGACCAGATCATTGTGAAATACCGGACCGGGGTTTCCGCCGCCCGGCGGGCGGCGCTCCGGTTTTCCTCGGGGGTTCGGTCTTCGCGCGAAATCACCGGGCTCAATGCGGAAACACTGAAAGTATCTTCTTCCTCTCTTCTGGAAACCCTCCAAAACTTCAGAGCAAGCCCTGAAGTTGAAAGCGCAGAACCGGATTATGTCAGAAAGCTCACCGGGGTCACTTTTAACGACACTTATTTTTCGCAGCAATATGCCCTGACTCAACTGCAGATCACGGATGCCTGGGGAGTCACCACAGGCACAGGATTGGCCGAGGTCAAGGTCGCGGTGCTGGACTCGGGCGTGGATTACAACCACGATGATCTTGGCGGAGCTTTCCGCGTAAAGGTCTACGACGGTTTTGATTTTTTCAATGATGACGCGGACCCCATGGATGATGACGGATCCGGAATCGGGCACGGCACTGCCGTTGCCGGGATTATCGCGGCGACAGCAAATAATGGGATTGGCATTGCGGGCATCCATAACAACGCGAAGATCCTGGCGGTGAAAGTGTGCAGTGACGACTGCCTGGATTCGCACATTATATTGGGAGTGGACTACGCCATTGCAAAAGGCGTGAACATCATGAACATGAGCTTTGGCGGCGCTTCGGGATCATCGATCCTTCAAGATGCCATTGACAGAGCCTTGGCTGAGAGGATCACCGTTGTGGCCTCGGCCGGTAATGATGGGAATACTGAACCCGTCCTTTTTCCGGCGGCTTACCCCGGCGTTATTGCCGTGGGAGCATCCACCACTTCAGGTGTCCTCGCAAATTTCTCAAATACGGGTCCTGAAATTGCGGTCATCGCTCCCGGCGTCTTGACATATACCACATCTGCTGACGGGGTCAACCCGGACACATACACATTCACCTTCGGCGGGACTTCTGGAGCTGCTCCCCATGTCACCGGAATCGCTTCCCTTTTGCTTTCTCTTGAACCCCGCCTCACACCGTCTCGAATCAGAAGCATTCTTGTGCAGACGGCGAGTGACGTTGACCCTCCGGGGTACGATACTCTAACCGGGTTCGGCCTGGTCAACGCATTCAGGGCCGTTCGGGCCATTCCGGGCGCGCTCATCCCGCCCCCGCAGGATGAAACCGTCCCCATGCCCAATCCGTTCATCGCCCGGGGCTTGAACCGGGTGACATTCCGCATTCCGGAAGATCTTGGGGGAACGGTTGTAAAAGTTAAAATAATCAATGCCGCCGGTGTTCCGGTGCGCACCATCACAAGCAATAACATTTGGGACGGCAAGAATGACGATGGGGTCAGCGTGGCCAGCGGGGTCTATTTTTACGAACTGGAGACCACGCGCGGCAAATCCAGGAACAAAGTGTTCTTAGTCCGATGATGAAGAAGCCGCTCCGTTCCGCTGCATTGCTGCTTCTGGGATTGGCCGCGGGTTCCGGCGCGGTTAACGCCGGATATTTGCTGACTCCCGGAGAAGCCGGTTCGCAATTTTTGACGATGCCCATCTCCGCCCGCTCCGTGGCCTTGGGCTCCGGATTAAGCGGCGTCGCCGGGGACATTCACGCATTTGAATACAATCCTGCTGCGACGGCGACCCTGGAAGATAATCAGCTCACTTTTACCCGCTCGGTACTCTTTCAGGGCAGCGATTTAACGTCTTTTGCCATCGGCCTTCAGCCGATCAAATCCGTTTCGTTTGCGCTTCAATATCGCCGGTTTGGATCCAGCGACAAGGAAAGGGACATGAGCGGATATGATCTGGAGCGTGAAGTGGACATTTCAGACAACGGATTGAGTTTTGGCATGAGCCGCATGTTCATGAAGCGGTTTTCAGTCGGTTATAACGCAGAATATTTGCGCAGGAATCTGCACGAGCACTCGGCAAACACGGTGAATCACAATGTTGGGGTTCAGTGGCATTTCAACAAGAGGCATGTTCTTGGGTTCTCCGCCCAGAACATCGGCCGCTCCATCCAGTTCCTTGAACAGCATGAGCCCATGCCGATCGTGTTTCGGGTGGGAGGCTCCCACAAATTCAAAATGATGTCCAACGCGGAGTCTGAGCCCAACCTGATGGGCGTCTGGGAATTAAACCAGTTTCGGGACAGCCAGCATCCCGGCGGTTCCGCAGGCGCGGAATGGCAAATGGTTGATTTTTTCATTTTGCGCGCGGGGCTGCAATATCGCGAGGATGCCCGGCCCACGGCGGGGATTGGCCTTCGGTGGCAATATTTTCAGCTGGATTACGGGATTTTAAGCCGAAGCGAGGCCGGCATTGCGCACACGGTCAGTGTTATGGTCCGCTGGGACAGCATTGACGGTATGGATCTGGGCGATTAATCGAGAGAAAGTTCTGTTTGCGGGGCTGCGGTTCCCGCGGGCAGGTTGAAGTGTTTGAAAGCGGAATCGTTGGCTTTTCGTCCCATTCTCGTCCTGCTGATGTACCCAATCTTCAATAAATAGGGCTCCACCATCTCTTCCAGGGTTTCCGCCTCCTCATTTAAGGTGGCGGCGATGGCTTCCACTCCCACGGGGCCGCCCTTGTGATGGCGGATGATGGTCTCTAAATACTTCTTGTCCAGCCCGTCCAATCCCAGCTCGTCAATGCCTTCAATTTTGAGCGCGTCCGCGGCCGATTCCGCCGTGATCCGGCCGGAGTTCTTGATGTCGGAAAAATCCCTTACTCGGCGCAGGAGGCGGTTGGATATTCGGGGCGTTCCCCGGGACCGCCGGGCAATTTCATGTGCGGCATCATCATCCACCTTTGCGGACAGCAGTTTGGCGCTCCGGAGCACGATGTGGGCCAGATCCCGCGGGTCATAAAAATCAAGGTGATAGGATAGCCCAAACCGCTCGCGCAGGGGGGCGGAAAGAAATCCGGCGCGCGTGGTGGCGCCGATCAATGTAAAGCGCTTGAGCGGAACATTCAGGGTCTTGGCGAACGCGCCTTTGTCCACCACAAAATCGATCTTGAAATCCTCCATGGCGGGGTAGAGGAATTCCTCGATGATGGTGGGAAGGCGGTGGATTTCATCGATAAAAAGGATGTCGCCGTGGGCCAGGTTGGTGAGGATGCCCATCAGGTCCGCTGAGCGTTCCAGGGCGGGGCCCGAGGTGGTGAAGATCTTGGCGCCCGTCTCCTTGGCGATGATATTGGCCAGGGTTGTCTTGCCCAGGCCCGGAGGGCCGTAGAACAAAATATGCTCCAGCGGCTCCGAGCGTTTCTTTGCCGCTTCGAGGGAGATGGAAAGTTTCTCCACGAGAGCGTTCTGGCCCACAAAATCCGCGAGAGACTGGGGCCGCAACGACGACGACCATTTCTCCTCTTCCTGGGAGATGGGCTTGCCCGAAACGATCCGTTCCCTGGGCATCAGTTGCGCTTCGCCGCCGCCTGCGGCTCGTTCTTGATCTTGAAGATCTCCTGAATCATTTCCTCGGCGGATTTGATCTTTGCATTGCCCGCCAGAGCCCGCGAAATGAGCGCGGCGGACTCCGTCTCGCCGTATCCCACCTGCTTGAGCACCTGCAGCACTTCCAGGCTCATGTCGGTCTCCGGGCCGGCGGTGAGCGGCTCGGCGGAGAGGTCCAGGGCGAATTTCTGCATGCGCCCTTTGAGCGTGGCCACCATTTTTTCCGCCGTGCGCGCGCCGATCTGGGGGAGTTTTTTCAAGGTGGCCGGGTCGTTCCTCTCGATGGCCAGGGCGATCTTCTGGATGGGAAAAACAAGGGATCTGAGCGCGGTCTTGTAGCCCACGCCTTCCACGCTCGTGTAGATCTGGAAGAATTCCTTCTCCACGCGCCGCTTGAACCCCACCAGGCGCACAAACTGGTTGCCGCGTCCCTGGGAGCCCTCAATATATTGAATGGTGTAAAACGTTTCCGGCTCTTTCAATGCGGCCTCTCCGGGGTTCTTGCGATAATGCGCGGCCACGCTGGTGGG
>MGUQ01000039.1:5920-10128 GCA_001799975.1 Elusimicrobia bacterium RIFCSPLOWO2_01_FULL_54_10 | reverse complement strand
TAGGGTGTTAAACTTTTTGCCACCCCCTGTCCACTTTTGCGTTCCCATTTGTCCACTTTTGACGTTACAGAACAAAACAACCCCTTTAAATCATCTGTCCAAAAATTGTTACATTAAATTTACATAAAGTTTAAGACTTTTGAGGTCATTCCTAGGTACACTATAGCTATGATAACGCACTCAAAAACCATGCTTAAACGGGTAGCCTTATATCCTACGGTCCTGCTCTGGGCTTGTCTTGTCTCAGGAGTTCTAGCCGTTTCAGGCACCCGGTGGCCTGGGGCCACAGACTCTGATGAATTCCCCGCAGATGCGGCTTTTCTCCGGCCGAAGGAGGGCTTAAGCAATCCTTACGGCCTGATTGGCAGGAGAAACCTGGTGCGCCTTTCCAAATTTAGCGGCGAAGAATCCTCTGTTCCCCAGGGCTGGCCGGCCGAAGGCATTCACACATCGCGCTTTGGCTGGCGGGTATCCCCTTTTAGCCGGCGCTGGCAGTTCCACCGCGGCGTGGACATCACCAACCACCCCGGCTCTCCCATTTTTGCAACAGCTTCAGGCAAGGTCTCTTTCTCCGGCTGGAGGAGCGGCTATGGATATCTGGTCATCCTGGACCATGGTAACGGCTACCAGAGCCGTTATGGCCACAACTCCGAACTTTGGGTTAATGAAGGCACCGAAATCCGCCGCGGCCAGATTTTGGCCTTTATGGGCTCGTCCGGCGCAGCCACCGGAGTTCACATCCATTACGAAGTTTGGAAGAATGGCCGGCCTGTGAACCCCTGGAGTTACATATTTGATATACTCCCACCGTGGAAGGTCACAAAGCGCGGACTCTTGACCGTCTCTCCGCCCGTTTAAAGGGCCGCACGGCCTGGATTTCAGGCGGCAAACGCATCGGACAGGTTGTGGCCCGCGCCCTCGCAGAACAGGGCGTGAACATCGTGGCCTGTTACCGGAGTTCTGCAAAAGAGGCCTCCCAGATTGTGGCTGAAGCCCGCAAATTGGGACGCAAAGCCCTCGCCGTTCAGGCCGACGCCGGCAATCCCCAGCAAATGGAACGCGCCGTGCGCCAGGCGTCCAAAACCTTTTCCAAATTCGACATCCTCATCAATATGGCCTCAGTTTTTTCCCGCGTGAAGTTTGAAGACATCACGGCGGCAGACTGGCAGTCCAACATCGACGCCCACATTCTGGGCACATTCTGGCCTGCCCGTTTTCTTGCTCCCCGCATGTCCCCCGGCGCGCACATCATCAACATCGCCGACAGGACGTCCCTCGGGAAGGTTTTCCCCGACTATCTGCCCTATGTGGTCACCAAGCAGGCCGTGCAAGGCCTCACGCGCGCCCTGGCCGTGGAGTTGGCGCCCAAAGGAATTTTTGTGAACGCCATCGCCCCCGGACCCATCTTGAAGCCCCAGGATATCTCCCAAAAAGACTGGAACGCGTTCCGTTCCAGGTCCCGCATCAAGTTCCCCGTCACAGACGCGGAAGCTACTGAACAGTTCGCGCTCCTTGTCATATACTTATCCCTCGTCACCCTCACCAGCGGCAACACCTACTCCCTCGACCAAGGCCATAACCTCTAAAAAATAGAGCGATCTCTCTCCTGAAATAGGAGAAAGTAACATCGCCCTGACCGCCGAGTAAATTTATAGGATTATGAGAAGAACGGGAAACTGCTCATTGAGAGGAAGTCCACAGCAACATTCGCTATGGCTGAAAGAAGGCAGAGGAGCTGAGCCGCGCCGGACACGTTCATAAAATCGTGAGAATGAAGAGGATGAAGAGCGCCAGAGTGAGGGGTGTTTTGTAGCGCTCCACCCAGGCCACCAGGCCGCTCGCCATGATGGGATAATCCACCTTGAGCATGCCTTCGTTGGAGTGGACCTTGATCCTTCTCTCCATTTCCGGGTTGATTTCTTCCCCCACCCAAAGGGTCAGGTTCGCCACTTGCCCGGGGGCCAGAGTCTCGATTTTGATGTTGCGGCTGAATTTGGGAAGCCCGCCCTGCAGGTCCACGCCGCAATTGCGAATGTAATAGGAGCCGCTAAAGGGAAAATCGAATTCGATGCCCGTGATCTCTTTGGAGCCGTTGTTTTCAAGCTTGAACTCCCACACTGAGAGCGCGTTTAAAATCTGGGTGTTTTCGCCGACGTAGCCGTCTTTGACCATCTGGGGAAGGGTGAACGGATAGGATGCGGCGGTGACGTCCACATCGGACGCCTTTTTCTCGGCCATGGGGCCGAATTCAATAAAGAGAAACAGGCCAAGTCCGGCAACCAGCAGGAGTTTGAATCCCCCCAGGATTGAAACATTGATTGCATTCTGCTCAGCGCGAATCATGGTTTTTGCCTCCCTGTTTGCTTGACTTAAAGATACCACATAAACAATTTAATTCAACCCTGGATTTACATTTATTTACATCATTTAACATGAAGGAATTTTGACGACGGAGCCGCCAAAATGATAGATTGATTTCTCTGGAGGGGTGGCCGAGTGGTTTAAGGCGCCAGTCTTGAAAACTGGAGTAGGGTAACACCTACCGTGAGTTCGAATCTCACCCCCTCCGCCAGCTTGGGACATGCCGGTCAAATTGCGAAAACATTTGGTATTATATAATGCTGACCATGTTTGAATACGGCGGCATTTATTTGCGTCCCCTCGAAGAGAAGGATTTGGAAAAAATCCGCAAAACCCGCAACGATCCCTCCACATGGATGAACCTGACCGACATCGATCTTATCGACTCCCAATCGCAAAAGGATTGGTTCAAGACTCTATCGCGGCAGAGAAAATCCAAGCGGTTCTATGCCGTCTGCTCGGGCAAGGACCGTTTTGTGGGATTGGTGCGCATGGACGAGTTCGACTGGGTGAACCGGAGCGTGCGCGTGGGGTGCGATGTGGCCAAATCCCTCCGCGGCAAAGGGTATGGCTCCAAAATCATGGAGATGGTCTCTCAATATGGTTTCCGCTACTTGAACATGCACCGGCTCTGGCTTCTTGTGCTTGATTTTAACTCGGCCGCGCGCCGCGTGTATGAAAAATCCGGATTTCGCGTCGAGGGCCGGTACCGCAAAGCTATTTACCGCAGCGGAAAATATCACGATTACATCATCATGTCTTTGCTCAAGGAGGAATGGAAGGGATGATCCCGCTTTTTAAAGTTTTCATGCCGGAATCGGTGATGGAGCCGCTCAAAAAAACCCTGATGTCGGGCTATATCGGGCAAGGCCAGAAAGTGGACGAATTTGAAGCCGAGCTGTGCAAATGGCTGGGGGTTGAGCGCGTGCTGACCTTGAACTCCTGCACTTCCGCCCTCCAACTGGCTCTCCGGCTGGCGAATGTCGGCGCGGGCGACGAAGTCATTTCCACCGCAATGACCTGCACGGCGACGAATGTGCCCATCATGGCCATGGGGGCGAAAATCGTTTGGGCGGACATCAATCCGGCCACCGGCAACCTGGATCCCGTCGACATCGAGAAGAAGATCACCAAGAAGACCAAGGCCATCGTGGCGGTGCACTGGGGCGGATATCCCTGCGATCTGGACGAGATCGGCGCGATCGCCAGGAAACACGGGATCAAGGTCATCGAAGACGCGGCCCACGCCTTCGGTTCTACCTATAAAAATAAAAAGATCGGAAGCCATTCGGATTTTGTCTGTTTTTCCTTCCAAGCCATCAAGCACATGACCACCGTGGACGGCGGCGCACTGGTCTGCAAAGACGCCTCCGCCCACAAGCGGGGCAAACTGCTGCGCTGGTACGGCATCAACCGCGAGGGCTCGCGCAAGGATTTCCGCTGCGAGGAAGACGTCCTGGAATACGGGTACAAATTCCACATGAACGATGTGGCCGCGGTCATCGGCCTGGAGCAGATCAAGCATGTGGACGGGATCGTCAAAGGCCACAGGGACAACGCGGATTTCTATGACAAGGAATTTTCCGGGCTAAAAGGCGTGCGGCCCACTCTGCGCGCGGCCGACAGGCGCTCCGCTTTCTGGATTTACACGGTGCTTACGGATCAAAAGAGAAAGTTCATGGAGCACATGACCCGCCAGGACATCCAGGTCTCCTCCGTGCATGCCCGAAACGACACCCACACCATGTTCAAGGAATTTCGCGCCGACCTGCCCCATGTCGCGGAATTCACGGAAAAAATGGTCTGCATCCCCGTGGGCTGGTGGGTGAGCGGGGAAGACCGCAAGA
>MGUQ01000039.1:973-5869 GCA_001799975.1 Elusimicrobia bacterium RIFCSPLOWO2_01_FULL_54_10 | reverse complement strand
CGTCATCCTCAACTACAACACGAAGGAGTGGCTTGAACGGTGCGTCCGCTCCATCTTTGAGCACACGAAAGGCATCCAATTCGACGTCTGGGTGGTGGACAACGCCTCGCCGGACGGCTCCGCCGAAATGATGCGCGAAAAATTCCCTCAAGCCCGCCTCATCGCCAACCCTGAAAATGTCTATGTCGCCAGAGGCTTTAACCTGGGGCTCCGCGCGAGCCAGGGGCGCTATGCGTTCATCGGTGACGCGGACCTGGAGTTCACCGACAACCTTTTGGGGCGCATGGTGGAATTCATGGATCAGAACAAGACGCTCGCCGCCCTGGGATGCCCTTTTTATTATCCGGACGGCCGTTTTTTCTCGCAGTGCTATTCGCGGGATCACACCTGGCTGTTCTCCCTCCTCAATTTCTCATTTTTAAGCAAGGTTTTTTCAGGCGCTTACCGCAAAATGCGGCACCACTTTGAGTATGGAGACTGGGACCGCAAGAGTTCCCGCTATGTGGACATCATCGACACGGCCATCCTTTACCGCCGCGCCGCGCTGGACCAATCGGGGCTGTACGATGAAAAATTCAATTTCTACGGCATCCAAAACGACATCTGCCTCCGGATCCGCGAAGCGGGCTGGGGGCTTTATTACCTTTATGAAGGCCATCTCATCCACGCCCAGCACCAGAGCGTGGGCAAGGAGAGCTGGTCCAAGATATCCGCCTTTTACCGCCGGGACATCGCGCATTACCTGCGCAAGCGTTACGGCCTGCTTGCGTCATCCATGGTCATGGGACTCCTCCAGTTCACCCGTTTTCTGCTCCGTGCCGCGATATTTGTCAGGCTCTACAAACCCAGAAAAAACATCGCTTTTGGAACCTGAACTCTAAAGAGGTATAATAATCCGCGATGGAAACTTCAAAATATACCGAGGACATCGTTTCTCAATGGCGCGAAACCTGGTCCGCAAAAAAGCTCCAGGACTTGATCGCCAGCTGTGAGAACGACGAGGTCGGCCTTCCCTATTTTCTAAAACATTTCTCCAAAGAAGGGAAGATCCTGGAATGCGGCTGCGGACTTGGACAATGGCTCGTTTATCTTCAAACCCTCGGATACCAGACGGCGGGCGTTGAAATCGTCCCGGATTGCATTGCGGTTCACAAGCGATATTACCCCGATTCTGAAATCGAGGTGGGAGACGTCCGCAGCCTTCCTTTTCCCGACAACGCTTTCGCCGGCTACATCTCCATCGGCGTGCTTGAGCACATGATCGAGGGCCCGCGGGAGACTCTGGCTGAAATGAAGCGGGTTTTGCGTCCGGGAGGAACGGCCGTCATCACGGTGCCGGCATTCAACTATTTTTTGCGCGCGTGGTATCCGATCCGCCAGATTTTGGTGGACCTTGTGAAGTACAATCCCTGGGCGCGGAGGGCCATGGGAAAATCCCCTTTGCTGAAAAATACGCGAAAAACAGACGCCGAGCTTCAAGAATTGAAATCTCAGCTTCTCCCTCAGTTCTGGCCCTCCATCCGCATCGATCCTGACAAAGGACCGCTGTTCATTGAATATAAGGTCAAACGCGGCGCGATAGAAAACTATCTGAATGATTTGGATCTGGAGATTGTGGAAGTGGCCCCCATTTTCCATCCCTATGTTTTTTCTGACGTTTGTGGGAAGGTGTTTTTTGCGAATCCCGGCTCGGACGTTGAATCGCCCAGGCTTAACATTCCAGGAAGGGCTCTAAACGCCATTTTCAAATTTCTCAGTCCGCATTTTTTTAATTATCTTTATCTTTATGTCGTCCGCAAGAAGGGAAAATATTCATCCAAGGCCTAATTGCCGGAAAAAGCATCTGCGTTTTTTGCTCCTCCAGCGATGAAGTCGGGCAGGTTTATTTTGAGGCGGCTGCGGCTTTGGGCCGCGGCATCGCTCAAAAGGGCTGGGCTCTTGTCTATGGCGGCAGCAACATCGGGCTCATGGGCGAGCTGGCCCGGGAAGCCCACAAAGGCGGAGCCAAGGTAACCGGCATCATCCCCAAACTTCTTCACGGCAAGGTGCCGGCCCTCGTGGTCCCCCACGAACTCATTATCACGGACGATATGCGCTACCGCAAGACCGAGATGGAACTGCGTGCCCACGCTTTTGTGGCACTTCCGGGCGGTTTTGGAACCCTGGAAGAATTGCTGGAAATTCTGACCCTTAAACAGCTGGGCCATCACGCCAAGCCCGTAGTGATCGTAAATTTGCGGTCATTTTACAATCCGCTGCTTAGAGTGTTTGAGGAGATGTTCGAAAAGAAATTCGCCAAGCCCAAGAACAGGGAACTGTACCATGTGAGCCCCGATGTGAAAGGGGCATTCGAATATCTGGAAGGGAAAATTTAAGAGATTGTTTCGAGAGGGGCGACGAAACGCTCCGCAAGGCCGGGGACATCCTCCGCAGCCACGCGGTTAAAAATGGTGTAGCTCCCCGATTCGTCAAAAACCATGATGTTGGGGCCCAGAGCGCACAAATCCATGCAGCCGCTTTTGGCCACGCGGATTTTTCCCTTCAAGCCGCGCTTTTTCACTTCTTCCCTGAGCTTTTCCACAAGCTTGAACCCGCAGGCCTCACCGCGCTCAGCGTTGCCGCAGGCGGCTTCGCCTCCTTCCCGGACGTTGGTGCAGACGAACATCATGCGCTTGAACGGCACTTTTCTTTCTTTCATGGATTTATATCCTGTACAGCATCCGGTATACCACAACCCCCGTCACGGAAACATACAGCCATATCGGCAAAGTCCATCGCGCGATTTTTTGGTGGCCTTCATAATCCGTGACAATGGCGCGGAAAATGGTGATCAAGACGAGGGGAACAACGGCCACGGCCAAAATGCTGTGCGAGATGAGAATAGAAAAATATATCACCCTCATCAATCCCTCACCTGTGAATGTCGTGGAACCGGCCCTAAAATGATAAATAAGATAATTGACCAGAAACGCGCCGGAGATGAGAAACGCAAGGCCCATGGAAAAAAGATGGGCGCGAATCCGCCCCCGGCGGATGAAAAAGTAGCCCGCCAGAAGGAAAAATGCGCTTGAGGCATTGAGCAAGGCGTTCACTCGCGGCTCCCACGGCTCCGGCTTTCCCCCCTTCAGGGCGCGCTTGATCTTGCCGCCCACCGCAGGGTCCTCCCCGTCGAAAAAGCCGCGGATCATCCCATGCTCATCCAGAAGGACAAATTTCTGCGAATGAATGAACCCCTCGCCCGCGTCTGCCGCGGAAGGATTGGGCTCCACGGCATTGAGCATCTTGCCGCGGATGAAGGGATAGATCTTCTCTTTCGAGCCGCTCAAAAAATACCACCGCCCGCTCTGCGCGCCGTTTTCTTTGGAATAGGCATAGAGGACAAGAGGATCATCATGATCGGGGTCCACCGTGATGCTGATAAGACCCACATCCTCCGGCAGGGTCTTTTGAAGGGCGGCCATGTTGCGGGTCAGAAGGGGGCAGGGGCCGCTGCAACGCGTGAATATGAAATCCATAATCCAAAAACGGCCTGCCAGGTTTTTTTCCGTGAAAAGCTTGCCGTCCTGGTCGATGAAGGCGAAGGAACCCGCGGAACCATACTCCGGCAGAGGAGCGGATGCAAGAGGCGAGGCCAGCAGAAAAAGAAGGGAGAAAATCTTGCTCATGAATCGCCCCTACTTTCTGTTCTTATATGGCCCGGTGCGGTTGCGCCAATGCTCGGCAAAACCGCTTTTCACCCAGTCCAGGGCGGCGGGGGTGTTGCCCACATCGTAGCCAAGTTTTTGCGAGAGGAACCACTTGTGCCGGATAATCTCCTCTTTTTGGGCTGCCAGATCCGCTTCAATTTGCTGTTTTTGCCACTCAGCCGCGTGATGCTCAAAAAAATCCTGGACGGCAAATTCAATGCCGGCGTCCCTCCCCAGCTGTTCGCTCAGGTGCCACTTGTGCTTAAGGATGGCATTGATCTCGTCAAACGTCAGGTCTTCAAGGCGGTAAGATTTCTTTTCGCTCATGGCCGCTCCGGTTTTGAGCTGAGGACGACGGCTAACAGCGAAAGCAGGACGGCGAAAGCCAGGCATACCCAGAGGGAACCGCCGGCCTGGCCCCCGCCAAAAAGCGCTTCCCGCAAGGCCGCCACCCCATAGGTGAGAGGATTAGCGGTCATGACGGCCCTGAGCCAGCCGGGCGAGGTCTCCAGGGGAAAAAGCGATCCGGAAAGGAACCACATCGGCATCAGGAAAAGGTTCATCACCGCGTGGAACGCCTGGGTGCTGTCCATTTTCCAGGCGATCAGAAAACCCAGCGCGGTCAAGCCCACGGAAATTCCCGCCAGGCTGGCCGCCCCAAAGAGCGCCCCGTGGATGCTCCATGAAGCTCCCACCCAGGGCGAGAGAAGAAGGAAGAAAGCTCCATGCAAAAACGCGATGGAAGCGCCGCCCGCAATCTTGCCCAGGGCAATGGACCACCGGGGAGCGGGAGACACCAAAACAACCTGTAAAAATCCTTCCCTCCTGTCTTCAATGATGGAGATGGTGGAAAATATGGCGGCAAAAAGCACGATCATCACCACGGTGCCCGGAAAAAAATATTGCAGGTAGCTGGAAGATCCTTCATGACGGAACGAGCCGGAAAGCCCGGAGCCGATCAGGAACCAAAAGAGGAGAGGCGGCAGAATGGCCCCCGCCACGCGGCTTCTTTGGCGGAAAAACCGTGAGAGCTCCCGCGAACAAAGAGTGAGCGCTGTAACCATTATTCTTCGTTCCCCCAGAATTTGTGTCCTGTTTTCTTGATAAAAACATCTTCCAGGGTGCGGCCGGTGACGCTCACGGAAAGCACGTCCCCCCTTCCTCTGATTTCATCGGCAAAAGATGAGGCATTCCGGGCTTCCACCGTCAC
>MGUQ01000039.1:0-957 GCA_001799975.1 Elusimicrobia bacterium RIFCSPLOWO2_01_FULL_54_10 | reverse complement strand
ATCCGACCCTCGTGCAAAATCGCCACACGGCCGCACTTTTCCGCTTCTTCCATGAGGTGCGTGGTGACGAGTATGGTCACGCCAGTGCTTTTGATTTCTGAAATGTAGCGCCAAAAATCCATGCGGGCGCCGGGGTCCAGCCCGGTGGTGGGCTCATCCATCAGGAGCACCTCCGGCTTGTGCAGAAGCCCCTTGGCAATTTCAAGCCGGCGGGCCAGCCCCCCCGAAAGGGTTTCGGCCAGGTCGTTCGATTTTGAGGCCAGGGCCACTTTGTCCAACACTTCGGCAATCCTCTTTTTGAGCGAACTGCCCCCCAGGCCGTAAAGCCGTCCGTGGTGCAACAAATTTTCTGAAACAGAGAGTTTTTTGTCCAGACTGGGAGATTGAAAAACAACGCCGATTTTTTTGCGCGCCTCGGAAGCTTGGGTTGCCAGATCGAACCCCATAATCTGGGCCTCTCCCGCTTTACAGGGATAAGCCGTGGAAAGGATTTTAAAGAGGGTGGTTTTGCCGCCGCCGTTGGGGCCCAGAAGCCCGAAAACTTCCCCCCGCTCAACGCCGAAGGTGACGCCCTGCAGTGCAGGAACGGACGCCCGGCGGTATTGAAACGAAAGGTTACTGGTTTTTACCAAATGACCATGGCCGCCAGAAGCAGCGGCGTGTAGACGACGCTGGCCAAAAAAAGCTTTCGCGCGGAAGCGTCGTTCAACTGGAATGCAAAGCGCTCAGCCCGGAACAACAGATAAGAGCTGAGAAGGACCGCAGGAACAAGATAAAACGGCCCGGTCAGGCCAGCAGGCCAGGGTAAAAGACTCGCAATAAACAGCAGAACTGCGCAGGCCAGGGCAATTTTTCCTGTCCGTTCCCCCTTGGGGCCAGGAGAAGGCAGCATTTTCAGGCCCGCGTTTTCATAGTCTTTGCGGTAGATCCATGACAAAGCCAGGAGGTGCGGAAACT
>MGUQ01000038.1:14047-20849 GCA_001799975.1 Elusimicrobia bacterium RIFCSPLOWO2_01_FULL_54_10 | reverse complement strand
CCGGTTTTGGCGTCGAAAAGCTCGGCAGACAAAAACCGGGCGGCTTTGCGCGCGGCGTCCAGATATTTGGGGTCGGCAAGAACCTGCCAGCCGCGCGCCAGGGCGGAAATCATGAGGCCGTTCCAGCCCGTGAGGATTTTGTCGTCCAGGTGGGGCCGCGGGCGCTGGCTCCGGGTCCGCAGGAGCATGGCTCTGCCGCTTTCAAGGGCGGCAGAGACTCTTTCGTCGGAGGTTTTGAATTCGGCAGCGGCCTGCTCGACGGAACGCGCAAGGAAAAGGATGTTTTTGTCCGCAAATTCTCCCTGCGGATCAGACTCGGCGTTGCCGTGGTCCTGCACGCCGTAAACATAAGAAAATATTTCTCCGTTTTCAGAGCCGAGCAAACCCAAAATTTCTTTTTTTGTCCAAAGATAAAAAGCGCCTTCGGATTTGTGATCTCCGCCGGGAACCGGGCTGTCCGCGTCTTCCGCGGAGTAAAATGCCCCTTCGGGGCTGGTCATATCGCGCAAGCAATAGTCCAGAGTTTCGCGGGCGGTTTTGGCCAGGAATTCGTCGCCTCCGGCCACATAGGCGTCCAGATAAACAGAGGCAAGCTGGGAGTTGTCGTAGAGCATCTTCTCAAAGTGCGGCACGTGCCATTTTTCGTCTGTGGAGTAACGCGAAAAACCGCCGCCGAGCTGGTCATAAATTCCGCCGCGGGCCATGGCCCGCAATGTGGCCTGAACCATCTCCAATGCTTCGGGTGTGCCGTAACTTAAAAGAAAATTGTGGTTGACAGGCATGGGGAATTTAGGCGCCCCGCCAAAACCGCCCAGCACAGAATCATAGTCCGCTTGCAGCGCCTTGAAACCTTCCCGCAGCAAAGCCGCTTTGAGTTCGCCCTCTTGAGCGCGGCCGGCCATAAACGAGCCAATTTGAGATGTGATATCATCGGCAGAAGTACGTATTTTTATGCTTTCTTGCGGATCCCGCCAGGTTTGACCCACTTTGCCCACCAGTTCCGCCCAGCCCACTCGCCCCCAGCGATTTTCCGGCGGGAAATAAGTGCCGCCGTAAAAAGGTTTTAAATCCGGCGTGAGAAAGACATTCAATGGCCAGCCGCCCTGGCCGGTCATCATTTGCACCGCGGTCATATAGATTTTGTCGATGTCGGGCCGCTCCTCACGGTCCACTTTGATGGAGACCAGATTTTCATTCATGACTTTGGCAATTTCAGGGTTGGAAAAAGATTCGTCTTCCATCACGTGGCACCAGTGGCAGGTGGAATACCCTATGGAAAGGAGGATGGGCTTGTTTTCGTCGCGAGCTTTTTTAAACGCCTCTTCTCCCCACGGGTGCCAATCCACGGGGTTTTCCGCATGCTGCAGAAGATACGGACTTTTTTCGTTCTTTAAGGCGTTCAAATGGCGAAGCGGAGGAGCGCCTCCGGAAGCAGGTTTACGAGGGCCGTCAAGCGGTTGAAGAAAATAAGCGCGCCCACAGCCATGAGGAGAGCGCCGCCAGCTATTTCCCCCCAACGGATAAATTTCTTGTAGCGGCTGAAAAACTGAAGAAATGCGTTCACGGCCAGCCCCGTGAGAATGAACGGAATGCCCAGACCCATGGAATAAGCAAAAAGGAGGAACATGCCCTTTCCCACGGTGTCTTCAGAGGCTGCCAGCGCCAGAATGCCCGCCAGAAAAGGCCCGATGCAGGGCGTCCACCCGAAAGCGAATGCCAGCCCCATGAAGAAAGCCCCCGCGGCTCCGGGAGAGAGCTTCGAGGTTTCAAAACGTTTCTGGTAATAGAGAAAATTGATGGGGAGAAGACCTGTCATGTGGAGTCCAAAAAGAAAAATGACCGCGCCGGCGATTTTTGAAAAAATGGGCGCGGTGTCCTGAAGAAAAACCCCGATAGCGGAAGCGGACGCGCCCAAGAGCGTGAAAACCAGCGAAAAGCCGGCCACAAAGAAAATTGAACCGAGCAAGGCTTTTCTGCGGGCCTGGGACTGGTCCGCGCCCCGGGTGAGCTCCTCCAGGGAAACCCCGGAGACAAATGACATGTAGCCCGGCACCAGGGGCAGAACGCAAGGGGAAAGAAACGACAAAATCCCCGCTGCAAATGCGGTCCACATGTTAAGAGTGCCGAACATTATTTTTCCTTATTTTTGCTTGAGGAACTCGTCAATGAGGAGGCGCATGTTCTGCGGGCCCGGATAGCCCGTGATAGCGCGGCCGTTCACAAACAGGGTTGGGGTCTGCGCCACGCCCAGCGCGTCGGCCTCAGCCATGTCGGCGTTGACCTCGGCAAGAGCGGCTTTATCGTCAAAACATTTTTTAAACACCGCAAGGTCTAACTTTGAGTCCTTCGCATAGCCCGAAATTGAATCCCAAAAATTTGCCGGAGTAATGGAGGATTGGTGAACAAAGATGCTGTCCACCATGTTCCAAAAGGCCTTGGGCGCCTGCTGGCGGGCGCACACTGACGCAACCGCGGCATCCATGGCCCAGTTGTGCGAATTGGGAAACGGCCTGTGCTTGAAAACGAGCCGCACTTTCCCGGAATAGCTTTCAACAATTTTGTCCGCCTTCATCCGTTCATAAGCCACTTTGCAGGACGGACATTGCAGATCGCTGTATTCCACGATGGTGACTTTGGCGCTGCTGGGCCCCTGGGAAGGAGCGCCTTGGAGGCGAATTTTGCTCATGCGGACTTTATCCGAATCTTCTTCCGCATTGAAAACATTTCCCACGATGTATTTCTTGAAATCATGGCTGATAAAAATGGTCTGATTCTGGGCCCGGTCCCCCTGCTTGAACTCTACATTCCCCTGATAGAGATGATCGATCTGCGACGGTTGGGCGTCCAGGAGGCGGATTTGCCAGTTGGGCAAAACTGAGAGGGATTTGCGGATGCTGGTTTCAATGCGCTCGCGGTCGGCGGGGGGCACCTCCACGGAATGCGCTTGAGATGAAATGATCGTCGACAGGATTAATCCAAAAATAAACTTTTTTAGCATTGATTGATTATACAAAATCAGGCCAGTCTTGAAATCCTATGCAAAATCTCATTAAATAGAATAAACAGCAAGATACAATTGCGATGAATGGAGACGATCCCTTGAAACCCGGAGAAGAAATCATTGAGCAAGGCATGCGAGATCTCAGCCAAGGGCGCGAGACGATCCCTGCGCTTTTGGTGTCCATCGGCACGCCCCGTTTGAGGCGGCTGGGCCTGATCATCCCTAATCCCATTCTTTCACCGGAACACCGCTTGTATGACATGTTGAAGTCATCCAATGCCGATGCATCTCATTCCCAATACAACGCTTGGATCCGGCGGTTGGTCAGTTTTGAGCGGGCATCCGAATGCGCGAGGTAACGAGTCAGGAAAAAATAAAGAAATTTATGCGCGCCTTAGGGGAAAGCGCGTCGCAAGAAGCCCGCGTATATTTCACAGGAGGGACGACGGCTGTCCTGATGGGGTGGCGCGAGACGACCATCGACATTGACATGCGTTTTAATCCCGATTCGGATGAACTGTTTCGCGCTCTTCAAGCGCTCAAAGAAGTACTTCAGGTCAATATTGAGTTGGCCGCTCCTTCCGATTTCATTCCCCCGCTTCCGGGCTGGGAGGAACGATGCGAGTTCATCGGGCGAGAAGGAAAAATCACTTTTTATCATTACGATCTCTACAGCCAGGCCTTGTCAAAGATTGAACGAGGCCACACCCAGGATTTGAAAGACGTTGAATCGATGCTCCAAAATGGGCTTTTGGAACGGCAAAAACTCCTTACTTTGTACCAATCCATCGAACCCCAGCTACATCGATACCCTGCCATTGATCCTCGCTCCTTTTCCCAAGCCGTTTATCAGATTACTGATAAGAAATAGTTTAAATAGCCTTCCGTAATTTTCCGAAATTCCTCGGGTTTTTCCAGGCAAGGTCCTACTCAAAGTAAGTTCAAATTTATGATTGAAAAATCAGGGTTTATTGCCTATACTTTCCCTAATCCAAGCACACTTCTGACTTGGATATTCCGAGATTCTTCGGGATAATCTATGTTAGGCATTAAAAAGATATATGCATAAGCGGACTCTTACACTATATTTAGGAGCGTTATAATGGATGTTTATATACCATGGTATGGGTACCCGCTGTTTATTTTGCTTAAGACCATCCCTTACATTTTTATAATACTTGCTATTTATTTAAATATTAAGCCTATTAACGCGCCATACAATAAAATTATTGTATTCATTGTCGGAATTCTATTCCTCAAAGTTTTTGTGGTCGGTTTTTCTATGATTAGGGCAGGATATCTGTCAGGTCCCACATACTTTACGATTCAAGGCACTATTTTTCGTTTTCTGAATTACTTGTATTGCATTCTTGTATTGGTCAGTGCAATTACACTCCTTCGGAGACTCCAGCGCACTTTACCTCTTTTCATTCTGACATTTATTGTTTCACTTACCCTTATGTTTCGACTATTCTGGGCATGGGGACCTGATGCATGGGGTGGTGTTCCAATATCTATTTTTCACATTATATTTTTTGGGCTCATAATCAGATATCAATGGATTTTAACGAAATCACGTTAAAATGCCTAACAATTCACTCAAGCCGATGCCGGGACGCGTTTTGAGAGGTTTTTGCGTGCTCTGTGGGCACGGCTTAGCTTTGCGTTATGAATTCCCCCAGCGGGAAAACGCGTGAAAAAAAATGGCCGATGCGCTGGCCACATTCAACGATTGAATGCTCGATTTTTGTGAAATCCTCACGAGCTGATCGCAGGCTTTCTTGAGCGTCGGCTTGATGCCTGAATGCTCGCTTCCCAGAACAATTGCGGCCGGGCGGCGGATGTCGAGCGTTTCCAATGCCGCGCTTCCTTCGGACGCGTCCGCTCCGTAAACGGTAAATCCTTTTTCCTGAAGACGTTCGATAGCCACGCCCAGGTTGGAAATTTCCGCGATGGGGCAGTGCGCCAGCGCTCCGCTGGAAGATTTCATGACTGCGGGAGTGATGCCGGCTGAGCGCCATTTGGGAAGAATCACCCCGGAGCATCCGAAACATACCGCGTTTCGAATGATGGCTCCCAAATTCTGGGGGTCCTGGATTTCGTCCAACAAACAGACAAATGTGTTCGGTGAGACGGAAAGGTTTTCCAGAAACACCTTGAAAACGACCGGGGTAACGGATTCCACCACAGCCGCCGCTCCTTGATGGTTCCCGTCCGTGATTTTGTTCAGGGCAAACTTTTCAACATTTTCAACGGGAATGTTCCGTTGCCTTGCGGCATCTCTTATTTCGCGCGTCTCGGGAGTTTCAGGACCCTGGAGCAAAAGGACTTTGCCCACCGACTGGCCGGATTTGATCACTTCAAGAACGGAGCGGCGCCCGTAAATCCAGTCAGCCAAGGGTTTTGATGATGGTCCCGAGAGGAGTGTCTTCCACCTGGAATCCCTTTTCTTCGATGTCTTTGCGCAGGGCGTCCGCCCGGGTCCAATCTTTGGCCTTCCTGGCCGCTTCCCGATCCGAAAGCATTGCTTTCATTTTCTGCACGACTCCCAAATCCATCTTGGGTTTGAGGGAAATTCCCAGGATGTCTTCGCTCAGGTGCCGGAGGGTGCGCCAGCCGCTTTTAAGCGTGGCGGCGTCTTTCTTCTTGATGGCCTGCGCCATCAGGCTTCGCAATTCAAAAAGAACGGCAATGGCTTTTTCCGTGTTGAAATCATCCGCCAAAACTTCAAGAAATTCTTTTTTTCTCTGCTCGTCGATTCCCGAGCCCCCGTCATCGTCTCCATAAAGGAAAAAGCAGGTTTCGATGATCTCGCGCAAACCCGCGAATCCGCTTTTCGCCTGCTCCAGCACGTCATCCGAAAAATCCAACGGGGTCTTGTAATGTCGGGACAGAAGAAAAAACCGCACAACCTCCGGCGGAAACTTTGCGAATATTTCGCCCAGAGTGAAAAAATTTCCCAGTGATTTGGACATTTTTTCCCGATTAACGGTCACAAAACCGTTGTGGAGCCAGTAGTTTGCAAAGAGTTTCCCGCTGGCGGCTTCGGACTGGGCGATTTCGTTCTCATGATGCGGAAATATCAGGTCCTGGCCTCCGCCGTGGATGTCGAAAGTCTCGCCTAGAAACTTTGTGGACATGACAGAGCATTCAATGTGCCAGCCGGGACGGCCCGGCCCCCAGGGGCTGTCCCAGGAGGGCTCCCCTTCTTTTGCCGCTTTCCAAAGCGCGAAATCAAGCGGGTCGTCCTTGACTTCATTCACCTGCACCCGGGCGCCGGAGATCATTTCTTCAAGCGAGCGCTTGGACAGTTTCCCGTAATTCTTAAAATTGCGGACGCGGTAAAAAACATCCCCGCCTTTGGGGTAGGCATATCCACTCTCAACGAGTTTCTCGATGTACCGCACGATGTCCGGCATGGATTCCGTCACGCGAGGGTAAAGGTCTGCCTTGAGCACGTTCAAGTCCGCCATCCTGTCCAAATAATCGGAGATGAAGCGCTCCGCAATGACTTGCGCGGTTTTCCCCGCTTTTTGAGCCTGCGCGATGATTTTATCGTCCACATCCGTGAAATTCTGGACGTAATAAACCTCATAGCCGCACGCCCGAAAAACGCGGCGGACCGTATCGAAAAAAACATAGCAGCGGGCATGGCCCAAATGGGAGGCGTCGTACGGCGTGATGCCGCAGACGTACATTTTGACTTTGCCGTTTTCGAGAGGGCGGAAAGGCTCTTTCTTGCCGGTGAGGGTGTTGTGAAAACGGATGTTGATCAAATTTTAACGAGGGCGACTGCCGTGG
>MGUQ01000038.1:9543-14016 GCA_001799975.1 Elusimicrobia bacterium RIFCSPLOWO2_01_FULL_54_10 | reverse complement strand
TTTTGCCCACGAACCCCATCCGTTCCGTCGTGGAGGCCTTGACGCCCACGGCGCCGGGACGGATCTTTAAGGCGGCAGCGACTTCAGATTTCATCCTGGCGATATAGGGAGAGATTTTGGGGGCTTCGGAAAGAAGGACGCAATCGACATTCACGATCCTGATTTTTTTCTTCGAGTAAATGCGGTTAACTTCCTTTAAAAAATGAAGGCTGGAAACATTTTTCCAGCGCGGGTCGCGGTTGGAAAAATAATTTCCGATGTCCGGGAGCCCTGCAGCGCCCAGGAGGGCGTCCACAATGGCATGGATGATGACGTCCGCGTCCGAATGGCCCAGGAGCCCGTGCGTATGCGGAATTCTGATGCCGCCCAGAAACAGCGGCCGGCCCTTTTGCAGGCGGTGCGCGTCATACCCGATTCCCACTCTAAAATTGTCAGCCATTTTTGCGCCTCTTTTTCAGAATTTTTTGGGCCAGCTCCAGGTCTTGCGGCGTGGTGATCTTGATGTTTTCGTAGGAGCCCGGCACAAGGGTGACAGCGAGCCCCATCGATTCGGCGATGGAAGCGTCATCAGTGAATTTCGCCTTCCGGCGCTTCGCGTGGAGCTTTTCAACGATGTTCCGGCGGAAGACTTGAGGCGTTTGCGCCAGCCAGCACCGTTCTCTCGGGACGGTCCGGTCAATTTTCATCGCTCCCTGCCGGGCAATTTTGACCGTGTCCTTGGATGGAACGGCCAGAATGGCGCAACCTGTGAATTTGGCGGCGCGGAAAACTGCCTGCAGTTGTGCGGAGGTCACAAAGGGACGCGCAGCGTCGTGAATGCCCACCCAATCCGCATCCCGGGGCAGGGCCTTCATCGCCAGGCGGGTGGAATCTGTCCTCTCCCTGCCGCCGGCAACCGCCGCATATACTTTCTTGTGCTCCTTGCGAAATCTTGCGCTGTTGAAATGGGATTCAGTTCCGGGCGGCACGACCAGAATGATTGAATGAATGCTTGGGCAGGATTCCAACGAACGAAGCGTCCAATGGAGAATGGGGCGGTTCAGCAAGGGCCGCAACGCTTTGGGCGTTCCGCCTCCCATTCTCTTTCCCAGCCCCGCGGCAAGAAGGATGATCGCGTTTTTCAGAAGGCTTCAGGCACCGTTGGGCCGGCCGCCTGCCGGCTCAGTTGGAAGGGCCTGGACCTGGCCCTGTTCTTTGGGCTTGGTGAAAACCATGCGCCCGGCGGATGTTTGAAGGATGGAGGTCACCACAACTTCCACTTTCTTGCTCACAAGCCTGCGCCCGTCTTCCACCACCACCATGGTGCCGTCTTCCAGATATGCCACACCCTGGTCTTTCTCCTTGCCTTCCTTGACGACAAAAACATGCATGGCTTCTCCGGGAAGCACCACCGCCTTGAGCGCGTTGGCCAGGTCGTTGATGTTGAGCACGCGGATGCCCTGGAGAGACGCGATTTTGTTCAGGTTAAAATCCGTGGTCACAATTTTTCCGCTCAGGTCTTTAGCCAGCTCCACCAGCTTGGCATCCACCGCCTGCAGCTTGGAAAAGTCCTTGTCGAATATGGTGACGGGAGTCTCGGGAATTTCCTGGATGCGCGCCAGGATGTCCAGGCCGCGCCGGCCCTTCTGCCGCTTGATGTTGTCGGCGGAGTCCGCCAGGGCATGGAGCTCGTTTAAGACAAACCGGGGCACGATGATGCGCCCGGTCATGAACCGCGTTTCACACACGTCGATGATGCGGCCGTCGATGATGACGGAGGTGTCCAGGATGACCACTTCCTTGCCGCCTTTTTTCGAGGAGGGGATGAACAGGTTGCGGTCCAGAAGGTCCACTTCGTCCTTCTTGCGGATGGCCACCATCATGCCCAAAAACGCGGTTGCCGCGCTGATGGGGATATAATAGCGGTGCACGCGGTCGTACAACACGGTGCTGACCATGCTGTAAAACACATAGTCCAGAACCCAAACTCCGATCAGCCCCAAAACCACTCCCACCGCTCCGATCATGAGGTTGTCCAGCGAAACAATGTCGAAGATAATCTCGGCCAGGATAATGGCCAGGGCAATGCCCACTCCCGCCAGAATGCCGTTTGTCGTCGGAGATATTTTGAAATAGGTGAAGACCGGCATGGAGATGAGGATAAGGATGCGCATGGACCATCGTATCATGATTGACCTCCTAAAATTGCTGGCATGGGGTCCTTGAGCCAGCGCACAGCTTGACTCAAAGAGTCCACTTCTACAACTTCCAGCGCGTCCGATCGAAACGACGCCTTTAAATTCCCTCTGGGCACCAGGGCCCAGGCCATCCCGAGGCGCTCGGCCTCTTTGAGGCGTTCAAGAACATGGCTGACCCGGCGGATTTCTCCGCCCAGCCCTACTTCGCCAATACAAATTCCTTCGGTGGGTCCGGTAAAATTTCCAAACGCGCCCGCGATGGCGGCGGCCATGGCCAGATCTGCGGCCGGCTCCCGCAGCTTGGCTCCGCCTGTCACATTGATAAAGATATCCTGATTGCCGAGGCTTAAACTCAGGCGCTTTTCCAAAACGGCCATGATGATGAGCGCGCGGTTGAAATCCACCCCGGTAACCATTCGCCGGGGAATGCCAAAGTAGGAGCGGGAAACAAGCGCCTGGATTTCCAAAAGAAATGGGCGGGAGCCTTCCACCGCAGCCGTGAGCACGGATCCCGGGCCGCGCTTGTGCTCGCTCATAAATATCCCGGAGGGATTCGAAACTTCTTCCAGGCCCGAAGGCCCCATTTCAAAAATCCCGATTTCAGAAGTGGGTCCGAACCGGTTTTTATGAGCGCGCAAAATCCGGTATGTGAGGTGCCGCTCGGTCTCAAAATAAAGCACTGTGTCCACAATGTGTTCCAGCACCCGGGGCCCGGCCAGGTCTCCCTCTTTTGTGACATGGCCCAGGAGAAAAACGGAAATCCGCCCGGACTTGGCCACGCGCAAAAATTCCGCCGCGCATTCCCGGACCTGGCCCACGGTGCCCGGAGCGCCCGCCAAGTCCCCGCGGTAAGTGGTCTGAATGGAGTCCACCACAAGAAGTTCGGGTTTGATTTTTTCCACAGCGGCCAGAATGGTTTCCAAATTTGTTTCAGAAAGCAAATACAAATTATTCGCTTTAATGCCCAGCCGGTCCGCTCTGGCCTTCACCTGCTCCTGCGATTCTTCGCCGGAAACATACAAGACTTTGCGTTCCCGCGCGGCGCCTGCGGCAATTTGAAGCATCAGGGTGGATTTCCCGATTCCGGGAGCCCCGCCCAGCAAAACCAGACTGCCCGGCACAATGCCGCCGCCGATCATGCGGTCAAATTCCCCGTTGCCTGTGACAAAGCGGCTCACGCTCGCGGAAGAAACTTCAGACAGCAGACTGACCGCGGAAGAAAAATCTGTCAGCATGGGCCGGCCTGCGGCGGCGGGCCGCGCCTGCGCTTCTTCGGCCAGAGTGTTCCATTTGTTGCAGCCGTTGCAGCGGCCCGTCCATTTGGGCGAAGCCAGACCGCACTCCTGGCAGCGAAAGATTGTTTTGGATTTTGATGTGGATTTCATGTCAGCGCGCAAAACTAACAAATCCAAAAAGGTACGCCAGGTCTTTGTCTTCAAAGCTCAGGCGGGTGTTAATGTTGTATTGCTTAAGGATGGCGAGGTCTTCCACGGAGGCTCCCAGGGCCACAAATCGGTTGATGTTATACCGCGCCCCGACATTATATTGCGGCTTGTCAAAGAGGCGCTCGCGCCCTGCCCGCCCGCGGATTTCGTCGCGGCCGAACTCAAAGGCCTGGGCATTAAGTTCCAATTTCCGGCCCCAGCGGCCGCCGTTTTTTTCAGACACCAGCGGCTGGAGGGGATAAACCTTCAACCCCACGCCCGCCGAAGAGCGGATGGCGCCCAGCTCCAGCGTCACAGGCCCGTAGTCCTTGCCGAGCACTGCGGTGATGGTGTTTTTCTTTTCATAGTCGCCTTGCTCGCGGAACTCGTGCTTGCGGTCCCCGATGTTGCTGGCACCCAGGTAATAATATTTGGTCTCCCGGGGCTGAAGGCGAATGCCCCCGTCGGTCCGGAGGCCGCTGGCTGCGGGGACGGAGCGGAGTTCCAGCTCCCAATAGGAGCGGATTTTGGTGAAGCGCCCCAGCACTTCACGGGCGGACTGGGAGGTTTCTTTCAAGTTGGCCACGGTCTGCTTAACTTCTTCCCCCATTTCCTTGTCGGAAACGAGTTTGCCGATGGAACCTTCGCCTCGTTGGATTTTGGCCATGATTTCGTCGGTGCGCTCCAGAATGGAGCGCAGTTTTAAGATGGAGGCGTCAATGTCGCCTTTCCGGGCGGAAGTCACTTCGTGAAAATCCGCGGCAATGCCTTTCAAGTCGGCGCTGAACTGATGAAAATTCTTCACCATGTCCTTAAGCTCTTCTTTTTGCCGGCCGATGGCGTCGTTCAGCGAGTCCGTGATGGAGCGGAGG
>MGUQ01000038.1:4267-9392 GCA_001799975.1 Elusimicrobia bacterium RIFCSPLOWO2_01_FULL_54_10 | reverse complement strand
ACCTTACCCACTTCCACGCCGGACATCTTCACCGCGCTCTTGTCGCGCAGGTTGCCCACGTCGTCAAACACGAAATGCAGGGTGTAGCTTTTCTTGAGCGAGAGATCGGACAATTTCATGACGCCAAAGCCAAAAACAACAAGGCCCAGCAGCACAAACATGCCCACCCTCGTTTCCAGATTCATGCGGTCATCCCCCCATCAAACACGCGGCACTGGAATGGGTCCGTGAGAGGATCCCGCGATGAACTGCCGCACAATGGGGTTGGAAGAATTCTGGATTTCGTCCGGAGAGCCGATCTGGAGGATTTTCCCCTCAAAAAGCATGGCGATCTTGTCTGATATTTTATAGGCAGATTTCATGTCGTGCGTGACGGCGATGGCCGTCGTGCCGCTTTCCTCCTTGAGCTTCAAAATCAAATCGCTGATGACATCCGTCATCACCGGGTCCAAGCCCGTCGTGGGCTCGTCATAGAGCAGGATTTCGGGGCCCATGGCGATGGCGCGCGCAATCCCCACCCGTTTTTTCATGCCGCCCGAAAGCTGGGACGGCCGCAATTCTTCAATGCCGCTCAAGCCCACCATGGCCAGTTTTTGCCGGGCGATTTTGAGCGCGTGCGGCTTCTCCGCATCCATGATGGTGTGCAGGCCGAACGCCACGTTTTCCCCTACGGACAGCGAATCAAAAAGTGCGGATTCCTGAAAAACATACCCCATTTTTTTCTGGACTTTTTGCAGCTCGTCTTCGTCCAGCTGGGTGATGTCTTCCCCCTCCACGAAAATGCCGCCCGAATCCGGCTTGATGAGGCCAATGATCTGCTTCAATAGCACAGACTTGCCGGTGCCCGAGCCGCCGATGATGGTGAGCGTCTCGCCTTCTTCAAGGGAAAAAGAAATTCCGTTGTGGATTTTCTTGGCCCCGAAGGACTTCTGAAGGCCCGCCACCCGGATGATGGGCTCGCTCATCCAATCCCCAGAGACACCAGCACGGCCGAAACGAAGTAGTCGCTAATCAGAATCATCACCATGGAAATGACCACGGCGGCGGTTGTGGCCTTGCCCACGCCCTCGGCGCCGCCCTTCGTCGTGAAACCTTTATAGCATGAAACTGCGACGATAATCAAGGCGAAGAAAAAGGACTTGAGGAACCCGTGCAGCACGATGTCTAAGTCCAGGTTGGTGATGTCATCGATATATTCTGTGCTGGGGATCCGGAGCTGGATCATGGCCACAATATAGCCCCCAATCACCCCCATCAGGTCCGCATAAATCACCAGAAGCGGCAGCATGGTGATGGCGGCGATAAAACGGGGCACGGCCAGGTATTTGACCGGGTTGGTGCCCAAAGTGTAGAGCGCGTCGAGTTGTTCCGTCACTTTCATGGTGCCCAACTCGGCGGCAATAGCCGCGCCTACCCGGCCGGCAAAGACCATGCCCGTGAGCACGGGGGAAAGCTCTTTAAAAATCGAGTGGCCCAGAGCGGTGCCGATGTAGAGCGGTTCATTGAAACCCCGGATCATGGAAAATCCAGTCTGGAGGGCCACCACCATGCCCGTGAAAACAAGCGTCAGCGACGCCACAGGAAAAGTACGGTTGCCCATTTCCACCATCTGATAAAGCAGATTATTACGCTCGATGGGAGCGCGGACCATCCAGGAAAACGTCCGCCGGATTAAAAGCACCACTTCCCCTGTGGCTTGGGAAACGTCCAGGAGCTTGCGGGCCGCGATAACAACGGGGTTGTTGGGGCTCAGCATCAGGCGTGCAAATCCACGCGCGGCACTCGGGACGCAATGCCGCAAAGAATTTCGTAGGGGCTGGTGTCCGCCCAGCGCGCCAGCTCTTCCACCGGAAGAACAGCATCGCCTTGCCGCCCCAGGATGACCACTTCGTCTCCCACTTTGACGTCCGGAACGTCGGTGACGTCCAGCATGGTCATGTCCATGGTGACGCGGCCCACCACGGGCGCCCGCAGCCCTCCTACAAGCACCTGGGCCTTGTTGGAAAATGAGCGCCTGAACCCGTCCGCATACCCGAACGCCGCTGTCGCAATCACGGAAGGGCGCGCCGTGCGGAAGGTGCCCGCGTAGCTCACCGGAGTATCTGCGGGAACATTTTTTAAATAAATGATCCGGCTTTTCCAGGCAAGAGCGGGCCGCAAATCAGACGGAGTTTGACCGGCCACTGGCCAGACGCCGAAAAGAGAAATGCCCGGGCGCACAAGAGAAAACTGCACCTGCGGATACTTGAAAATCGCTCCGCTGTTGGCGTCATGAATGAAAGGAATTTCAATGCCGCGGGCCTTCAATGCGTTGAGAAGACTGGTGAAAAGATGGATTTGTTTTTGGGTGGTTTCAGAGTCTTCATAAGCCCCGGCGAAATGAGTGTATATGCCTTCCAAAACCACCGAACGAAGGGAGCGGATTTTTTCCACAAAGGCCGCGGCGTTGCGCGCGCTCACGCCGATGCGGCCCATTCCCGTGTCGATCTTGGCGTGCACATAGACTTTTTTCTTGAGTCGCCGGGCGGTTTTGTCGCACTGGAGGGCTGCTTCCACGCTGGCCAGCGAGATGCGGATATTGTTCTTGACGGCGGTTTCAAGGTTCGAGAACGGAAATATATTGCCCAAAATGAGGGATGGAGTGTTGATGCGCGCCGCTTTCAAATCGAGGCTTTCTTCAATGGAAGTCACTCCCAGAAATTTGGCCCCCAGGCGGCTCACCGTGCGCCCCACGGAAACGAGGCCATGGCCGTAAGCGTTGGCTTTGATCACGGCCAGAATGCCCGTGCCGCGCGACAGCCGCGCTTTCACTGTCAGGAAATTGTGCTTGATGTGCTTGTGGTTGATTTCGGCCCAGACGGGGCGGTAAAACTTTGGGGGGCGCTTCACACTTCTTCGGACTCGAAATTCTCAAATCGCGCGCATTCATCCACAAAGGTGAGGTCAATGTCTCCCTGCGGGCCGTTTCTTTGCTTGGCGATGATGAGTTTGGCGCGGCGCATGTCTTCAGGAGTGCGGTCAGTTTTGTACATTCCTTCACGATAAATGAAAGCCACCAAGTCCGCGTCCTGCTCGATGGCGCCGGATTCGCGCAGGTGCGACAGCTGGGGCCGGCCTTCGCGCCCGCGTTCTTCCGGAGAGCGGTTCAACTGCGACAGGGCCAGCACCGGCACATTCAGGTCGCGCGCCAGGCCTTTCAATGATCTGGAAATTTCCGCAATTTCCGTCTGTCTGCTTTCCGGGCTTTTGCGCGAGCCGCTCATAAGTTGGAGATAATCGATGATGACGAGAGCGAGCGGCGTTCCCTTGGCTTTGAGCCTGCGCGCCAGCCGGCGCGTGGCCGAGCGGATGTTGAAAACGGTCAGTTCGGAGGAGGTGTCCAGATGGATGGGGGAATCCGACAAGACCTCCGCTTTGCGAGTGATCATGGGCCAGTCTGATTTCTTGAAAAACCCCGTGCGGAGCTTGCCCAGGGGGATGTTGGTGACCGAGCTGAACAGCCTCATGCCGATTTCCTGCTGGCTCATTTCCAGGGAAAAAATAACGACGGGCAGCTTCCTGGCGATGGAGCAGTGGAGGGCGATGTTGAGCGCGAGCGCGGTTTTGCCCACGCCGGGCCGCGCGGCCAAAATGATGAGATTGCCCGGCTGAAGTCCCGATGTCAGCTCGTCGAATTTTTTAAATCCCGTGGGAACGCCCGTGACCATCTGTTCCCGCCTGTGGAGCGCTTCCAGATGATCGATCATGCCGTGCAGCATGTCGGAGAGAGGCGTCATGGTGCTGCTGCGTTTTTGGTCCGCAATGGAATAGATCAGGCGTTCCGCTTCGTCCAGCAAGCGGTCCGGATCATCCGTGGTCTTGTAGCAGTCCCCCACCACCTTGCTGGCGGCGTTGATGAGGTTTCTTAAAATGTCTTTTTCTTTGACGATGCGGATGTAGTCGTTGATATGGGCCGCGGTGGGGACCGCGTTGATGGCCTGGGTCAGATAATCGGCGCCGCCGATGGTGTCGAGCAGTTCGCGCTTGGACAGCTCGTCCGAGAGGGTGATGACATCCACCACTTTGCTGGCCAGCACCATGTCTTTCATGATGGAGAAAATCTTGCCGTTGGGACCGCAATAAAAATTCTGGTCTGTGAGGGACTCCACGGCGGTTTCAAGGGATTCTTTGTCGATGAGCATGCAGCCCAGGACTGCGCGCTCGGCGTCTTCGGAATAGGGCGGGACTTTAAGATCCAGAGAAGAAGCGTCCCCGGCGGGGCTGCGGTATGTTTTGGACGGCGAGAGGAGTGAATCTGCTGGGGTCATGATTTGCGCCTTGCGGCCGAGCCCCCTGGAAAAATGATTCTGTTTATGACGCCGGTACGGCCGATTCCGCCGATCGGGTGATTTCCACTTTCAGCCGGGCTTCCACCTGGGAATGCAGGCGGACGGGAACCTCAAAGGTTCCCAAATTTTTGATGGGAGCCGCAAGCTCGATGGTTTTGCGGTCCACGGAAAATCCTTTTTTAAGCAGGGCCTGGGCGATGGCCGGGCTGGTGATGCTGCCGAAAAGGTGGCCTTCGCGGCCCGCGCGCGCGGGAATTTCCAGGGAAATGTTGCCCAGTTCCGCGGCCAGCGCTTTGGCGGATTCGAGGCTTTTCAAAAGCTTCACTTCGCGGACGTGTTTTTCGGACTCCCACTTTTTCAGGTTGCCCGCGGTGGCCGGATAGGCCAGTTTTTTGGGAAAAAGGAAATTGCGCGCGAAGCCCTCGGCGACGGCTTTGATTTCGCCGGCCAGGCCCACTTTATCGATGTCTTCGCAGAGGATGACTTGCATCAGGCAGGATGACTAGACGGCCGAGAAGGGAAGGAGCGCAATGTTGCGCGCCCGCTTGATGGCTTTCATCAGGCCCCTCTGGTGGCTGGTGCACACGCCGGTGGTGCGGGAAGAGATGATCTTGCCCCGCTCCGTGATGAACGCGCGCAGAAGGTTCATGTTCTTGAAATCGATGTAATCCATTTTGTCCGCGCAGAAGCGGCAGACTTTGCGCTTGGCCATGAACGACTTGCCGAAGCGGCCTCCGGGACGGCGCACGCCGCCAGGACGGCCCCCGGTCATGGGAGGCCTGGAGCCGTATGTGGGA
>MGUQ01000038.1:0-4260 GCA_001799975.1 Elusimicrobia bacterium RIFCSPLOWO2_01_FULL_54_10 | reverse complement strand
GGGGTTTGGTTTCTGTAGTGGCCATGTTAGTTATTTCTTTCCTTTCTTAAAACGGGATGTCGTCGTCCTGGGTTTCGTCCCCGGCAGCGGCGGGAGCGGGTGCTGCAACGCCTGCGGCAACGGGCTCTCCCGCGGTTTCATCGTGGTCGGGCTCACCTTCCACTTTGGCTAAAAATTGTACCCGGAGAGCGTTGACTTCCAGGCTGGTGCGCTTCTGGCCCTCTTTTGTTTCCCAGTTGCGGGATTTGAGACGTCCTTCCACATATACCGGGCTGCCTTTTTTGAGGCGGTCGGCGCATCTTTGCGCGGCTTCGCGCCAAACCACAACAGGAACAAAAGAAGTGTCGTCTTTCCATTCGCCGGAGGTGTCTTTGTACCGCCGGTTGACTGCAAGATCAAATCGGCACACGCCCTGGCCTTTGGCCGTAAATCTGAGTTCGGGATCGCGGGTAAGGCGCCCCACAAGCTTGACGTCATTGATTTGATGAAGCCGCAACATGCTCATATGCCCCCCTTTGAGACCTTTTAAGCCGGTGCCTGGGGAGAAGATTCCTGCGCTGCGGGAGCGGCAGGAACGCCTTCTGCTGCTGGAGCGGCAACGGCCGCGCCTTCTTCAGAGAGCGCCTTGAGAGACGGCTTGATTTTGTCGAGATGGCGAGGATCGATTTTGACTGTGAGGCCGCGCAGAATGGAATCGCTCACCTGATAGTGGCGGTCCAGAACGCCGGGGATTTGTGACGGGCCTGAAAAAATCATGTAGGCGTAATGCCCTTCGCGAGAGCGTTCGATCGGGTATGCCAGGCGGCGGCGGCCCCAGAGTTCGGCCGTCATGATCTTGCCGTCGCCGCGACTGATGACGGCTTTCGTTTTGTCGAGGGCGGCCTGGACTTTGTCGTCCGCGAGCTCTCCCGGGCAGATAAAAATGCTTTCGTACATTTCAGTCATGGGTTGATAATTATACTAAAAGCTGACCATATTTAGCAAGTTTTTCAGATATCATCGAAAGATGTTAAGGATTCTGGTGTATAGGTCGGCCCCTGGATTAGCTTGGGCCGGCTGTTTTGATTCATACCCTTCAATGGCTTTTATGGCCTCAGGAGACCCGATTTTTTTCAGGGCTCCTGCGGCACTATTTCGGGAAGCACACCATTCATACATGATCCCGCTTGTACCAAGATTCACAACGCCAAATTTTTTTGACCAGGCATCTTTTGCTTCAACATATCGTAAATATAAATTTTTGTACTTCATTGCTTTTATAAGTTCTGGAACTGCCGATTTTGCACTGGGGCCCATATTCCCCAAAGCACTTGCAGCACTCGCCCGGACCTTCAAACTCCCATCACTAAGCGCCTCAATCAAATAAGGTATTTGCTCCTCATTTTTTGAAATTCTCCCTAGTCTATATGCCGCGTTGACACGGTCATATTGATCTCCCGATTTTAAGGACTCTCGAAGAACAGAAATAACTTCAGGGTTCTCCGTACCAGCATTCAGGAACGAGATTGCTGCCATTAATCGAGAGTGGATGGGGGATTGAATATCCTTCAGTTTGAGAGTAAGAGCTTGGATTGATTCTTTGGACTGCTCCGACTTCATTTCATTGGCATATATTAAAACCGTAAGTGTAAGTATATTGCATGCAATAAAAAAGGAGAGTGCCTTAATCATCGAAAATGAAAGTAGCAAGCATCGCCGTCTTGCATCACATATTCGCGGCCTTTACGCCGCAAAGGCAACATCGATGGGTTTTTTGCGAAGTTTGCTGACCTTCAATATGGAAAAACCAAGTACAGTGCCTTTTGCATCCACCTTTTTCATCACCTGGTCATTGGATGTTTGGCGAAAGAAGCCTGGTTTATTCTGGAACATGACTTCCAGATAATCCCCTTCCGAATCGTACCACAATTTTACTTTGTTTTTGGCCATAGGATTTCTCCTTTTTTAATGCTGTCAGTCAGATAAGCCGTTAAGACAAAATCATCATCGCGGCTGCTCTTAACAACAACGCACAGATACTTATCATTCACGATAGTTCCCAGATAGTATCGATAATAAAGCCGTGCATCAGAATCACTCAATGACCGGATAACTTTTTGGGGAAATTGTAGGGTCTGCGCAATAGCCTGAATCAAGCCCTTCATTTCCGGATGGGATAGAATGTGCTTAAGCCTTTCGTCAGTTAAACGTATGGCTCGCCCTTCAAAATCTTTCAGTATCCGCGTCATTGCGCCAACTTCTCCATTTTAGCAGAAAATGGGAAGCCTGGATGAATATGATGCACGGCTCAGCCCCGAAAATGAAAGTAGCAAACATCGCCGTCTTGCATGACGTAATCGCGGCCTTCGGAGCGTTTCAAGCCCGCTTCCTGGATGGCTTTCTCGCTCCCCAGGCGGTCGATGTCGGCGAATTTGCAGATGTCGGCCTTGATGAAGCCTTTCGAAATATCGGTATGAATTTTTGCGGCGGCTTGCACGGCCGTGCTGCCCCGCTCCACGGTCCAGCCGCGGACTTCTGTGGGGCCGGCGGTCAAGAATGTGATTAAGTCCAAAAGCTGGTAGGATTCGCGGATTAATTTTTCAAGGCCCGTCTCGGTGACTCCCAGCTCGGCTCGGAAAGTCTTTTTTTCCTCTTCAGTTCCAAGTTGGTTGAGCTCGGACTCGAGTTTTCCAGAAAACACCACCCACTTGGCGTTCCGGGGTGCCGAAATTTTTTTCAAAGTTTCAGCGTGAGGGGTATTGTCCCCAATCGCGGTCTCGTCCACATTTCCCAGAAATAACACGGGCTTGGCTGTGATCAGCGCCAAGGGCTTCAATTCTTCGGGAGTAGCCCCGCAAAGCCGCGCGGCCTTGCCGGAGTTGAGGGCTTTTTTAACTTTTTCCAAAACCTCAAGCCGCGCCTTGGCGTCCTTGTCTCCGGATTTGATGTCTTTGCCGGCTTTGTCGATTTGTTTCTCTACAGATTGGAGGTCTGCCAGAATGAGTTCGGTCTCAATCACCTCAGCATCGCGGGTGGGATCCACATGGCCCATGGTGTGCACCACGTCCGGATCTGAAAAAAGCCGCAGCACCTGCACGATGGCGTCCACTTCGCGGATATGGGCCAAAAATTTGTTACCCAAGCCCTCGCCTTCAGAGGCGCCTTTCACCAAGCCGGCAATATCCACAAATTTTATTGTGGCTGGCGTCACTTTGGCGGGATTGAAAAGCTCTGTCAGGCGCGCAAGCCTCGCGTCCGGCACGCCCACAATGCCCACATTGGGCTCGATGGTGGTGAAAGGATAATTCGACGAGGCGGCGTGGCCCTGAGTCAAGGCGTTAAAAAGTGTGGACTTCCCCACATTGGGGAGGCCGACTATACCGATTTCCATGATTTTAGAAGCGAAGAGCTGAGCCGCCACCGTTCTTTGGCGGAAAGAGATTTTTTAGAGACAAAACGCGTGCCCACGCTTTTGTCTTCAATAATATCCTGAAGAACATGTTTGCGGCTGCCATTGGCCACCACCACCGCCGCTCCGCTGGCCGTGGCGATTTTAGCCGCCAGAATTTTTGATGCCATGCCGCCCGTGCCGAAACCGCTGTCGGAACCCTTGCCGGCCAGTTTTTCTATCTTGGGCGTGATTTTGGCCACAAGAGGAATCAGATCCCGCGTGGACAATGAACCGTAAAGCCCCTCCACATCGGACAAAATAATGAGCAAGTCCGCGTGCATTTTGACTGATACAAGCGCGGAGAGGCGGTCGTTGTCGCCAAACTGGATTTCTTCTATGGAGACCGTGTCGTTTTCGTTGATGACGGGCACCACTCCAAGTTTTAAAAGGGTTTTGAGTGTGCTTTGGGCGTTGACATAGCGCCTGCGGTCGTTGAAATCTCCACGCGAGAGGAGGACCTGCGCCACCTTCACATGATGTTTAATAAAAAGCTGCTGATAAATGTGCATTAAGGAAACCTGGCCCACGGCGGCCGCAGCCTGTTTTTTGTTCATGTCCGTGGGCCGCTTACTCCAACCCAGTTCTTTCATTCCCGCCCCGATGGCGCCGGAGGTGACCAAAATAAATTCCGCCCCATTGCGCTTCAAGGCGCAGATCTCCCCCACCAAAGCTTGCAGCACGGAATTCTTCACTCCGCGGCTTTGGGTGAGGATGGAGGTGCCCAGTTTAACGACGATTCTTTTTTTCATTGCTTTTCGATGCGCTATATTTTAACATTTCAGGGCTTCCCAAATATGTCGAAAATACTCCAAATCATTCTCGGCACCGCA
>MGUQ01000037.1:1560-11058 GCA_001799975.1 Elusimicrobia bacterium RIFCSPLOWO2_01_FULL_54_10 | reverse complement strand
ATTTCGCGGATCTTGGTCTCTTCGTCCATTTGCTTATAATTTTATCATTTTATACGATGACGGTTTCCATGCGCCTGGCGATTGAACCCAAGAATTCCTACCACCTCATCAACCACGGCCCCTGCAACCTGATCACCACAGGCGACGGCACAAGGCAGAATGTAGCGCCCATCAACTGGACCATGCCGCTCAACAACGACCCTCCTCTCATGATGACCGTATTGGAAAATGGCATCTACACGGATATTCTGGCCAAGGAAACCAGGGAATTCACCATCAACCTCATGAGCGAGCCTCATGCGCAGGCGGTGCTGGCCTGTGGGCGCTACCACGGCAATAAAGTCAATAAGTTTGAGAAATTCGGGCTTCATGCCATGCCGGGAAAGTCGGTGAAGGCGCCGTTCCTTAAGGAATCCCTGGGCCACATCGAGTGCCAGGTGATTGGCAGCCATCCTTATGAAGGGGTTAATCTCTATGTGGGGAAGGTGGTTTACGCGGAAGTAGAGGAGTCAGTGTGGGATGGCAAGGGGCTCATCATCGAGAAAGCCAAGACCATTCATCATGTGACCGCCGGCACATTCGCCATATCCGAGCGCGTTGTGACCGTGCAGAAGCCGGTTATTTAAACTTGCTATTGATGGTAAGAGGTGTCATCAAATCTAAACTTGTGAATAGATTAACTCAATATGCTTAGATGGCAGACAGTTGGTAAGGGAATATTTATATACAAAGCTGCTATTGTTAAAGAGGGGTGATGGCAACACCCCTGGTTGGACGGACATCCCGAATAATGAAACTGTACGAAATTATTTTCTTGGCTAAGTCGAATGCCCGCAAGTGAATGTCTGGGTCATAGCCGTCCAATCTTGTCGGACCCCATGCCCATCGGCTTAGAAAAACCGCGGTTTTCGCGAATCTGGGCAGCCTATAAATTTCCCTCCTAAAACTTAGAACAACCTCGATTCTATCGCCCGCATTGCAAAGGATAAAATTTTCACTAGATATCGAAAAATTAAACGGTTTAATCTCCTTTGCGGGTGAAAATCTCATGGATTCATGGTGAAAAGCTTTGATTCTCTTTCCGTCCAGCTGATCGAGCTCATGCGCGACCTGCGCTGCTGCTGCATTGCGGAGGAGATACAACTGCATGACCTTGCTCCGTGTATTAAGCACAGGATAGGGCTGATAAAGCGTTCCATTTTGCAGAACCTCGGCGATGATAAAATAGCCTGAAGCATAGCCGGGGCCGTCATCCACATCCGGTAAAAAAGAGTTGGGATCTAGCCTGCAAGTGAAGTCAAACTTGTCAACATATCCATCCTGGTCAGCATCTTCAAGATGTGCCTCAACAGAGACCTTTTTCTCTTCATTCACCCAATCCTGAATTTGCTGTTCCCATTGAGGGATGACGCTTTTTCTGTAAACTTGTGCGAAAATGCTGTAAAAACCGCGGATGGCAAACACGCAGACTAAGAAAACAATAAAGCCTAGATCGGCAGAGGTAGATTTATAACGGGCAAAAAAGTAGAGAAATCCAAAAGGAAGCACATAGAAAACAAAAAGAGTAATTAATGTACCGCTGGATGGGCCAAAGTCCATGCTACTAAATGCGTACGGGAAAAAAATGGTCAAAACGGCAATTGTCCCAATGACGATTGAATAATACCAGAGAATCGCACGACGCAGGAAAGTCGAATTATATGTCACATTAGTCTTCTTGTTCTCTCATCCTTAAAACTAAATAAGCAACAACCCAAAAGATAAGCAAAGATACCATGCTAGCAAGGTTAAAAATGGTGGTTTTAACACCATAAAATAGGGAAAGACCGCTGATCCAAGGAACTGCTCGCTGAGAACCCTCAACAGTACATGTTGCAAGCATCAGAGCGTAGGCTATGGACCGCAAAAGGATGCTTTCGTCCAGCTCCATCGCAATCCAAAATAATACCCAATTGATTGCCACTGCAGGGATTGTCATCAATAGGCCAAATGGAAAAATCAGTAAGCAAGGAAAAGGAATCAGCATTAATCCCCCATAAGAGGGAAGTGCTGACGCTGGAGTAAAAATAAGCGCAAATAGGAGCGCCCGCACAACTTTCCTTTCAAAATATGTTTGAACCCTATTCCAAAGCGGAATGATAATCAGCAATGATATGACATAAGGGATGTAGATAATAATGCTCCCGACCGCCAATTCGAGGCAGGCATCGAAAAAAGCTTCCATGAACAGGAATATAGTAGATAGTTTTCCAAATTGCAATGCTAAAGTCTAAACTGGAATTTCTTTCTTTTCAATTTCCTCGAAATACATTTTCTCTATTTTTTTGGTGATGAGACCCGCCTCGAAGTTCTCCAGGGAGCGCTTTAAGGCTGCTGGTTTGATTCTTGACATAATTATGATTTCATAGCATAATTATGCTATGTTTCGCATTGAGCTGAAACCGGAAGCCATAAAACAGCTCAAAAAAATAAAACGGTTCTATGCGGTCCAGATATTGGATTCAATACAAAAGCATTTGAGCGTAAATCCCGACCAACCCAGCCCTCCCAGGATCAAAATTCTAAGGGGCCGGCAAAGATCAACCTATCGTTTGAGAGAAGGCGATTACCGAATTTTTTATGATATCGAAAGAATTACCGTCTATGTAACCGCCATCTTGCACAAGAGGGAAACGTTAAATTATTATTTGGAGGAAGATGACTGATGAAAACCGTGACCATTTTTGAGGCAAAAAACCACTTCTCTCAGACAGTGAGGGCCGCAAAGAAAGACATCGTAATCGTGACTCGAAGGGGAAAACCCGTTGCGGCCATACAAGCCATCACTGAAGATGATCTTGAAGACTTCTTGCTTGAGAGGTCTGAAAAATTCTGGAAGATGATTAACCGCGCAAGAAAGGGAAAGACTGTGTCTCTTCAATCTGTCCGCGCCAGACTTGAGCTGTAACACGTACCACTCATTAAGAAGCGATTCCGCGCTTTTTCAGTTCTTCCAAATACATTTTTTCCAGCTTCTTTGTAATTAAACCCGCCTCAAAGTTCTCCAGGGCGCGTTTGAGGGCCGCCTGGCCCATGGTTTTGCATTTTTGTCTGTCGCTCATCAGAGTTCTCAAATGTCCTGCATAGGCCTTAAAATCGTGCTGGGGCGCCACAAAGCCTGAAATCCCGTCTTGAACAAGCTCAGCCTGGGCGTTGCGCAGGTGCGAGAGATGCGTCACCACGGGCCTGGCATGGATCATGGCCTCAGCAATCACGCAGCCGAATGTCTCGCCGTCCGTGCGGGCATGCGCCAGCACATCGATCGTGTTATAAAATTTTGAGAGCCAGACTTCATCAACTGTGGGCTCCAGAAAACGAATGTTCTTGATTCCCAATTCTTTTGCATCCCGCACCATGTTGGGCGGGGGGGCCAGAGCCAAAAATAATGTATTTTCGTTTTCAATTTTCTTATAAGCCTTGAGCGAAATGGGATCATGAATATCATCAGCATTCCTACCCACGCGCCCGATCACAAAAATGTTTTCCTTAATAGAAAGCTCGGCTCGCAAATTTCCGTTGGAATGCGGCTTCTCAATGGGACAGTAGAGCACGCCGCAGCGCGGGTCGTTCTTGCCCCAGAGCGCCACCTTTTCTTGAATAAAATAAGAGGGGAAGAGAATTTTGTTGACGCGCTTATCATGTTCGGTTGTGTCCTGAAATCCGAACCCGTTGATCGTGAAGATTAAGGGAATGTGACCCACCGCATCCGGACTGCTGATGGGCGGCTCAGACACTCCGCTATGGTGAACATGAAGGATTTGAGGAGAAAGTTTTTTCAGCAAGGGCGCCAAAGATCCCGGAGTGTAGTAATGAACGCGCTCTTCGCCAAGTTCTCTCACAAAGTCCGGGGCGCGGATGGAGCTCACGCGGTATTGTTCCAGGCGGTAACGCGCTTTGCGGCTGCCCATGGCGCCGCGGATGCGGTCCAAATAAACCCTGTGAAGCGGAACCGGATGTTTGCGGGCGATGGCATGGACATCAAAAACGCTCTTGTCCATGTATTTGAGGAACAAAAGCATGTCTTTTTCGGTGCCGCCCAGCCCGAACTGATTACTGTGATGAATCACGGCGATTTTTTTCATGATGAGGAAATTATCGTATCATTTTTTTCCTTGACTTCACTCATAAAAAACCTATAATTTACGATACTCGCAAAAAAATTTTATGAAATCTCTCGGGAGGCATCTCCTTGTCGAATATTATGGCTGCGATCCCAAGGCGCTCACGGATCTGAGCACCATTGAAGGCATCCTTGTGGGAGCGGCGCGCGCGGCCAAAGCGCACATCGTGGACGTCGTTTTCCACACCTTCAGCCCGCACGGGATTTCCGGCGTGGTGGTGATCGAAGAATCACACTTAGCCATCCACACATGGCCGGAGCATGGCCTGGCCTCCGTGGACATCTACACCTGCGGAACTTCCGTGAACCCCTGGCACGCCTACAAATATTTGAACAAGAACCTCAAAGCCAAACATTCCACCGCCATGGAAATGAAACGGGGCATTCTGAACCGCGGTCATAGGCTGTAATGGCCGCGCGCGCCGATCTGTGGTTTAAGGAACACCTCACCCCCAACGAAACCCACAGCCACCGCCTGAAAAAAATCCTCGTGAAGAAAAAAACAAAATTTCAAAGCGCCATGATTGCGGACACCTATTCTTTCGGGCGCTGTCTCATCCTGGACGGCGAGCTGCAATCCGCCGAATCAGATGAATTCATTTATCATGAAGCGCTCATTCATCCGGCATTTGTGACGCATCCCAACCCGCGCCGAGCGGTCATTCTGGGCGGGGGAGAAGGGGCCACTCTGCGCGAAATTTTGAAACACAACACGGTGACCAAAGCCACGATGGTGGATATCGACGGGGAAGTGGTGGATTGGTGCAAAAAGCACATGACCTCCTGGCACCAGGGCGCATTTGACCGTCCGCGCGCGGATGTCGTCATCGATGACGCCAAAAAATATCTGGAAGAAACTTCAGAAAAATTCGATGTCATTGTGTCGGACCTGCCTTCTCCCGTGGAAGCGGGCCCCGCTCAGGAATTGTACACGGTAGAATTTTACCGCAAGCTCGCGCAGCAGCTCTCGCCGGACGGCATTTTTGTGTTACAGGCGGGCTCAGGCAGCCTTCTTCAGATTGGTCTCCACCTGAAACTCTCCAGCACTCTGCGAAAAGTTTTTCCAATCGTCCGCTCGTATTCGACCCACATCCCCTCTTTCGACGTTCCCTGGGCATTTTTGCTCTGCGCCCAAAGCCCCGCGCAAGACCCGCTCCGCCTGACCGCGGGGGAAACGGAAAAAAGGCTCCGCGCGCGCGGAGTGCGCCCTTTAAGTTTTTATGACGGCTCCACGCACGAAGGCCTGTTCCGCATTCCTCTGCACTTGCGAAAAATGCTTGACGCGGAAAAAGGCGTTATTTCGGAGGGCAAGCCGGTGTATCTATTCCGATGAACAGGCAAGCGCGCGCACCCATTTTTGAGAACCTTTACGCTCGCTCCAGGCGAAAAGTCATCTCTTTCCACACCCCGGGGCACAAGAATGGGCGGGGAATCGACCCCCGTCTGCGCGGCTTGGTTGGAAAATCCGCATTTTATTTTGACGTCACGGTCTTCCCCGAAGTGGATTCCCTGCATGACCCCGTCTCCTCCATCAAGAAGGCGCAAACGCTTATGGCCGAGGCCTACGGCGTGGAACACTCCTTCTTTCTCGTGAATGGTTCGACTGTGGGCAACCAGGCCATGCTCATGACCGCCTGCAGCCCGGGGGATTCCGTCATCGTCTCGCGCAACGCGCACAAGTCCATTTTGGCAGGCATCATTCTGGCAGGCATCTGGCCCATCTGGATCCAGCCCAAGGTGGACCAAAACCTGGACATCCTTTTCGATCCGACGCCGGACCAGATCGAGCAGGCCATGATCCAGTTCCCCGAAGCCAAGGCGGTCTTTGTGACCAGCCCCACCTACAACGGCGTGACGGCGGACCTGGTGAAGATTTCTGAAATCGTGCACCGCTACGGCAAAGTGCTTCTGGTGGACGAAGCCCACGGCCCGCACTTGAAATTTCACGAAGACCTGCCCATTTCCGCCGTGGAAGCCGGAGCCGACATGTGCGTGCAGTCCACGCACAAAATCCTCTCCGCCCTCTCCCAGGGCTCCGTGCTGCACTTCAATTCCGAACTGCTGGACCCCAACCGCGTGCGCAAAGTGATCTCCATGCTCCAGACCACCAGCCCCAATTATCTGATTTTAGCCTCCATCGACCTGGCCCGCCGACAGGCTGTTCTGCACGGCGAGACCTTTTTCGAGCGCGTCATCAAAATGGCGGAGGAAGGCCGCAAGCGCATCAACACCACGCGGCACTTTTTTTCCTTCACGCGCAAGGAAATCCAGGCCCGCGGCTATGACCTGGACGTAACCAAGCTCACCATCAACGTCACCAAGAGCGGGTTTTCCGGAAAAGAAGTGGATGCGATTCTCGCAAAAGAATATAATATCCAGGTTGACGCCGCGGATCTTTTCAATCTGATCGCCATCATGGGCGTGGGCACGGAGCGCACCGACGTGGAGGCGCTGACCCGCGCACTGACCGACATCGACCACAAATATCACGGCGAGGCCAAAAACTGGATTTTGCAAATCCCTTCGCTCTCCACCGAAATGGTGATGATGCCCAGGGAAGTGTTTCTGTCGAAAAAAACCAAACGAGTGCCGTTGACAAAAGCCGCGGGCCACATCGCCGCGCAGACGCTCACCCCGTATCCGCCCGGCATCCCGGTCTTGATCCCGGGCGAGCGCATCACGGGCGAAATCTGCGATTACCTCATGAACCTGTCGCAGAAGGAATTGCGGGTGAGCGGACAGGAAACGGACACCCTGCGCACCGTCAAAGTTGTCGGCTGATTTTTACTAAACCGAAGGAGCTGCCATGAAGAAGAAAACTACTGTTAGAAAAGTTTCGTCAAATTCGTTCAAGCGCTTTCAGGACGTCCTGGAAAAAAAGCGCGATATTATCCTGAAAATGGTCACGCACAACGAAAAGACCCTCTCGAACGACGTGGGCGATGAAGCCGACGTGGCCAGCCAAACTTTCGAGCGCGAGCTCCTGTTCGAAATGGAGGACAGCGAGCGCGTCATTCTGGATGATATCGAGGCGGCGTTGAGAAAAATCGAGAAAGGAGATTTCGGCATCTGCGAATCCTGCCGAAAAGCCATTTCTTCGCCGCGCTTGAAAGCCATGCCCTGGGCCCGGTATTGCATCTCATGCCAATCCCGTGCCGAGCACTCCGCCTGATTTAATTTTCCGCCAAATCGAAGTTGGCCCCATGGCTAACTTCGTTTATTTTGTGGGCGACGCAAAAAGCCGCGAAGTTTTTTTGGTGGATCCCGCCTGGCAGATCGACACGCTTTTTAAAGCCGCTGAAAAGGAAAATTTGAAAATCACGGGGGCGCTCGTGTCCCACGCTCATTATGACCACTGCAACGGCATTGAAGACCTTCTGGCCCGCGCGGACGTTCCCATTTATGTCAACGCCGATGAAGCTGAATTTACGGAATCCCTGGGCGCTCACGGCGAATCCCTTTTTGGCCGGTTCCCCGCCTCCAACACGCGCAAGGTGCGTTCGGGCGACAAAGTAAAAATCGGCAATGTGGAACTCACCTGCCTTCACACCCCGGGCCACACGCCCGGCTCCCAGTGTTTTTTGGCGGGCAATCGCTTGCTTTCGGGCGACACGCTTTTTGTCCGCGGCTGCGGCCGGAGCGACCTGCCCGGGGGAGATCCTGAAAAACTTTTTGAGTCCCTCACCCATGTGCTTGCCAAACTGCCGGATGACACGATGGTTTTCCCCGGACATTTTTATGGAGATTTGCCTCAATCCAGCATGAAAGATGAAAAAATTAAAAATCCTTACCTGCTCTGCACTTCCAAGGATGCTTTCCTGGGCTTAGTGGGCGCATCTGTGAGGTCCGGCCTGTGAAGCTCAAGGGAAAAAAAGTCGCCATACTTGTGGAGCATCACTACCAGGACATGGAAGTCTGGGTTCCCTATTTTCGACTGCTTGAAGAAGGCGCTTCTGTCGTTTTTGCGGGCACGGGCACCGCGGCGTCCTATCAGGGCAAGTACGGCTATCCGGTGACGCCTCAAACCACCGCAGGCAAGCTCAAAGCCGCAAACCTGGACGCCTTGGTGATTCCGGGCGGCTGGGCGCCTGATTTTTTAAGGCGGCACGCATCCGTGCTCATGCTGGTGCGCGAAATGAACTCCGCCGGCAAAACCGTGGCCTGCATCTGCCACGGCGGCTGGGTGCTGGCCTCTGCTGGGATCTTGAAAGGGCGCACCGTCACGGGATTTTCCGCCATCAAGGACGATCTGATCCATGCGGGGGCCAAATACGTGGACCGGGAAGTGCAAGTGGACAAAAACCTTATCACCTCCAGAACGCCGGATGATTTGCCCGCTTTTTGCCGAGAAATCATTTTGAACCTCATGGAGAATTAATTTGGAAGAAACTACTGTGAAGAAAAAATATGTGGTTTCTTATAACCGTGAAACTTGTACTGGCGCATTAAAATGCATGGGAATTCATCCCGAATTATGGAAAAAGGATTCGGATAATAAAGCGGTTTTAAGAAATGGGGCTCAAAGCAGCCATGATCCTAAATTATTCACGCGGGTGATTGACGAAAATGAATTAAAGTCTTACAAGGAGTCCGCGCTTATTTGTCCTGTTTATGCAATCGATGTCCTCGACTTTGATACGGCCAAGAGCGTCTTGAACATCAATCCCACCAAAGAAAAGGACAAAGATAATGTTCCCGTCATCCGGGCTCATTACGATTCGCGTAAAGAGTGGCAAATGGACCCCAAGGGGTTCTTTACAGTCAAGATTTTCCCGGAGGAGCAAATGATCCGCGCAAGATATTACGGAGAAGATCACGCCCTGAAATTCGTCATCGAAGGCTCAAATTCCGAGGAAATTTATAACACCATCATGAGAGAAAAACTGGTCTCCACTTTTCAGCACGCGGCTTATGTGGGCAATGAGCTCATGAAAGCCGAGATCGCGATGAAAAAAAACCTGCCCTATGTGCAGGACGATCCGCTTCCTTAAAACTCTTCCCCGTGGCCAGGATTTACACCCGTTCCGGAGACTCCAAGACCACCGGAATGCTCGGCGGCGGACGCCTCACCAAACATTCCTTTCGGATCGAGGCCATAGGTTCTCTGGACGAACTGAACTCTTTCATGGGATTTCTCCTGTCGCTCACGGAATATATCCTTAAGGACTCTGACTCGAAGGAAATGCGGGAAACTTTCAAGACCATTCTGGAAAAGGTGCAGGCCGATCTTTTTGTGATCGGCTCCGACTTATCCGGCAATTTGATCAAGAACCGGACCATTCCTCACCCGTTGAAACACCACTACCCGAAAAATGAGGATCCCGTCAATAAAGTCCCCA
>MGUQ01000037.1:0-1528 GCA_001799975.1 Elusimicrobia bacterium RIFCSPLOWO2_01_FULL_54_10 | reverse complement strand
CATCGGCACCTTGGCACAGTCCGTCCGCGCCATCTGCCGCCGCGCAGAACGCCGCACGGTTCAGCTGGCCATGCGCTCCAAGGTCAGTCCCTTGACGCTCGCATATTTGAACCGGCTTTCCGATTTGCTGTTCCTGCTCGCGCGGGCCGCCAACCACCAGACACACGCTTCTGAGCGGGTCTGGAAGTATTCCCCGGAACTTCCTCTTAAATTTTAAACCCATGAAAATCGTGATCGCTCCGGACTCTTTCAAGGAGAGCCTTAGCGCGCGGGCCGCCTGCGACTGGATTGCCAAAGGCCTGCGCAAGGCGGCGCCTTCCGCCCGGCTCATCAAGATCCCGCTCGCCGATGGCGGCGAAGGGACGTTAGAGGCTCTCACCGCGGGCGGAAGGGGTTTTTCGGCCGCAACGACAGACCCTCTCGGCCGAAAAATCACCGCGCGCTGGGGGATGCTGCCGGACCGGCGCACCGCCGTGGTGGAAATGGCCCAGGCTTCGGGCTTGGCGCTCGTGCCTCCCCCCAAAAGAAATCCCATGCTCACCAGCTCCCGTGGCACGGGCATCCAGATTGCACAAGCCCTCGATCACGGCGCAGCGTTAGTAATTTTAACACTGGGCGGCGTTGCCACAAGCGACGGCGGAACTGGAATGGCGCGGGCTCTGGGATACAGGTTTCTGGACAAGAGCGACAGGGAAATTCCAGAGGGTGCAGGGGGACTTAAATTTTTGGCACGAATAGATTCGTCTCTCATTCATCCGCGGCTTAAAAAAACTGCGTTTTTAGCCGCCTGCGACGTTAAAAACACACTCTGCGGGCCACATGGCTCCGCCCGGGTTTACGGCCCGCAAAAGGGGGCCACGCCCCGCATGGTTAAAGAAATCGAGCGCAATTTTTTGAACCTGATTAAAATCGCCCGCCGCGATTTAAAAATCAATATTTTAAAAATCGTTGGCGGAGGAGCGGCAGGCGGAGCTGGAGCTGGAGCGGCGGCTTTTTTGGGCGCCAAGCTCAGGCCCGGCGTTCAAATTGTTTTTCAAGCGTTGGATTTTGAAAACCGCGCTAAAAGTGCCGATTTAATCGTTTCCGGGGAAGGCAAAGTGGACGCGCAAACCTTGAACGGGAAAACAGTTTGGGGCGTGGCCAGGATGGCGTCCAAACACAAAATTCCTTTGGTCGTTTTCTGCGGCCAAACGGGAGCAGGACATGAAAAACTTCATAAATTGGGCGTTACCCAGGTGATCGCGCTCCGCACGCCCGGCATGAGCGTGGGGCACGCCATGAAAAACGCCGGGCCGCTTCTCATGAAGAAGGTTTCAGAGACTCCAATCCTGATATAATAGCCATATGCTGAACCTCATTTTTGCCATTGTTCTCATCGTTTCCATCCTCTGGGTGGCAAAAAAGTTTTATTTTCCCATGGACATGGTCCAGCACCCCGAAAAATATCCTGTGCCGTCCGGCCCGCCCGTCTCCAAAAAGGACATGGGCATCATCATGCACCACCTGCAGCGGTGGCGAAAGGAAGGAA
>MGUQ01000036.1 GCA_001799975.1 Elusimicrobia bacterium RIFCSPLOWO2_01_FULL_54_10 | reverse complement strand
TCCGGATCCGTTCTCCGGCCGTCCCACCGCGGAAACGCTGGAGGTATAAACAACTTTTTTGACTCCCGCACCCTTGGCGGCTTCCAAAATGTTTTTTGTTCCCTGCACATTGCTCTGCACCAACTCCTCAGGATTTTTTGCCCATAGACGATAATCCGCGGCCACATGAAAAAGGATTTCGGCGCCCTCCAGAGCCTGTTCAAGGCTTTCCGGGTTTCTTAAATCCCCCTCCACAATTTTAACGCCCAGCTCCATCAAAAATTTCTTTTCGCTTTCCGGCCTGGCCAGGCAAAAAATCTCTCCAAGGTTTTTTTCTTTGAGTTTGCGCGCGACGTGATAGCCCACAAAGCCTGTGGCGCCTGTCACCAAAATTTTCATGCGGGCCCCACAAACATGAGACTCAAGCCCGGGATATAGGTGATCAGGGCCAGGACTGCCAACAAAATTAACCAAAAAGGAAGCGAGGCGCGGTACACCTGAGTGACGGGTTTGCCAAAGCGCATCGAGGAGAGGAAGAGATTCAGGCCAAACGGAGCGGTCATATATCCAATCTCAAGGTTTAAAAGAAAGATAATGCCCAGGTGCACCGGATCAATGCCATATTGCATGGCCACGGGGACAATCAAGGGCACCACGATGATGATGGCGGAGAACATTTCGATCATGTTCATCACAAGCAGAAAAATGTTGAGGGCCGCAAGGAACAGCCACTTCTCGGTGATGAAGCGGTGCACCCAGTCAAACGCTTTCATGGGGATCTGTTCGTCGATGAGATAATTCGTCAAGCCCAGCGCCATTCCCATCACCACAAGAATGGCTCCTACGAGTTCCATGCTCTTGACCGTCACCCGGGGCAAATCGCGCACGAAGGACAAGTCGCGATAGACAAAACATTCCACGACCACCACATGGAACGCCATGATGGCGGAAGCCTCCGTGGCGGTGAAAAGGCCTCCATAAATCCCGCCGATGATGATGAACGGCAGTGGAATTTCCCATATGGCATCTTTAACGCTTCGAATGAGGGCGGCCCAGTTGAAGGGTTGCGCCTTTTCGATCTTGCCGCCTTGGAAAAAACTATAGACGGAAAGAATGGCAATCAACAGAAGGCCAGGCACCAGGCCCGCGATGAAAAGCTGGTCGATGCTCACCTTGGCGATGAGACCGTAGAGGATGATGGGCAAAGACGGCGGGAACAAAAGCCCCAGGCTTCCCGTGGTGGTGAGCAATCCCAACGAAAATTTTTCGCCGTAGCCTTCCTTGAGGAGCATGGGGTAGAGAAGACCGCCCAGAGCTATGATGGTGACGCCGGAGGCGCCGGTAAAAGCCGTAAAAAGTGCCGTTGAAAACAAAGTGGCGATGGCCAGGCCGCCCGGAAGCCAGCCGAATAGGGCGTTGGCCAGGTTCAAGAGCCGAGCGGGCGCCTTGCTCTCCGCCAGTACATAGCCCGCGAAAGTGAAAAGCGGGATGGCGATGAGCGCCGGAATGGAGGCCAGGCGGTAGAGCTCCACAAAAATGAGCGAAAAGTCCAGCTGGGCGCTGCGGAATGCCAGCAGAGTGCCCGCGCCGATGGCGGTGAAGACAGGGAACCCCAGGAAAACTAAGATGATGACGCCGAGCGTGAGCGCCGCGGTCATTCTTTCTCCGAAAACATCGCAAGAAAAAAGTGAACCGCGAGAAGGGTAAAACCCACAGGGATGATGAGGGTCATCCAGGAGGTGGGGACATGAAGCGCGCCGATGGAGAAGAGCGCCGACTGCGTCTCCAAATCATCCCGGAAGTAAGACCAGGCCGCTTTTGAAAGAACCGCAAGCACGAAGACGCACGAAATGTTCGTAAAAACGGATAGCGGCCGCTTCAGGGATGCAGGAACGCGCTTTTTTAAGATATCGATGGCAAAGTGGCTTCCTTCCGCCGCGGCCACGCAGGCGCCCAGAAGACCTGCCCATAGCACCAGGTGGCGAAGAAATGTGTCGGCCCAAAGGAGACTCATGGAAAAAAAGAGGCGCAGGGCAACCTGCGCGAAAGAAAGCCCCACCATCAATGAAAGGATGAGAACGATCCCCGTTTTCTCAATGCGGGCCAGGACTTGTTCGATTTTTTTAGCGAAGCTCAAGCGGTTACGATTACTTCTTGGGTTTGGAGCGGAATTCCTGCAGGGATTTTTCGACCTTGTCCAAAAGGTCCTGGGAGTACAAACGCCCCACAAGGGCCTTGCGGGCTGAGCGCCCCATGTCCTCGAATTTCCGGGCGTCGTCAGGGGACTGGAGCGAAGTGACCTGAATGCCGTTCCGCTTCAAGGCCTCAATGGCCTGGATGTTCTCCTTGCGGCTGGCATGAGTGAGCTGGGAGAGGTATTTTTTGCCTGTGGCGAGCAGAAGGTCCTGCTGGACTTTAGGAAGAGCGTCAAATGATTTTTTGGAGATGAGCACCGCGCCCGAGGCATTGGCCAGCTGAAAATCGCTCATGAATTTTGTTTTGGTGAACCATTGCAGCGCCAAAATGGCCAGGGGAGAGGAATAGACGCCGTCGATCAAGCCTGTCTGGAGTGAAGTCATGACATCGGTGATGGATAACGGCACCGGATGGACGCCCATGGTCTTGAACGAAACCTCCGCGATGGGGTCCCCCTCCCACATCCACATCTTCACGCCTTTCAAATCCTGCAGGTTCCGCACAGGGGTATTAGAGAAGAAATAGATGAATCCCACTTCCGCCCAACCCAGCAGAACATACCCGTTCTTTTCAAACGCGCCGCGCCATTCCTTGTCAAAAGCCTGATAGATGTGGTCCGCTTCGGCGGATGTTTTGAACAGGAATGGAGCGTCCAGAATCCTCGCTTCGGGCGCGATCTCCCCCAATCCCACTCCCGTAAATCCGCCGGAGTGAAGCTGGCCAAAGCGGATTTTTTTCACCATGTCCTTTTCATCGCCGGAAATGCCGCCCGCGTAAAACCTGAATTTGAGCTCCCCGCCGGACTTCTGCTCCAGCTCCTGGTTCCATTCCTTCATCACGTTCATCCAGGTACTGCCCTCGGGCGCCAAAGTGGCGAACTTGACAACTGCGGCGCTCTGCGCAAGCGAAGCCGCAAAAAAAGCGAGCGAAAAAAGGAACGGGCCTTTAAAACAGTTCATCGATTTTTCCAAGCAAGCGTTTGGCTTTTTCCCTGGCCACCTGGTTGGGAAGCCCCTGTTCCGGCAGAACATCCGCCGGAGCCGTAATCACGCCATCGAGCAGCGATTCAAAATGCTTGCGGTCCTGAGCGGCCACGGCATGGTATTTGGCGTAAAGCACCTGCGCCATCAGGAATTTCCCATCTGTTTTTTTGACGGCATTCTCAAAATGGGATTTGGATTTCGCCAGATCACCCCCGAACATCTTGGGACGGGACGCATAGTAGGCCCCAAGAAGCTGGTCCGCTCCGGAATAAAAATATCCCGGGTTCAATTGTTCGGCCTGCCGCACCATGGCCTCCACCTTGGGCAGGTCCGCGATGGCGTCAGGGTTTGTGAGGCTCAAGGCCGCCCAGCCGGCCCAGCAATAGGCGGTCCAAAATAATGCGGGAGCATCCTCCGGCTTGATGGCGAGCAGCCTGCGGCCGTAATCCCGTCCTTTTAAATAAAAATACCTGGCCCGCTCCGGATTTTCATCCTCAATAAATAGAAACGCGTAGCCGCCAAACCCCTGGGTCAGGGAAAAAAGAAGTTTGGGATTTTTAGGATCGTTTTTAAGAAGCGCTTCCAGAAGCTTCAAGTGGCTCGTCATGGCCTCGCGCGCATAGCGCACATCGGTTTCCTCATAAACGGCCGTGACGCCCGTTTCCAAAAGATCAGCCGTGGTGCGCAAGGCCATAAGCCTCATGGAGCAACCCGTCAAAGCCAGGGAAAGAAATACGGGCGCGAGTTTATTTTTCATGATTTGGGCATGGGACCGATGAGTTTTTTTTGGACCTCAATAATTTTCCGGATGCCACCCTTGGCCAGGCGCAAAAGCGTCAAAAATTCTTTTTCGCTGAAAGGCTCCTTTTCCGCGGTACCCTGGACTTCCACAAGTTCGCCTTTGTGCGTCATCACCACATTGATGTCGCTGTCGGCGCCGCTGTCTTTCACATAATCCAGATCCAATACAGGCTTGCCTTTATAAATGCCCACGCTCACGGCACCCACAAAGCCTTTGAGCGGCCATTGGGGAAGAGCCCCGCCCTTGCGCAGTTTTTTGAGCGCCAAGGCCAGGGCAACCATGCCGCCGTTTACGGAGGCCGTGCGGGTGCCGCCGTCTGCTTGGATGACATCGCAATCAACGGTGATGGTGCGCCTGCCCAGCTTGGACAGGTCCACAACGCCGCGCAGAGCCCGACCTACAAGGCGGGAGATTTCCTGAGCCCGCCCGCCGGTGGACGCGCGGCCGCGCGGAGTTCTGCGGTCGCCCGCGCGGGGCAGCATGGCATATTCCCCCGTGACCCAACCGATGTTCTTTTCCTCGGCATGGGGCGGAACTTTGTCTTCCACGGATGCCACGCAAAGCACTTTGGTGTTGCCCATCGAAAAAAGGCAGGAACCCTCCGCGTGCTTGATGTAGCCTTTCACTCCAGACGTCGGGCGGATGGTCATTGGGGGTTCAAGCTCCCGTCCATATAAACCTGGTGCCAAATTTCAAACGTGAGGAGCGCCCAAAGTTTATAGCCATTATCTCTTTGGCCCTGCTTGTGTTCATCAATCAGATTTTTCACGCGGTCCATTTTAAAGTACCCTCTTTGCCTGGCTTGGGACGACAAAATCGTTTCTTCCAAATATCCCGCCAGGGGGCCCCGGAACCATTTTGCCAGAGGGACGCCAAAGCCCATTTTCCGGCGGTTCAAAATCGCGTCGGGCAAAAACCCTTTGAGGGCGCTTTTCAAGATCTTCTTGCCTCCTGTCATGCCCACTTTTTCTCCGGACGGGATTTTTGCCGCAAATTCCATCACCTTGTGGTCCAGGAACGGCGAGCGCGCTTCAAGCCCGTTGGCCATGGACGCAATGTCCATTTTAACGAGGAGACAGCTAGGCAGATATCCGTGCGCGTCGCAGGCCAGCACTTGGTCGATGAAATCCCTGGAGTCCGTGTTGCCGTAGAGCGCTGAAAAATAATTATACACTTTATTTTCTTTGGCGTGAGACAACAAGGACCCGTCGGCGATGTCGAGGAGCGACTGCTGGTCAAAATAGCTGAAAATCTCAAAGTTGAACTCGAGCGGATCCGTGCCCATCACAGAGGCAGCTTTAAGCACGCGCCGCAGAAGGCGGTTGGAGCTGAACGCAGGCAAGGTCTCTTTCAAGACCCAGGCCAGAGCCTTGCGGAGCGGTTTGGGCGTGTGAGAAAACGCCGAAAAAATTTGGTCGGCCTGATATCTCAAATATCCTCCAAAGGTTTCATCGCCGCCGTCGCCGTTCAAGGCCACGGTCACGTGCTTGCGGGTTTCCCGCGCCACATAATAGGACGGGAGCGCCGAAGGGTCCGCAAAAGGCTGGTCATAATGCCACACCAGCTTTGGCAAAATGTCCACGGTCTCCGGCTTGACAATAAATTCATGGTGGTCTGTCTTGAAACGCTCAGCTGCCATACGGGCAAAATGAAGTTCCGAAAAATCCTGTTCTTCGAAGCCTATTGAAAATGTTTTGACGGGTTTGGATGAGGCTTCGGCCATCCAGCCCACCACGGCGCTCGAATCAATGCCTCCGGAAAGAAAAGCTCCCAGCGGAACGTCTGAAATCATGCGCATCCTTGTGGCCTCTTGCAGGAGCCCCACGGTTTCCATCTCCATCTCCGGCACCGTCATGGTATGTTTCGGGGTTTGAGGCAGAGTCCAATATTGGTTGATGCGAATGTCGCCTTTGGAATCTGCCGTGAGCGTGTGCGCGGGCGGCAAACGGTAGATTTTCTCAAAAATCGTGCGGGGGTCCGGAATGAACTGATAGGCCAAATATAATGGAATGGATTCCGTGCGGATTTTCCTTTCAATTTCACCCGACGCCAGCACGGCTTTCATCTCGGAGCCAAAAATGAGGGATTTTCCCTTGAGCGCATAAAACAGAGGCTTTTTGCCCACTCGGTCGCGCGCCATGAAAAGCGATTTGAACTTGGAGTCCCAGATGGCAAAGGCGAACATGCCGCGCAGGTGCAGCACGCAGTCAGCGCCAAAAATTTCGTAGAGGTGAAGAATCACTTCCGTGTCGGATTTGTTCGTCAGCTTGCGGCCGCGCTTTTCCAGGTCCGCCCTCAGCTCGCGAAAATTGTAGATTTCTCCGTTGAACACAATGTGGCAGCGGCCCTCAGAAGTGGTCATGGGCTGGCGGCCGCCGGACAAGTCAATAATGGAAAGCCGCCGGAATCCCAGGCCCACGTTCACCTGAGGCTCGGCCGTGAAATAATAGTTTTCGTCGTCCGGGCCGCGATGCGCAAGCATGTCCGTCATGCGCTTGAGCTGGTCTTGCGGCACCTGCGCGCCGTCCCAGCGGAAAATTCCGCTAATTCCGCACAAGGGTTGTTCCTTTTGCTTTGTTCAAGGGCAGTTTTCCTTCCAGAATTTGAACTTCGCGCACGCCTTTCTTCAAGGCTTGGAGCGCCGAGCGGACTTTGGGAATCATCCCGCCGGATATCACGCTCCTGCGGATCAAATCATTGGCGCTTTTTTCCGTGATGCGGGGAATGGTTTTTTTGGAGCCATCCAAAATGCCCGGGACATCCGTGTAGAGGATCAGCCGCGCCGCTTTCAAAGCCATGGCCAGAGCGCAGGCCATTTCGTCCGCATTCACGTTCAGCGCACCGCCTTTCCCGTCGGAGGCAATGGAAGAAAAAACCGGGACATCGCCGGATTTAAGAATCCGCATTATCGCAAGCTTGTTCACCGCGGAGGGCAGACCCACTCGTCCCAATCCTGGCACTTTTTTGGCCCTGACAATGTCGCCGTCCCGGCCGGAAAGTCCCAAGGCCGGAATTTTCATGGAATTGAGCCGCCCCACCAAAAACGGATTGACCTTGCCGGAAAGCACCATCTCCACAATCGCCATCATTTTGTCGTCCGTGAAGCGCCGACCGTTCACAAAACGGCTTTCCACCTTGAGCTGGTCTCCCAGAGCGGTCACTTCCTTGCCGCCGCCGTGCACAAGAATAGCTTTGTTCTTTTTGAGGAACGGAACGAGCGCACGCACCAACGGCTCAAAATTCCCCTTCTCGAGCAGACTTCCGCCGATTTTGATGACGGTGAGCGGCCGGCTCATGCCACGGCCTTCCCGGCTGCGGCGGGCTTGACCGTTGAAAATTTACAACTCGCCCTGAAATCACACCTCGGGCATTTTTTGGTGTCCGGCGTAAAATCTCCCTTCTCGATCCGCACAGCGACGGCTTCCAATTCTTTTTCCGCGTCTTTGATCTGAAGCGGGCTCCGGCTCGTGGTGACCACCTTGTTGTGCGCCAAAAAATAATAACTCAACGCCGCGGCCGGGGCTTTTACAATCTGCTCACAGCCCATGGCGTAGAGCGTGAGCTGCAAGTCCGAATCAATCTTGTCCTGCTCCCACATCTCGGCATGCGTCTTGTAATCAATCACCTCATAGGTGTCGTCTGGGAGCTTATCGATGCGGTCAATGATGCCCCGCAATATCCTCCGCCCCACGGGGAAGCGGAATTCACGCTCAATGGCCACCACCTGCGATTTCCGCAGCTGGAACCACTCGAAATAGTCCTTGAGCATCTTCTCGCCTTTTTCATAATAATGCACAGTCTGCTGGGGGTCTGTGAATCCTTCGTTCACCCATACCCTGTCGTAAACTTCCAGCAGATCATCCAAATATTTCCCGTCGCCCTTGTGGAACTCTTCAAGGGCGCGGTGCACGGTTTGCCCCAAAGAAATCTGGGGCGTGGGCGGGGTTTTCATGCCGTCCATGTACACCAGCTTGTATTTCCACGGGCAAAACCGGTAAGCGGAAATTCTGGAGAATGAAAGCTCCATGGGCGGCTTGGAAGCAAACAAGCGCCGGAACCAGAATCTGATTTTATTGAACATGGCGGAAGAAGGAAAGGTAAGTGTCCCCGTAGCGCTCCTGCCGGAAGAAATCCCATCCTTCCGGAGCCTTAAATGTTTCCCTCACGGAATGCTGGGCGATAAACCAGCCGTCTTTGGCCAGAAGCGAATGTTTCTGGATGGTTTCAAGAAGGAATTGGACGAAAGCCAGGGGATGGCCCTTCTCATCCTTATAAGGAGCGCCGGAGAAAATAAGGTCAAATTCTTCATGGAGCCAGCCCAAGCCGCCCCGGATGTCGTGGCGCATCACTTTCGTTTCGCCCAACTTAAAGACAGCAGAGTTATGCTGGGCGATTTTGGAGAGGCTGGTCTCAATCCACCTGGCGCAATAGGAGTTGGAATCCACAAAAACCACCTTCGCGGACCCGCGGGAAAGCGCTTCCAGCCCCACGGAGCCGCTGCCTGCAAACAAATCCAGAAACCGCGAGCCCTCAATGCGGGCCTTTAAAATGTCAAAAAGCGATTTCTTGATCCGCGCCAAGATGGGCCGGGTGTTCAAACCCTTGGGCACGGTGCCCATCCTCTGCCTGCGCAGTTCTCCGCCGATGATGCTGGAACCTTTCATATTCTAAAAATCTTAACATTTTTACCGAGTTATTGCCCGTCCCATTGGCAAGTGATATACTACCGCTTGATGAAGCTTTCCGACAACGAAATCCGCGACATCGTCAAATATTTGGAAGCGGGCAAGCCCTTGCCGGATGCCTACCGCTTCCTGCTTTTTGGAGACAAGCAACAGATGGAGCTGGTGTGGAACGGCAAGACCAACGAGGTCTGTAACGCGGTATTGCCTTTTCAGGTCATCGAGCATGTGGACGAGCCACGGACGGAGTCAAAAGACGCTAAACTTCAATTAGATCTCTTCGATTTGGACCAGCGCGGCAGACAGCTCAAGGGCTGGACGAACAAGCTCATCTGGGGCGACAACAAGCTGATCCTTTCGAGCTTAAAGAACGGCCCCATGCGGGAAGAAATTGAGAAAAACGGGGGCATCAAGCTCATCTACATCGACCCGCCGTTTGATGTGGGCGCGGATTTCTCGATGAAGATCGAGGTGGGCGATGAGGAATTCACAAAAGCCCCGTCGGTTTTGGAAGAAATTGCATTCAACGATACCTGGGGCAAGGGCGCCGACAGCTTCATTGCCATGATATATGAACGCCTCTCATTGATGCGCGATCTATTGTCCAACGAGGGAAGTATCTATGTGCATAGCGATTGGCGAGTCAATAGTCATATCCGGTTAGTTCTAGATGAGATATTTGGGAGCAAGAATCAAAGAAATGAAGTGATCTGGTGTTATACGGGTGCTTCCCAAGCGAAAGACAGGTTCGTAAGAAAGCATGACAACATTTATCTCTACAGCAAATTGGACAATCCAATTTTCAATTGGAAAGATGTTGCTATTAAATACTCTGAGGAAACCATTGCTAGAACAGGGCGGGGGGCTGGTGAAAGTGGGTTGTATGGAGATAATAATCCTGACGAAAAGCACAAAAATCGTTTAAAAAAGGAAGGAAAAATTCCGGAAGACTGGTGGAATGACATTTATCGTCTCCAAGGTAATGGCTTAGAAAAAGTTAATT
>MGUQ01000035.1:23062-23518 GCA_001799975.1 Elusimicrobia bacterium RIFCSPLOWO2_01_FULL_54_10 | reverse complement strand
GATAATTCCGGCGGTAGAATGTTCCTGTGATCTGGACGCAATTCAAAAAGATGAGGAGGATTGCGGCAGGGACCAAAACGGCTTTTCGGGATTTTTCCAGCCAGGAAGCCGCTTTTTCAGAAGAAAAAATAACTTTTTGCTTTGGCAAAAACCGCCCGATGGCTTGATCGTCCAGAAGAAGGAGACAAAGTGCCAGAGCCAGCAGGTTGAAAAAACAGTAATTTCCGGTGAGGAAGATGAGGAGCTGAAACGCGGCAAGGGCGGCAAAGGCCGCAATCTTTGCGCGTCGCGGAAGAAAAATCAGGAAAGGCACAAAAATCTCAATTCCAAACATTCCAGCATTGGAAATTTTGTGAAACCACGCGGGCAGATGATGCGCAAACCAGCTCACGGCGTTGGGGATGGGCTGGGTTTCGTAGTGGAAGGTGAGGGCCGTGAGGTTTTTCCATGTTGCGT
>MGUQ01000035.1:20541-23052 GCA_001799975.1 Elusimicrobia bacterium RIFCSPLOWO2_01_FULL_54_10 | reverse complement strand
AAGAGTTTCACCAGTCCCGATTGAAGCATGAGCTTGAAAAGCGCGAGCCGCAAAATCCAGAGTGCGGCGCAGGACGGCCCGGAAGGGTTCCAAAAGCGCGGCCAGAGTCGCGGAGCGTTCAAAAATATCGCCAAAAAATTGATTTCGAGAAGAAGAATGTCCCACTGGAAGGACAAAAAATCTCTGGCCGCCAGAGAGAGCGACAAATAAAGCGCCCAGAGGACTGCGGGAACAATCCAGGGAGCCAAATCCAGAATAAGAAGGATTGAAAGGACGATCCCGGCTTTGCAGGCAAGAAGAATTGCGGCATCGCCCGAGTTGAACCAGAAAAGGGTGGGCAGTAAATTATAAGACTGGCTCCCATATTGATTTCTAACCGCGTCCAGAAAAGGGGTGAGCGGTAAAATCCCCCCGCTGCCGATGAGACCTTCAATTTGCGAGCCGAGAGAAATGAAGGCGATCAGGTTGATGATCCCAAGCGCCCGCATGAAGAGCCAGGAAGATGTGACATAAGTGGGCGGCTGAAGATTTTTTCCCCAGAAGATGTCGGTGAGTTTTGAAAAGAAATTACGGTGGCGGGCTACAAGGCCGTAAAAAATTTCGCTGGCTTCCGCGAACCACGGGAAGTTATCGTAAAACCATAGGCCCGCTCCCTTCCCCCCATAATCCAGAGATTTGAACACCGCCTGCGCTCCTTCCAGGGTTTGGCCGTCGGGTTCCGTAAGCTGAACGGCAGTGATGGGTTTTGGGGAGGGCGCATAATCCACCGCGTCTCCCGTGAGGGTTTTCCAGCGCTCAATCCAGCGCTTGCAGAAGTGGCAGTCGCCGTCGTAGATGAGAAGGGGTTTCAGAGCGGGCTTAGGCGGGAAAGGCAACTTTCGATGCGATCGATTATTTTTTTGACATCATCTTTAGTAGCTATATTCTGAATTATCCACTGGAGGTCTTGATGGATCTCTTCAAGTTGCAAGGCCAATTTATCAGTAATAAGTTTCATTTAGTTTTATCCTATCATTTGAATTTTTAATTAACAAGTTACTTATATTGACATTAGAACGATTGTCCTATATACTTAGGACAGTTGTCCTAATTCTGAAGGAGGCACCCTCATGGAAAACCTGACCGGCAAAGAAAAGAAAGTCCTGGACGCGCTCACTTATCTCACGGACGCCCACGGCCAGCCCCCCTCGCTCCGCGAGATCGCGGAAAAAACGGGCTTCAAATCCCCCAACACGGTGAATTACTATTTGGACAAACTCAAAAAGAAAGGGTTCCGGCTTTTGCCCCCCTCTCCCGTTTTCCGCATTCCCATTTTAGGCAGCGTGCCAGCCGGCCCCGTGGCCACCATGGCGGAAGAACGCGAAGACATGCTCACTCTGGATGCCTCCCTTGTGGGAAATTTGAGCTCGGACCGCGGCAAAATCTTTGCCCTCAAAGTGAAAGGCGACAGCATGGTGAACGCGGGCATCTGCGACAAAGACTTGGTGATTGTACGCATTCAGCAAACGGCTTCTGAAGGCGACATCGTGGTGGCGCGCTTTGGAGATGAGGCCACGGTGAAATATTTGAAGCGCCTGCGGCCCTCCGGCGCGTTCTCCGGCGGGCTGTATTTGGTGCCCGCCAACGAGAAATACCGTCCCATTCCCGTGCGCGGGCCTTCGGAAGACGACGGCGCGGTCATTGTGGGCAAAGTGGTGAGCGTAATCCGGCGGTATTGATGCAAATTATAGACGTGGATGAAAAAATCAAAGTGGGGGCTGTTTTTGAGGGCCCCCGCGTCACGCCAAAATGGTTTTTCTGGGGGCGTCACAAGAAAACAATTAAATCCGTGGAGCACACCTGGCGCTCCAGGCAGGGAGATGTTCCCCTCCTCTTTTTTTCGGTGACGGATGGCGCCAATGTCTATGAAATCCGCCTCAATCAAAAAACTCTCGAGTGGGTGCTGGAAAAGGTTTATGCTGAAGAATAGTAGTCGCTTGCGGGAGATGCTTCTAGCGCCCATTCTTATGAGGGGAAACCCTCCCGTGGTTTCCCCTCACCGGACTTTTGATCGGTGAGCCTCCCCTTCCGCTAGGGCGCTGCGAAGCATCTCCCGCTCGCGACACTATCATCAGCAAAGAACTGTTTTTCGCAGACTGTCGCGATTAGACAGCGAGATGATTTTATTCATAGCACCTCTGGAGCGATTGTGAGCCCGCCAAACGCAGTGGCGGGCGAACTGAGCGACCCAATAAAATCGGCGAAGCGGGGGGCGCGTCAGTCGGAGAAAAACAGTTCTTTGCTGATAATGATATAATCGAGAAACCTTAATATTTGGGAGGCATCATGAGCAACATTGAAGGCAAAATCACAGCCGCCAAAGTCATTCCCCCGCGCAAAGATTTCGCCAAAACCGCCCACATCAGCTCCAAATCCATTTACGCCCAAGCCGCCAAAAACCCCCAGAAATTCTGGGCGGAGCAGGCCAAAAATCTGGTGTGGTTCAAGCCCTGGAAACAGGTTCTCGAATGG